>NZ_JACCBV010000001.1:1202112-1502641 GCF_013409785.1 Microbacterium immunditiarum
GCGACGCGGCGGCCCGGCTGGGCTCCACCCGCGGTCAGCGGGCCTCCGCCCGTGCCAGGGGCCGACGGACCCGATGACGTCGCGGGCGCGGGCGGCCGCACGTTCCCCGCGAGGTCGACGAGCCACGCCCGGAACGCGTAATCGCGCCCGTAGCGCAGCCGCGGCAGCGACTTCGGCACGATCGTGTGCGTGAACCCCACGGGGTTCGTCGCGTCGACGGGCACCGCCGTCGGCGGCGGCTCGACGATCTCCTCGAGCTTCTGCGACCCGTCCGGCTGCGTGACGAGCTCGTTGCGTACCCGCTTGCCGGGCTTGGGCACCGAGAGGCTCCAGCCCTCCCACCCGAACACGGCCTCGTGCACGTTGACCGGCGGCGGTTCGACGGGCTCACCGACCGGGATGGACTCCTCGGCGGGCGCGCTCTGCGCGAACCCGTGCCCGTCTCCGAGGTCGAGCGGCTTCGGCAGTTCGACGATCTCAGCCACGGTGTGCCGCTCGTGCACGGACCGCCACTCTCCGTCGGTCGCGTCGAAGACCTCGACGCGGATGCCGCGGGCCACGTCCTCGCTCGTGAGGAGCATGCCGCCGCCGCGCGGCGGCGTCGGCGTCCCGAACTGCTGCTCGAGCTGCTGCTGTCGTCCGAGTCGGTCGAAGAGCGCTTTCGCCTGCCCCTTCCGCGCGATCGTGAATCCCTGCGATCGGAGCCCCGGCGAGGCCGCGTCGACCGGCTCGCGGTTCGCCTGCCGCAGCATGAGCCGCGGCAGCACGCGCAGGTACTGCTCGGTCTTGATGGCCGTGCCGTCGGCATCCGTGTCGAGCACCGAGAAGCGGTCGGTGTCGCCGAGCGCCATCGCGCCCTTGATCCATTCGGGCGTCGCGGGCACCGTCACGAGCGCCCCGTCGGCGACGGCCTCGCAGCGCACGCGCGGCGCGGCCGAGACGACGGTGCCGCCTCCGACGTCGATCGACAGCTTCGCGCTGAGCCACTGCGACTTCTTGAGCCGGTTGACGTCCGTCACGACGAGGTCGATGACGAGGCCGAGCCGACGCAGCAGCACGGGGTGGTCGCCCACCGTCGCGACGCGCTCGTGGAACTCGGGCTCCTTCGGCTTGAGCGGATCGGGCGGGGGCGCATCCGGCACCGCCTTGTAGTCCGTCTTCGATTCCGGGCGGTCGTAGTACCGGCGCACTTCGTGCAGCGAGGTGAGCACGCCGTACATGCCGGTCGGCGCGCTGCTCGAGCGCGGCACGCGCGGACCCTTGCGATCGCTGCCCTCGCCGATCTCCTCGTCGAAGATCTGCGTCCACCGCTCGTCGTCGACCTCGCCGATGCCGGTGCGGCCGGTGAGGATCTTGAACTCGCGCAGCGTGCCGACCAGGAGCTGCCCCAGCGTGTGCGAGCCGGGCTCGGGAGGATCGACCGCGGACGAGACCGAGGTCAGCAGGCCCACGAGCTTGCCGGTGTCGTGCACGAGCTGCGCGTCGAACGACCGCCAACGGCGATCGGCGAGCGGTGGCACGGCGTTCGCGCGCACGGGCGTCGTGCCGGGGAACAGGGCATCCCAGGCATCCGGGTCGACGGGATCGAGCACGGGCCTGCATTCGATCGAGCCGGTGTCGTCGCGCAGCTCGACCGTGAGGGACTCGCGCACGGCCTTCGCCCAGTGAGGGAAGACGGCGAAGTCCGAGAGGGTCGTGCCGCCGGGGCCGGCCTCGCTCGCGGCATCGCCCTCGAGCTTCGGCGTCACGAAGACCGAGACGTGGAAGGCGTCGTTCCTGCGCGTCGAGTAGGGGAGTGCGAGCGAGATCAGGTGCTCCGTGACCATGACGTCACGCTCCTTCCAGCGCGAACGCGCGCCAGTACTCGTCCCACGCGGGAGCCGTGTTGTCGGGTTCGAGCAGCTGGTCTCTCAGTGACGGGTCGCCCTTCGACCCGGCGAACTGTCGTGTGCACTCGATCGTCACGCTGCCCGAGAAGAAGAGCACCGAGATCTCGATCGTCAGCCGCGCGGTGCCGATCATCTTGCCCGAGTCGAAGTGGTACGTGAGCTCGAGGTAGAGCTCGATCGACGCGGAGATGAGACCGAGGACGTCGACCTCGCCGCGCAGCCGGAAGTACCCGGTGAGCTGGCCCTTCTCGGCTTCGAGGCGCATGTAGACGCCGATGGTGGCCGAGATCGAGCCGGATGCCACGCCGAAATCGACCGCGAGCATGACGCCCGCCTCGAGCCCGAGCTCGAGCACGGTGAGGCCCTTGGGGTTGAGGCGGATGAGGAACCACCCGCCGCCGCCGATGCACATCACCGACAGGTTGAACGGCCGCTCGCGGGTGCAGAAGTTGAACCCGAAGCTCAGCGCCTCGCCGAGGAACGGCACCTGCACGTCCGCGCCGAGCGAGATGTTCGACAGGTTGAAGACGCCGACCGAGACGCTCGGGATCGGCAGCGTGAATCCCGCCTGGAGCCCCGAGGAGTCCACCTCGAGGAAGGGCGGATCGCTGAATCCGTCGAGCGGGATGAAGTCCTTGAGCACCTCGACGAAGCTCAGCACTCCCAGGAACGTGATCTCGCCGAGGTTGACGTCGACCTCGGCCTTGCCGTCGGTGCCCGCGATGAACGAGATGTTCTCGAACGGGATGCGCACGAGCGGCGCCGCGTTCTGGTCCTCCTTGCCGAACAGGTGCAGCGTCAGGCCGCGGATCTCCGCCATGGCGCGCACCGCCGCGTCGCCGGTGCCCGAAACGCGCCCCTCGACGGCGAGCGTGAAGCCGTCCGGCGGCAGCTCGATGAGTGTGAAGCTCGCGCTCGGCCAGTGCGTGAAGAGCTTCGGGTGGAAGTCGTAGCGGAACGACGCCTCCAGCCGCCCGGGCTCGAACGTCTCCAGCAGACGCGTGAGCTGACTGATCATGTCCGTCGCGCGGGCGGCCGTGCCGATCGCTGACACGAGACCGGCCAGCGTCGTTCGGACGACGGGCGGAATGAGCGGATGCGTCGTCGGCACCGCCGCGAGCGCATCCGCCACATCTTCGAAGGCGTCCGCGAGCTTCTGGATCCGCGTCCCTACAGGGTCGGGATTGCTCGGGCTGAACAGATCGCCGATCGCGGAGAACAGGGTCTCGATGGGCGTGAGCGCCGCCTGGGCGGCGTTCGCGGCATCCGCCGGTGCGGTCGCGACGACGTCCTGGAGCGTGCGGATCAGCTTCTCGATGTCGTCGACGAGCTTGGTGACCGCCTCGATCGCCTCGCCCGCGAGGCTCGGCATGTTGGCGAGGTCGGTGACGTTCTCGATGAGCTCCCACAGGTCGACGAGGCCGAACAGCTTCGGGAACGCGCCCTTGAAGAACTCCTGCGGGTCGAACTCGAGCTTCTCCATGTTGGAGGGGTCGCCCACCGCGCCGGTGAGAGTGGACAGGCCGCGGATCGGCAGGTCGGGCGTGACGAACCCGCCCGCGCGGTCGCTTCCGGCCGACGGCGTGCCGAACGACACCGACGGCAGGGACACGGTCTGGTCGAGGGCGCCCTGCATCGCGGTCTTCGCCTCGGGGAGCAGCACGTTCGCCCACAACTGCCCGACGTTCGCGTCGCCGGGACTCTCGCCGAGCCCGTTCGCGAGGTATGCCTGGTTGTACACGATGCGGATCGACCCGACGTTCGACAGTCGCCGCGCGGCCTCCATCACGACGTCCGCCGAGCTCAGGAACGGCGTCGACTCGCCGCGCGCCGCGCGTCCGCGGAAGCGCAGCACCTGGGTCTCCGTGATCGAGTCGCCGCTCGACGACCGCGGAGTGAATGCGAACTTCTGCCCGTTCGCCGCGACGACGCGCTTCGCGTCACCGTCGTACTCGGCATCGACCTCCGTCGGCTTGTCGAAGTGCTCCGCGACCCACAGCAGCGGGGTGCGCAGGCTCCCCGGACGATCGTCCTTGTCCCACACGTCGAGGTCGAACGCGAAGAACGATCCGTCGCCGAGCTGCGGCCAGAAGTACGTCATGCTGCTGTACGCGTCGTTCGCGACGGCATCCGGGTCTGCGAGCGGAGGCGTCGTCGTGGGCCGGATGTCGATCCTCTTGAAGGGCCAGTCCGCCAGGGCGTACCCGCGGCTCGGCTCGCTCACGACGAGGAACTTGATCTGGTACAGGCTGGCGACGGCGGGGTTCTGGGTCACACGGCGCTCGGTGATCTTCACGAGGGCGGCCGGATGCCCGAGCGGATAGAGGTATCCGGGGTAGACGACGCGCACCCACTGGTCGCGCCCGAGAGGGGCGATGTGGTCCCACGCGAGCACCGACGGCATACCCGGGTTCAGGTTCGAGTACTCCTTCGTGTACCACGCGCCGTGCAGGTCGAGGTATGCGCCCAGCGACGACAGCCACAGCTTGTCGACGCGCACGGGTCGCACCGAGCGCTCGTCCTTGATGCCGGGCCAGCGCTCGGCCGTCTGGCGCACGATGCGGTGGCGGTCGGCGCGGTTGAGCGAACCGCGGAAGGGCAGGTCGGCGTTGCCCTGCGGGGTCGACAGCGGGTGGGTGAGGTCGCTGTCTTCGTTCTTGCGCCACACGCTCTGCGTGAGTCCGTCGCGGTCGCGCGTCCAGATCGCCCGAACGATGCGCCGGTCGTTGTCGTTGCGCTCGGTCGTCGTTCCCGCCGGGGTCGTGAGGCCGAGGCGGCTGTGCCACAGCTCGACGTTGCGGGCGGTGTCGTCGGATGCCACTGGCGCATCCGCGTGGACCCATCGGCCCTCGCTCGACGGCGAGATCACGAGACGGTAGGGCGCCTCGATCGCGGTCTGCTCGCTCGTCGGCGGACTCGAGAACGTTCCGCGGTCGGGGATGACGATGATCGGCGGCCGGTCGAGGATGTCGCGCAGCGGCCCGGGGATCTCGGCGCGCGCGCCGAGCGAGTCGCCGGCCGCGATCGTGAGCCGCGTGGAGTCCACGCGCACGTCGCGGAGGTTCTGCGCGAAGCGGAGCGCACCGGCCGGTGAGGCCGCATCGGGCGGCGGCTGCATGCGGCGGTCGGCGGCGGTGGGGCGCTCGAGCAGGATGCGCGTCGCGGTGTACCGCGCGACGAGGTTCGGCCCGACCCAGACGAAGGTGATCCCGTCGGTCGAGTCGTCGATCGTGCCGCTCTTGCCGGGTGGAGCGGCGTTCGGATGCAGCACCGGCGTCAGCTCGGTCATCGCCCGCAGGATCCCCGCCCGGGTGAACTCGATGCGGTCCTTCGGGGCGACCGCGAAGACGAGCCGGCTCGCGCGCGCCGGCCGGTAGCCGACGGGCATCGACGGTGCGGCGTTGTCTGAGACGGTCGCCGCCGGGGCGCTCGGCGGAGTGTCGGTCGTCTCGGTCGGGTCGATCGGGTCGGGGTAGATGGGCTTGCCCTGCGAGCCGGTGTCGGTGACGTACTGCGCCTGCTCGTGCGCGTGCTGGTAGGGGAACGTCACGACCATGACGTGCGACCCCGACGCGCTGTTGCGCCGAACGAAGGGCGGGCTGCCGCTGTCGTCGGTCTCGAACCGCGCGCCGAAGAAGTCGACTTGCAGCGCGACGAGATCGCGCCCGCGCACGACATCGACGGAGATGTCGGGCTGGCGGGGTGCGCCGAGCCAGGGCGGCAGCGTCAGCCGTTCCTCATCGGGCAGGAAGCGCCATCCCGCGTGGAAGCGCACCGCCAGGTCTGTCCGGACGATGCGCGTCGCCCGATCGCGAGCGATGTCCCCGATGCGGTCCTTCTCGGCCATCTCGATTCCCCGATTCGTCGACAGCGATGTCGTTCTCGTCGGGTCTCATCGGGTGCTCACGGGCGAGATGAGCGGGAACGGCGCTCACGATACTCCCGAGCGCGCTTGCGCGCGACGGGTGTCGTGAGCGCCGTCCCATGCGGGCTCAGCCGGCGTGACCGGGTCCTCCGTGCCCGGGCCCGCCGGGGCGGCGGTCTTTCACGGCGATCGCGTCGATCACGGTCTCGGTGAACGACGCCCCCTCGCTGTCCCACGTCTTGAGGCGCAGCGACACCGACGAGACGTCCTTCGGAGACGAGATCGTGGCCGAGAACGTGCCGCCGCCCTTGCCCTTCTTCACGCGCGCAGGCACCCACGTAGCGCCCTCGTCGAACGAGGACCACAGCTCGAGGCCCTCGATCGCACTGCCGGTCGAGCCGTCCTAGTGCGAGACCGAGAGCTTCAGCTCGCTCCTCCGGTCGTCGGAGTTCAGGTCGTCGAGGCCCTCGACGCCGTAGTCGACCTGCAGCAGCGGCAGGACGGTGGCGTCGGAAGTGGTCGACGACGAGAAGACCCACTCGCTCGACACGGCCGTGGACTGGGGCCACCACTCGACGTCGCGCGACGTCTCGAGGAGCATCCGGTACACGGTCTGCTCGGCCGGAACGAGTCCCGAGCCGTTCGCGTACTCGCTGTCGAGCAGGAGGGCATCGCCCGCCCAGACGCGGAACCGCGACGTCGTGTCCTGATCCGGACCCCACGTCTGCGCGTGCCCGTCGTCATCGACCCTGTAGGGCAGGTCGACGAAGAGGTCGTCGCCGTCACGGAACACGGATGCCTCCGGCGGCGTCGCGGGCGACGACCGGAACCCTCCGTGGTGCACCTGCGCGAGCATCGTCTCGGTCGTGCGCTGACCCGGCTCGTAGGTCCGCGGCGCGCCCGCGAACTCCGCCGGGGAAACGCCCAGGTACTCCGCCGGCTTGACCGTGCGATGGAAGGTGATGTCGGGCTCCGTCGAGTAGTACACGGTGCGATCGGGGAGCGGCCCCGTGAAGAGGTACGGGAACCCGGTGTAGATGCCGCCTCCGATCATCGTGGCGTACTCGATCGTGCGCGCGCCGTCCAGGAAGCCGCGCACGTCGAGCTCGACCTGTGCGGTGTTCCGGGCGTCCGCGCGGTAGCTGAGGCTCTCGGGATCGCCATCCTCGATGTAGCCGAGGGCGTACTGGTACCCCGGGTCCTCGCGGCCCGTGCCCGTGAGCGTGGCCTTGCCGGTCTTGGTGAGCTCGACGAGCTCGAGCCCGGCGTCCCGCGACAGCGTCAGCGTTGGCAGCACTTTTTCGCTCATGGTGTTCAGGTGGCGGAAGTCCACCGACTCGAAGAACGCTCCCGGTGTCGAGCCGTAGACGATCACGGCGACCGCCCCGGCGTCGAACGCGTCCTGTGCCTGCGCGTTGAGGTCGGGCTCGCGACGATCCTCGACGAGCGCGACGGCGCCGCGCACGCCGGCCGCCGTGAGCTCGGCGGGCGTGCCCGTCCCCGCGTGCACGAGCGGCGCCGAGAGGTCGCCGATGTGCTTGGGCGAGAGGATCCCGTAGTTCAGCTCGCGCGCGACGTCGATCTTCTTCCCCTTGGCGCTCACGGTGGCGTCGAGCAGCGGCTGGTTCATGATGTACCGCGTGTGGACGGTCTGCGCGCCGAAGTCGGGGTCGTGGTTCGTGAGCACGGCGAGATCGAGGTCGAGCCCTCCGTCGACGATGCTGATGCCCGTCGAGATCGACGTCGACACCTGGTAGCCGCGCCCGGGCAGGTCGCGCATGATCGTCTCGTCGAGGCTCCACGGGCGGCTCTTCTCCTCGGTCTTGATCTCGACGGGAAGCGCCTCGTCAGCCTCGAGCACGACCTTCTGGTCGGTGTTCAGGTCGACGTCGTAGCTGAAGCTCGTGAAGCCCTCGATGAACAGCGCCGTCGGCCCGGCCGAGTCCAGCAGCTGGCCCAGCACCGCATAGCGGCCGCGCGGCACGCGCACCTCCGCCACGCCGTCGGTGAAGCTGAAGAACTGGTTGAACTCGGGGTCGTCGACGCCGTGGATCATTCCCTGGCTGCTGAGCCCCGCGGGCTCGCCGCCGTGCTGGAACGCCTCGATGCGCAGCACCGACATGTTCTGCTCGACGGTGTATCCCAAGACGGTGCGCACGGGCGGAGTGCCTGCTCCGGCGGCCGTCAGCACGCCGGTGTAGACGCCGGGATCTCCGGCCTGCGGGTCGATCGTGACCTCGACGGACGCGCTGCCGAAGGCGGGCACTGTCACGGCCTCCACGGCCGCGGTCACCATCCCGTCGGGGGCGGGCGAGCCGTCCGACTGCTCCGCGGTCAGGTCGAGCTCGAGCGTCGTGTCGGTGCCGGTCGTGTTCGTGTAGGTCACCGTCTTCGTGCGCGGAGCCTGTGTGTCGCGCGGTGAGAGGAAGACGCCGAACGACAGCGAGCCCGAGCTCGCGTAGACGCTCTGCGCGATTGCGCCGGGGATCCAGATGCGGCCCGCTCCCTCCGAGAAGACGGGGTTGCCGGCGGGCTGCGCCGACGACATCAGCACCTGCTTGAGCGCGTCGCCCGAGAGCGTCGGGCGGGCCGACTTCACGATCGCCGCCGCGCCCGCGACATGCGGGGCGGCCATCGAGGTGCCCGAGTCGAACGTGTAGTAGTCGTCCACGGGGAACGGCGGGTTCGTGCCGGCGGCGCGTGCGGCGATGATGTCGGTGCCGGGAGCGACGACGTCAGGCTTGACCGCACCGTCGCCGAAGCGCGGGCCGATCGACGAGAACGATGCGATCGCGTCGTTGTCGTCCACCGCGCCGACGGTCAGAGCGCGATCGGCGGTGCCGGGTGTCGTCACGGTGCCGGGCATGTACGAGCCCTCATTGCCTGCCGCGATCACCACGAGGGTGCCGTATCGCTCCGAGATCGAGTTCACTGCCATCGCACCCGGATCGGTGCCGTCGGTGTACTCGCCGCGCACGCCGAGGCTCATGTTGATGATGTCGGCGCCGTTGGACGCGGCCCACTCCATCGCGTCGATCACCCACGACGTCTCGCCCTGACCCTGCGCGTTCAGCACACGGCCGTTGAGCAGGTGAGCGCCGGGTGCGACACCGCGATAAACGCCGCCGGATGCCTCACCCGACCCCGCGATGATCGAGGCGACGTGCGTGCCGTGGCCGGCCTGGTCGACCGGTGTGCCGCTGCCGGTGAAGTCGCGCTCGAGCACGACGACGCCCCCGTCGAGGTCGGGATGGGTCGTGTCGATCCCCGTGTCGAGGACGGCGACCGTGACACCGGAGCCGTCGAGCCCCGCCGACCACGCCGCCGGAGCGCCGATCTGCGGCATGGATTCAGCGTCCGAGACGGCGATCGGGGCATCCAGCCACACCTTCTCGACGGCGTGAGAGCCCTCGACCGCTTCGACGAGCCGGGGTGCGCCCTCTGCCGGCACGTCACCCGCCACGGCCGAGATGGACTCGAGTGCCGTGTCGGCCTCGACGCCCAGCGCGCTCCAATCGGGGGAGGGGGTGCGCGCGGCATCCGAAGAGCCTGTTCGGACGATCACCGGCAGACTGTCGGCGCCGCCCGCCGAGAGCTGCTGCAGCGCAGTGATGTCGAAGAGGTTGAGGTCGAGCTTCTCGGGGACGAGCCCGGCGATGTCGGACGGCACGACGAAGATGTGGTCGTCGCGACCGAACGTGGAGTACGAGACGGGGCGACCGTCGTCCCGTGGCGCGGCTTCGAACGACACGAGCGGCTCACCGTCGGGACCGTCGATGAGGGTGACACGGTCGCCCGTGATGAGCGTCACCGGCTGCGGCGCATCCGGCGCGTGTGCCGCGAACGGCTGCTCGGCGCTCGTCGTCTCTGGATCGGCCGCGGTCGCGACGACGGGGAAGCCCCCCACGGCGACTGCCGAGACCGCCACTCCGGCCAGCACGGTGCGGATCGTACTTCTGACTCTCACGTGGACTCCCTGTTCAGCGAACGCGGCGCCGACGAGTGTCGGCACCGCGCCATTTGTTGCGAACCGCAACAAGTGTGTTCGAGTCGAAACGGTAGCGGCCCCGTGACAGGGGTGACCGGACATGAGTCTTTTCTCGCCGTCTCGTAACAAGCGCGAAACAAAGGCGCTCGGGGACCGCGAGTCAGCCGTCCCGGCGCCACCACCGACGACGTCGGCGAGCGTCGTCGTCGGCCTCTCGCGAGTCGTCGGATGCCGCTGCCCGCGCCTCGCGACGCTCGCGCCACGCGGCGACCTCGTCCTCGATTTCACGGGTCGGGGTCACGACCGGGGGACCGCCGAGCAACTGGCGGCGCGCCTCGATGACCCGCCGGTTGAAGTCCTCGAGGTACTCGCGCACATCCTGCTCGCGGGTGAGCTCGTCGAGGCGCTCCTCCAGCTCGGCGTGCTCGACGCGCAGCGTCAGGGCCGGCGGCCCGAGGCCGGTGAGCTTCTCGCTCTCGATCTTGCGGCGGATCCACCAGTCCGGGTCGTGATGGTCGCCGAGCCCCTCGAGCGGCTTGCCGTAGCCGGGGAGATCGTCGAACTCGCCGCGCCGGATGGCCTGCTGGATCGCAGTCTCGACGTACGCGGCCCGGTCGAGTGCGTTCGGCGTGCGGGGAGCGGCGGATGGGGCATCCGTCGCCTGTTCGTCTTCGGGCTCCTCACCGGCGGCGCGGGCGTCTCGCTCGAGGCGATAGCGGGCGGCTCTCAGACGGGGGTCTTCCGGCATGGGGGTTCCTCAGCGCACGTGGTCCCGCCACGAGTGGCGCGGCTCGTAGCCGAGCACGCGACGCGCCTTGTCGATCGAGAGCAGCGTCTCGTGCTCGCCCACCTCGCGCGTGAACGGGACGTCGGGGAACATCGCCGCGACGAGCTCGGCGTTCGGCCGCGACATGACGGTGTCTGCGGCGGCGATGATGTAGGGCTCGAACCCGGGCTCGGCGACCTCGAGCGCACGCTCGACGGCCTGGGCCGCATCGCGCGCGTCGATGTAGCCCCACAGGTTCCACTTGCGCAGCGCGGGGTCGGCGTCGTAGCCGGGGAAGCCGGCGTAGTCGTCGGGCACCATGACGTTCGAGAAGCGGAACGCGGTGATCGAGAGATCCGGGTGCCACCGCACGAGCTCGGTCGCCATGCGCTCCTCGAGGGTCTTGACGAGCGAGTACACCGACTCGGGTCGCGGCGGGTATTCCTCGTCGACCGGGAGGTAGGGCGGAGGCACATCGAACGGGAGTCCGAGCACGGTCTCGCTCGACGCGTAGACGATCCGGCGGATGCCGAGACGCACCGCCGCCCAGAAGACGTTGAACGTCGCGGGCATGTTGTTGTGGAACGTCTCGACGTCGGTGCGCCAGCCGGGCGCGGGGATCGCGCCGAGGTGCACGACCGCCTCGAACGATTCCGTGCGGTTCACGCCGCCGAGCGCGTCGACGACCTGCCCGTAGTCGGTGAGGTCGAGGCGGACGAACCCCGGCGCCGGCGCGCCGACCATATCGAAGCCGACGACGTCGTGGCCCGCCGCCCGCAGCTCGCGGAGGACGACCGTGCCGAGCTTGCCGCTCGAGCCCGTGAGTGCGATGCGCATTCTTAAACCCTGCCATGGTCGTGGCGCTGCGCGCCCCCCGTCGTACCGTCCTGCAGACCGCATCCTTCGTGAACGAGCGCGCGGCGCGCGATACTGGAACTCCGTCTTCCGGCCGTCGGCCGCCTCACTCCCTTCAGGAACACCGCCATGGCACGCATTCCCACGTCCGGCACCCAGCACGCACTGCGCGCCGGCGACTACCAAGCCGTCATCGCGAGCGTCGGCGCATCGCTGCGCACACTCACGTACCGGGAGCGCGACCTCGTCGTGCCGTTCGACGCCGACGAGGTGCGTCCGTCGCACCGCGGCGAGACGCTCGCACCCTGGCCGAACCGCGTCGTCGACGGCACCTACTCGTTCGCCGGCGAAGACCACCAGCTGCCGCTCACCGAGCCGGCGCGCGGCCACGCGTTGCACGGACTGGCGACGTGGCTCGAGTACGAGGCTGTCGACAAGGGCCCGAGCCACGTGACGCTCGCGACGATCATCTCGCCGCAGATCGGATACCCGTGGCGCATCCTCGTGCGCACGAAGTTCGCCCTCGACGGCGACGGTCTCACGCAGACTGTGCAGGCCACCAACTGGAGTGACTCCGGTGCTCCGTGGGGGACGGCGCCGCATCCGTATCTCGTCGCCGGCGACGGCCGCGTCGACGACTGGACCCTCGAGCTCCCCGCCGCGCAGGTGCTCGCGGTGACCGACGACCGGCTCATCCCGACCGAGCTGCGCGCGGTCGACGCCGACGACCCGCAGCGCTTCGACTACACCACGCCCCGGCAGATCGGCACGGCGAGGATCGACCACGCGTACACGGCTCTCGCGCGCGACGAGAACGGCGATGCGACGGTCCGGCTCACGGATGCCGCGGGCCGCGGTGTCGCGATGACGTGGGGCCCGGCGTGCCCGTGGGTGCAGGTGCACACGTCCGACCGGCCGGGCCAGGCATCCGACCGCACCGGCCTCGCGGTCGAGCCCATGACGTGCGCGCCCGACGCGTTCAACGCCGACCGGTACGCCTTCGACGCGGGGCTCATCGTGATCGGCCCCGACGAGACGGTCGAGGCGTCCTGGAGACTCTCGGCGGTCGGCTGAACGACCCGCCGTCAGCGGCGGGAATCGCCCGCAGGCGCGAGAAGGGCGGTGGGCCTCGGAGTGCTCTCCACGAGGCCCACCGCCTCTCGTTGACCGCCTGCCCGCACCCGATTCGAGAGGCGGCGCTCGCCGAGAGTCTGGGGAAATCTCGGCCTGTGCTCTCGCAAGTACGAAGCTACGGCGGGTGGGTTCTCGCGGTCAGGGGGTTGTGCCCGGGCGCCTGTTTTGGTAGGCGTTGCGGATGCCGCATCCGCCCCTCCCCGTCGCCCTCAGGCGACCGGCGTGCGGGTGTCGATCGCGTCGCGCAGCGGACGCCGCATGAAGGCCCAGTACTGCGCAGGCGTCAGCCGCGAGAGGACGTCGACGAGACGCGCTTCGCGCCCCACCATCGTCCGGGCCCTGCGCCTGATCGTGGCGTCGACGATGCGCGCCGCGGCGGCGGCCGGCTCGGTGTGATACATCGCCGCCTGCGCCTGGGCCGCACGCTCCGCGACTGCGGGGTCGATCGCCGCCGCGTAGCGCCCATGCAGGATGATGCCCGTCTTCACGCCCGCCGGATACACCGCCCCGACCGACACCGACGAGCGCTCGAGCTCGTGCCGCAGCGCCTCGGTGAAGCCGCGCACCGCGAACTTGCTCATCGCGTACGGGATGCGCCCCGCGGGCGCGGCGAGCCCGTAGATCGACACGAGGTGAGTGATGTGCGCGGCGGGCGCACGCCGCAGCGCAGGCAGGAGCGCCTTGGTGACGTTGACCGTGCCCCACAGGTTGACGTCCATGAGCCAGCGCATCTCCTCCATCGTGAGCTGGTCGATGTCGCCGAGCATCGACGATCCGGCGCACGCGATGAGGGAGTGTATGACCGGATGCGCCGCCTCCACTTCGCGCACGGCCGCGAAGACCGCGTCGTCGGCGGTGAGGTCGACGATGTGCGTTGTGTGCCCGTCGCCCGCGAGCGACTCGGCCACGGCCGCGAGGCCTTCCGCGTTGCGGTCGAGCAGCGCGACGCGGGCGCCCTTCGCGGCGAGGAGGCGTGCGGTCTCGGCGCCCATTCCGCTCGCGCCTCCGGTGACGACCGTCGTGCCGCCGCTGATCTCGAGGCGGGGCATCCGCGTCATTCGACGACCCCGTTCACCCCGATGAACTGGGCGATCCTGGGTCCGAGCTCGTCCCAGGGCGAGCCGATGCCGTACACCGGCGTGAGGTGGTTCTGCCCGTAGAGGTAGTGCATCGGGGGATAGGTGCCGCGCTGCGCGAACCACTCGGCGACCAGTCGCGCGGCGTGCTCCTGGAACTCGGGTTCGTCGAACTCGCTCACCGAGAGCAGCAGCGGCAGGTCCGTGTCGATGAGCCCCTGGAGCGTCGCGTACTCGCCCCAGCGGGACGTGTCCTCGCCCCAGTACGCGCGGTGGAAGTCGCGGTGCGACGCGCGGCCGACGTCGTAGAGGCACGACACGAGGATCGCGCCCGCGAGCGCGCGTCCGTGCGTGCCGTAGCCGCCGTGGCCGACGACGTAGTCGGCGACGTGCATCGCACCGGCGGACTGCCCGGCGAGGAAGACGCACGAGGGGTCACCCCCGTGGTCGCCGATGTTGTCGACGACCCAGGTGACGGCATCCGCGACATCTTGCGCACCGCTCGGGTAGGGGTGCTGCGGCGCGAGGCGGTAGTTGATGACGACCGCGACCCACCCCTGCTGCACGGCCCACGAGCCGAGGTTCGCGAAGTACGGCGTCGTGTCGGAGTCCTTCGCCCCCCGCACGAACCCACCGCCGTGCACGTAGATGAGGACCGGTCGCGGAGTGCCCTCGCCCGCTGCCGAGCGGTACACGTCCAGGAGGTGGCGCTCGTGCGGCCCGTAGGGGAGGTCGTCCACGATCTCGACGCCGTCGAAGATCGCGAGGTCGACATCGAGTGCCGCGAGCTGCACGGTCCCCGCGATCATCTCGGGCACGAGGTCTTGGCCGAGGGTGGCGAGCGCGTCCCTGCGCTCGCGGAAGGTCTGTGCCATGGGGTCCTTCCAGGAATGGGAATCGGGTCCGCCATAGACGATACGCGGGCGGCAGGATGGGAGCGGCTGTCAGCGGCGACGGTCGCCTCCTGTCGCCGATCGCGGACGGCCTTCGACGAGACAGGGAGCAGGGCGTGGCAGATCTCGAGTTCGGGGTGTTCGACTGGGTCGACGTGGCGCGTGGCCACAGCACCGCGCAGACGTACGACGAGCGCATCGCCGTGGCGAAGCGGGCCGATCGGGGGCGGTTCGAGCGGTACCACATCGCCGAGCACCACGGGGCGACGCTGGGCCTGGCTGCATCGCCCGGGCTCTTCGCTGCCGCGATCGCGCGCGAGACCGAGCGGATCCGCCTCGCACCGATGACGTACATCGTGCCGCTCTACGAGCCGCTGCGTCTCGCGGAGGAGATCGCGATGATCGACAACCTCTCGCACGGCCGGCTCGAGCTCGGCATCGGCAAGGGCTCGTCGCCGATCGAGGCGCGCATGTTCGGTCACACGTCCGAGGAGATGCAGGCGCGGTACGACGCGTTCCTGCCGCGCGTGCTCGAGGCGCTCGAGACCGGGGTCTACCGCAATGACGAGGGGGAGGAGTTCCCGCTCTCGGTCCGCCCGCTGCAGCCCTCGTTCACCACGTGGTACCCGACGTCGAACCCCGAGTCGATCCAGCGGGCGGCGGCAGGCGGAGAGAACACGATCTTCGGCTTCGCGTTCCGCTCGCCGGGGCTGGACGTGATCCGCGAGCGGCGCGACATCTACTTCGAGGCCCGGGCGACGGTGGACTCGGCCGAGAGGCATCCGCGATTCGGCGTGCTGCGGCACGTGTTCGTCGCCGAGGACGAGGGCGAGGCGTGGCAGAAGGCCGAGGCGGCGTTCGTCGACCACTACGACAACTTCACGTGGCTGTGGCGTCAGCACGGCGTGGACCAGCCGCCGCTGCCCGACCTGCGCCGGCTCGTCGCCGACCACCTGTTCTTCGTCGGCTCGGTGGACTCCATCGTGGAGCAGGTGGTGAGCGTCGTCGAGGCGACGGGGGTCAATTACCTCGCGGGCGCGTTCAGCTGGGGCTCGCTCCACGTCGAGGACGCGCTCGCATCGGTCGACCTGTTCGACGTGCACGTGATTCCGCGAGTGCTGGAGCGGCTGGAGGGCTGAGGCCGCGGCATCCGGTTCTCTGCCGTTCGAATGTCGCCGAGATTGCGCGAATCACGGGCCTCCGACGGGTGAGGTCGAGACTCGCGCAATCTCGACGGGCGGGGAGCGGTCGCCTCGCGTTCGGCAGCCGGAAGCGGGCGCTACCCTCGTCGGAGGGAGGTCGGGATGGGACGGCACGCCGAGGCGATCGCCGAGGGCGTCGCGATCGCGAACGCCGCCGCGCGCCTGGCGATCCGCAACCACATCCTCGTCGAGACGATTGGCAACGACGAGCCGTACGACCCCGAGCGCGAGCGGAAGTTCGCGCGCGAGACGGTGCTGTCGCTCGCCGCGGAGCAGCAGGACGCCGCCGAGCGCACGCACCGGTGGCGCAAGCGTGCGTGGGGCAAGTTCAGCGAGTCGTACGGCACGCACGACTACCGAGACCGCGACACGCGGAATCTGCGCCGGCGCGAGAGGCAGTACGCGGGTGTCGCGAAGGAGCTGCGACGGATGGCCGACGACCCCGAAGTCATCGACGAGCTCATCGAGAAGGCGCGCGACGCCGCGTGGGGCGACGTCGAGGCGAACCTGCAGCGTCGTCTGCGGGTGGAGGGTGCGCATCCCGAGCTCGATCCCGACTACGAGACGATGCGCGAGGCACGGATGCAGGCCCTCAGGCTCGTCGACCTCGCGAAGCTCGCCGCGCACCAGCGGCGTCGGCGCGAGCACGTCTCGGAGTTGGCGGAGGAACTGGCCGACGGGGTCGAGGGCGCCTGACACCAGCCGTCCGGCTCGATTTCGTCAGCCGCCGGGCGTGCGGTAGGCTTGACGACTGTGCGCGCGAGCGCACGAGCGCCCGTAGCTCAATGGATAGAGCATCTGACTACGGATCAGAAGGTTAGGGGTTCGAGTCCCTTCGGGCGCGCACTGTGTTGAGACAGTAGCCGGAAGAAGCCCCGTTCGGGGCTTTTTCTGTTTCGGCGCTCAGGCGCGACCCGCGGCCCGCACGAACCTCTCCGCCACTTCCCGCAGCGCCCCCGCCAACTCCGGCGAATCCACCACCTCGAACTCCACGTCGAGCATCCCGAGGTAGAGCGCCAGCATCCGCGGATCGTCGGACCCGACCGTGAACTCGCACCGGTCCCGCCCGAGTTCCACGATCCGCAACTCGACCGGGATGCGCGCGCGGATGTGCTCCGCCGGCGCATGCGCGATCACCCGCGCACGGAACCGCCACATCGCCGTCGCGATCCCGCGCGACACGTGCGCGGTGATCGCGTCGTCGGGCGGCAGCGGCTTCGGAGCGAAGCGCGGGCCCACCGGCATCCGCAGAGCCATTCGATCGACGCGGAACGTGCGCCAGTCGTCGCGATCGACGTCCCACGAGAACAGGTACCACCGGCCGCCGCCTCCGACGAGCCGATAGGGCTCGACGCGGCGGCGGGTCACCGAGCCGCCGTCGTGCTCGTAGTCGAAGCGCAGCTGCTCGGTGTTGCGGCATGCGGCCGCGATCGTCACCAGCGTGTCGAGGTCGACCGGGTTCCCTTGCGCGGGCAGAGGCAGGGAGGCCGAACGCAGCGACTCGACGCGCTCGCGCAGGCGCGACGGCAGCAGCCGCTGGATCTTCGTGAGCGCACTGACCGACGCCTCCGCCACGCCTTCGACGGGTGAAGCGGATGCCCCGCCCAGCGCCACCGCCACCGCGACGGCCTCCTCGTCGTCGAGCAGCATCGGCGGCATTGTGGCGGACTCGCCGAGCCGGTAGCCACCGGCGAACCCCGGTTGCGCCTCGACGGGGTATCCGAGCCGTCGCAGCCGGTCGATGTCGTTGCGGACGGTGCGCGTGGTCACGCCGACGCGTTCGGCGAGGATCGGCCCGGTCCAGTCCCGCCGGATCTGGAGCAGGGAGAGCAGGCGCAGCAGTCGCGCTGAGGTTTCGAGCATCCGCCTACCATTTCGCAGAATGCGGAAAGGAACATTCCGCATCAAAGTCTAATCTCGGGGCAACCCCATCGATCCAGACCTGAGGAGAGACCGATGAACGAGTAGATTCGACCCTTCCGCAACCGGGTAGGCGACGCCGAGTGGCAGGACCTGCGCGACCGTCTGCAGCGCACGCGATGGGCGGACGAGTCACCTGCAGAGGGACGCGAGCGCGGCATCCGTGCGAGCGAGCTCCGCGAGCTCGCCGAGTACTGGGGAACTGACTACGACTGGAAGGCTGCGGATGCTGCGCTCAGCCGCATCCCGCAGTTCGAGACCGAGATCGATGGGCAGCGCATCCACTTCTTCCACGCGCGCTCGTCGCGGCCGGACGCGCAGGTGCTGCTGCTCACTCACGGCTACCCGAGTGCGAACGTCGAGTTCGTGCGGCTGATCGAGCTGCTGACCGAGTCCGAGTCGGGTCCCGCGTTCCACGTCGTGGCGCCGTCGCTTCCGGGCTACGGGTTCTCGACCCCGCTCGCGGGCGCCGGCTGGACGATGGCGCGCATCGCGCGCGCGTGGGTCGAGCTCATGCGCCGGCTCGGGTACGAGCGCTACGGTCTCCACGCCGGCGACATCGGCGCGGGCGTCTCGGGCTTCGTCGCGAGCATCGACGCCGAGCATGTGACCGGACTGCACGTCGCGACGGATCCGCAGACCGCGGCGAGCACGGCCACCTTCATCCCGGGCATGGCGGACGCCCTCGACCGCGACGACCCTGTCGATCGACTGATCCTCGAGCGGATGGAGCAGTTCCAGTCGGACGGCTCGGGCTACCTCGCGATCCAGAACACGCGCCCGCAGACCATCGGCTACGGACTCGTCGACGCGCCGGTGTTCCAGCTCGCGTGGATCGTGGAGAAGATCCAGGACTGGACCGCGGCCGACGTCGACCGGGACGTCGTTCTCGGGATCGTGAGCGCGGCGTGGTTCGGGCGGGCCGGGGCATCCGAGGCCCACGTCCTCTACGACCAAGCGCACTCGCACGAGTGGGGTGGCCAGGTCACCGTGCCGCAGGCGGTCGCCGTGTTCGGAGCGGACGAGACCGTGCGCAAGGTCATGCGCCCCTCAGACGACACGCGCTGGACCGAGTACGCCGAGGGCGGTCACTTCCCGGCGATGGAACTGCCCGAGGTGCTCGCGGCCGACCTGCAGGGCTTCTTCGCGGACCTGGGGTGACAGCATCCGGATAGAGTCGTCGCACTCATGGCAACGCTTCACCTCATGGTCGGGCTCCCGGGCAGCGGCAAGACCACCCTCGCGAGGGAGCTCGAGATCGCGCACGCCGCTCTGCGCCTCACCCCCGACGAATGGCACATCCGGCTGTTCGGCAACGACGTCCACGACGACAGCGATGACGCGGACTGGGCAGTTCACAACGATCGCCACGACGCGATCGAGGCGCTGCTGTGGGAGACGGCCGCCCGAGCGCTCGCACTCGGGATGGATGCGATCCTCGACTTCGGGTTCTGGACTCGTGGCGAGCGCGACGACTTCCGAGCGCGCGCTCGCGACCTCGGCGTCGGCCTCCGGGTTCATTTCGCGGATGCCTCGCCCGAGCAGCTCCTCGAACGAACCCGCGCCCGGAACGCTGCCCGGCCCGCCGGTGCGTTTCATATTCCCGAACCGAAGCTCAGGGAGTGGATCGCGGTGTTCGAGCCGCCCGGTGCCGACGAGCTGACGTTCACGCGCTGACGCGGAGGCGTGTCCGCGTCTCGCGCTACGGTCTTCCCGTGCCCTTCGCGTTCGCACTGACGGTCGTCCTCGCCCTGCTCGCCATATTCCAGCTCCTGCTCGTGTTCGGAGCGCCGCTCGGACGTCTCGCGTGGGGTGGCCAGCATCGGGTTCTTCCCGCGCGTCTTCGCGTCGGCAGCGCGGTCTCGATCCTCATCTACGCGGTGATCGCGGTGATCGCCTGGGATCGCGTGGGAGCCATTGACGTGTTCCCTACGGCCTTCTCGCAGGTCGCGATGTGGGTGATCTTCGCCTACTTCGCGCTCGGCATCGTCATGAACGCGATCTCTCGCAGCAAGCCCGAGCGGTACACGATGGTTCCCGTGTCGATCGTGCTCGCGGTGCTGTCGTTCCTCATCGCGATGGGCTACGGCGAGATGGCACTCGCGATCTGAACGATCGACGAAGTCCGACGTTCACCGCTGCCGCGTCATCACGGTTCGCCGAACGTCGCGGTCAGGCGAAGACCATGTAGGCGCCGGCCTTGCCCGGCTCACGAAGCTCGAACTGCACCGTCAGCCCGGCGCTCTCGAGCAGCTCGACCTGCCGGACGTACTGCTCGTTCGTGACGTATCCGGTGCGTTCGAAACCCCACTCACGGGCGAGCCAACCTCGAAGTGCCGCGACGAGGTCGGCGTCCATCCCCGACGCCGACCTCGACGTGCGCACCCAGAAGTACACCACCGCGTCGAGATCCTCCCAACGGTCGTCGCCGACCCGAGCAACCTCCGCCTTCGTCAGGAACGTCGCGTCGATCGGGAAGATGTACACGCATCCCAGCGACTCATCTCCCTCGGGGTCGAGGACCGTGTAGGTGAACGCGCGTCGCTCGAGGTGGCGCCGCTCCAGGTCTTCGAGATCAGCGCGGTTCGCGTCGACGGTGAAGTCATCCTCAGGCCACGACGTCTGCTCCCACAGGCGCAGCTCGTCGCGCGTCTCCATGACCGCGGCATGGTCTCGCTCAACGTCCGAGGCGAGAATCGGGCGCAGGACGAAGTCGGCGGTGCGGAAGCCTTCCGGCACGGGCTTGTTCGGATCGAGGAAGGGCACGGGCCTCATCCTGGCCTATTGACGGCGACGGATGCTCGGCACCCCGCCGCCCGAACGCGAAGGTCACTCGCACGCGAGTCCGTCACCGTCCCCGTCGCCTCCGTTCCCGGTGCGGTGCGCGAACCAGTCGTAGATCTCCGCCTGCGCGGGGTCGTTCCGGTCGAACGGGCCGATCGGATCGCCCACGTCGTTCCGCTTGAGCTTCGTGCACGACGAGTACTGCTCCCACCAGCGATCCGCGACCGCCGGCGGTGCAATCGCTGCCGCCTGGCATCCGGCCGTGATGACCGAGCCGTCCGGACCGGCCGTCGCCAGTTGCGACGAGTGGTAGTCCGGCTCCCGTGGGTGCGCCGGGTACCCGTCGCGGGAGTCGTAGCGCGCCACTGCGTTGCCCGCCTCCAGCTGGAGCAGTCCGAGGTCGACCCCGCCCGGAGTGGTGACGTAGCGGATGAGGCGCCCGTGCTTGTCCTGGTCGTTCTGCCCGACCGGCAGTTCGAGCGTCACGAGATCGCCGGGTGCGAGCACGCCCGAGATGGCAGCGGATGCCTGGTCGTGCCCGCACTCACCGCGCTCCGGTGTATCGATCCCGATGAGCCGAGCGGTTCCCGCACTCGTCTCGATCGTGTCGCCGTCGACCACCGCGACGAAGGTGGCGGACTGTGTGGCATCCGAGTCCTTCGAGGGCCCGCCGGCATCGACGTGCGCCTGCGGCACACACGCCGACAGCGCCACGGCCGTCGAAACGGCCACGACGAACGACACCAGGATCTGTCGGACTCGCACTCTCACCCCACGCCCACGGGCCCGCCGACACCACACCGTCGACAGCCATCCCATTCTCGCCCGAGCCGGCGGCAGGTCGATTCACAGAGAACCGACCACGGGACGTTCGGCCCCTCCTCGCACCTCGCCGCGCCGCACGATGAGGGAGATCGAGCCTCAGGAGGGGTCATGGCCGCAGACAGTCGCAGCGTCAGGGTCGTGGAGTCGAGCGGCCCGTGGGTCGTCTTCTTCCTGCTGGCTTATATAGGCGCCGCCATCTACTTCATCTCGAACTCGGACGGCTCGTTCTGGGGCGTGATCCTCGGGCTGCTGCAGGCCATGGTGTGGCCTGTGTACCTCGTGTACTTCGGACTCGACGCGCTGCTTCCCTGACCGATCGGGTCATTGACGCGCACCCCGTGCGACGCAATGCTGAACCAGCACATCCGGCACTGGGGAACGAGGTGGTTCTCGTGACGATCTCCGCACGCGCGAGTGAAGCGAAGTTCGCGGTCGACGTGGTGACGGCCTTCTTCGGCCGCATCGAGGCGATCGACGATGCGGATGCCATCGACCTGACGTTCGGCAATCCGCACGAGCTCGCGCTGCCGGGGCTCGTCTCCGCCATGCGCGAGCAGGTCGAGCCGCAGTCCGACGACTGGTTCGCGTACAAGACGAGCGAGCCCGAAGCGCAGGAGGTCGTGGCATCCGGTCTCTCCGCTGAACTCGGACTCGACTTCGAACCGGCCGACATCGCGATGACGCAGGGTGCGTTCGGGGCGATGTCGCTCGCGCTCGCGTTGCTCGCCGACGCCGGCGACGAGGTGATCATCCCGTTGCCCGGGTGGTTCTGCTACGAGCCGATGCTGCGCGTGGGCGACCTCACTCCTGTGCGGGCGCCGCTCGACCCCGAGACGTTCGACCTCGACGTCGAAGCGATCGCCCGCGCGATCACGCCGCGCACGCGGGTCGTCATCGTGAACTCGCCCGCCAACCCGACAGGGCGCGTCTATCCGAAGTCGTCATGGGACGCGCTCGCGGCCGTGCTCGAAGAAGCTTCCGCGAAGCACGGCCGCCGTATCTGGCTCATGTCGGACGAGCCCTACCGGCGCATCCGGTTCGACGGCATCGACTTCGCGAGCCCCGCCGGCTCGTACCCGTGGACCGTCATCGACTACAGCTACGGCAAAGTCCTCCTCGCCCCGGGCCAGCGGCTCGGATACCTCGCCCTGTCGCCACTCATCCCGGCCGCTGAGCGCGACGAGCTGCGCGAAGCGCTCATGCCCATCGGGCTCGCGATCGGGTGGGGCTTCCCCGACGCGATCATGCAGTACTCCGTGCCCGCGCTCGAGACCGTCTCGATCGACCTCGCCGAGTACACGCGCAAGCGCGACCGCCTCTACGCGGCATTGACGGATGCCTCGTTCGAGGTCACACGGCCCGAGGGCACCTTCTATCTGTGGGGCCGGGCACCCGGCGGTGACGCGGTCGCGTACTGCGATGCGCTCGCCGCCCGCGGCGTCTACATCATGCCCGGGACCCTCTTCGACCAGCCGCGCCACTTCCGCATCTCGCTCACGGGCACGATGGGCATGGTCGAGGCGGCGATCCCGCACCTCGTGGAGGTCGGCGCCGCGCTGCGGGACGGCGGTGTCCGCGCGAGCTGACCGTTCGCGTCAGCCCCGGGCCCTGCGCCCGGTGAAGTGGCGCCGGCAGCGCGCCTGGTACGACTCGATGCCGCCGACCTGCTCACGAGTGGGGACGTTCGGGTCGCCGGCGTCGTCCGGAGCGAGGCGCTGGTGGAACGCGGCATCCGCCCCGCACACCGTGCACACCGCGGTGAGCTTGACGACGTCCTCGGCGATCGCCATGAGCGACGGCAGCGGCTCGAACGGGCGTCCGTCGAACGTCACGCACAGGCCGGCGACGACCACCGTGAGCCCGTCGGCGACGAGCGCGTCGACCGCGGGCACGAGGTCGGCGCCGAAGAACTGCGCCTCGTCGATCGCCACCAGGTCGAGGTCGCCCTCGCGCGCATACGAAGACAGTTCTTCCACAGTCGACACCGCGCGCGACGGCACGCTGAGGCCCGAGTGCGAGCTGACCTGGCCGGCGCCTCGGCGATCGTCGAGGGCGTGGCTGATGACCTCGACCGCGAGTCCCGCGATCTGCGCCCGTCGGACCCTCCGCAGCAGCTCCTCGGACTTGCCGGCGAACATCGGACCGGTCACGACCTGCAGCCTGGGATCGGTGCGAGTGTGCATGGCGCCACCCTACGGCGGGGTCGCGACGTGGGTGCATCGGGGTAGGAAACGCGCCCGAGGGAGGACGGCCGACGCGGCATCCGTCCTACCTCCGCATCATCTCCTACGCTCGTGCCAGCCGACCACCCGCATCGCGCGTCAGCGCGGCATCCGGATCGATCCCGTCGAGCGCCGCCTGGACGTCGTCTTCGCTCGTGACGTCGCCTGCCACCAGCCGCACGCCGTCGTGCGGCTCGGCCTTCTCGACGCCCTGCGGCAGGTCGAGGGCGATGACGGATGCCCCGCGCTCGGCCAGGCTCGCGGCGGTCGCGGCTCCGAGGCCCGAGGCGCCGCCGGTGACGAGGGCAGTCGTGCCGTCGATTCTCATGTGCCTCCTCCGTTGCAGATGGCGTCAACGCTACCGATCGTTCAGGGCCGCATCCCCCGTGCTCATCGTGAGCTCAACCCGTGAGGAGTGGCGATCGCGCTCGGGCACGCCTCTGACAGGCGGGGCCCGTGTCACACTGACCTCGTGAGACTCGTTCAGATCGCCCAGCACGCCGACGACCTCGATCGGGCGGCCGAGTTCTACACCGTGCTGCTCGACCGCACTCCGACGGCGAGGTTCGACCCGCCCGGACTCCTCTTCTTCGACCTCGACGGCGTGCGGCTGCTGCTCGACCGAAGCGCGCCGTCGTCGCTCATCTACCTGCACGTCGAGAACGTGCACGAGGCGATCGAGCGCCTCGACGGGCTGGCCGAGGTCGTCGAGAAGCCGCACGTCATCTTCACGCACGAGGACGACACGCTCGGCCCGGCGGGGCACGAGGAGTGGCAGGCGTTCGTGCGCGATTCCGAGGGGAACCTCGTGGGGCTCGTCGCCTTCCAGCGACGCTGAGCGGCGGCCCCATCCCGCTTGTTCGCTGTGGGCGAACGATCATCTCGTTAGCACTCTCTGGGGCCGAGTGCTAACCTGGTGTCAGTTGAGTCGAGTCGACTCAACTCGGACCCTCAGAGAAGAGAAGGAGACCCCGATGGCGACATACGATCCGTTCCGCGACCTCGACCGGCTGGCGTCGAGCCTCTTCGAGACCGCACGCGGGCCGAGGCGCATGCCCATGGACCTCTACCGCGACGGGGATCACTATGTGCTGACCGCCGATCTGCCGGGGATCGACCCCGGTTCGGTCGACATCGACGTCGACGGTCAGCTGCTGACGATCCGCGCCGAGCGCACACTCCCCTCCGGCGAGGGCGTCAAGTGGATCACGCGCGAGCGTGAGGCGGCGAGCTTCGTGCGCCAGCTCAACCTCGGCCAGGGCATCGACACCGATCGCATCTCGGCCGGCTACAGCAACGGCGTGCTGAGCGTCACGATTCCGGTGAGCGAGCAGGCGAAGCCGCGCAAGATCCCGGTCTCGACCGAAGATGCCCCGCACACGATCGAAGCTCACGAGAGCAGCGAGACCCCACAGCCGATCGAGCAGTAGCCTCGCATCACCACACGCCCCGGGCCCCGCCCGGGGCGTTTCGTGTGTTCGGGCGCGCGTACCCGGGCGAAGCGTGAAAGCGCCGGGCGGAAACGGGGATCGGGCGTCTGGGAGACGTCGCGGAGGCCGATTCAGCCCGGCGCTTTCACCACCGGCGCGCTTGTGCCTGGCGGAGCGGGGTCGCCTAGGATCGACGGAGCCCGAACCGGAACGTCAGCAAGGAAGCCGATGACCGCCGATTCCACCGCGCCCGCGCGCACCTCGCCCACGACCGCGGCCTCCCGTCGTGAGCGAGAGCTCACCGCGCCGGTGTCGCTCACGCGCCCCAACGGGCGGCTCAACACCGACGCGATCGGGTGGGCGCGGCATCCGCTGGTCGACACCTCCGGGATCGGCCGCGGACTCGGCCGGAACAAGCGCTGGGAGTACTGGAACGTCATCACCCCGACGCACATCCTCGCCCTCACCGTCTCGTCGATCGACTACGCCGCGGTGCACGAGGTGTGGGTGCTCGACAGGGTGCGCGAGCGCACATGGTCCCGCAACGCGACGCTGCTGCCCGCGCGGGGCGTCGATCTCGCGCCGCGCCTCGAGGCGGGGCCGGCCAGGGCACGCGCCAAGGATCTCGAGATCGACATCGACGAAGTGGACGGCGGCACGCGCCTACGCGCTCGCATCCCGGGGGCGGAGTTCGACGTCGTCGCGGAGCAGCCGGACGGGCACGAGCGGCTCGCGGTCGTCGTGCCGTGGAGCGCGACGCGGTTCCAGTACACGGTGAAGGACGTCGCGCGCCCGGCGCGCGGGACGCTCACGCTCGACGGCGTGACGCGCGAGGTGCCGGCGGGGCAGTCCTGGGCAGTGCTCGACCACGGCCGCGGCCGCTGGCCCTACGACGTGAGGTGGAACTGGGGCGCCGGTTCGGGCGTCTCGAACGGGCGCGTGATCGGCGTGCAGGTCGGTGGGAGGTGGACCGACGGCACGGGGTCGACGGAGAACTCGATGCTTGTCGACGGGCGCCTGCACAAGATCCACCACGAGCTCGCGTGGGAGTACGACCTCGGCGACTGGCACCGCCCGTGGCGCATCACCGGCGGCGGCCTCGACGCGACGTTCACGCCGTTCTACAACAAGCAGTCGAGGACGAACCTCGGCGTGATCTCGGCGCGCACCGACCAGTGCTTCGGGCACTGGTCGGGCATGTTCCGCGTCGACGGGGGAGAGGTCGTCCACTTCGACGGAATCGCAGGCTGGGCGGAGGACGTGCACAACCGCTGGTGACGGTCCCGGCCTATGCTGACGCCATGCCGGAGTATGTCGTGCCGACCGCGAAGCGCCGTCGCGGGCGACCGCGCGGAGGGTCGTCCGACGCGCGCGACCGCATCCTCGCCGCCGCGGCGGAGGAGTTCGGCGACCTCGGCTACGACGGTGCGACGATGCGCGGGATCGCGGCGCGCGCGGGCGTCGACGCCGCGCTCGTGCACCACTACTTCGGCACGAAGGCGGACCTGCTCACCGAGATCGTCGACGCGCCGGTCCGGCCGGATGTCGACGTGCCCCGCCTTCTCGACGGGCCGCGCGACGACATCGGCGAGCGCATCGTGCGGTACGTGCTCGAGATGTGGGAGCGCCCCGACGTGCAGAAGCGCGGGGTCGCGCTCCTGCGCGCGACCCTCGGCAATCGCCTCACGACACCGCTGCTCGCGGGGTTCCTCTCGCGGGAGCTGATCGGCCGCATCGCCGAGGGGCTCGACGCTCCGGATGCCGAGCTGCGCGCGTCGCTCGTCGCGACGCAGATCGCGGGGCTCCTGCTCGGGCGCTACGTGCTCAAGCTGAAGCCGCTGGCCGGGGCATCCGTCGATGAGCTCGTCGAGTGGATGGGTCCGACCGTCCAGCGGTATCTCACGGAGTGACCGCGGGAGCGGATCGGGCGACCGCCGCCTCGTACGCGGCCTGCAGCTCTGCGAAGACCGAGGGCGTGCCGGGCGGACGCGGGACGCCGAGGTGCTGCTCGCGCAGCTCGTCCATGAACCGGTCCCACAACTCGGGCCCGCCGCGCTCGAGCAGCTCGGCGCGGACGGACAGCTCGTGGCTCGCGGGCAGGTGCCGTCGCCCCCACGACCCGAGGGCGGCCATGACCGGCACGAGCTGCACGCCGGCCTCGGTCAGGCTGTAGCGGATCTTCTGGCGATGCGACTCGTCGTCGGAGCGCCACAGCAGCCCCTGTGCGACGAGCCGGTGCAGGCGGTCGGCGAGGATGTTCGACGCGATGCCCTCCTGCGACCCCGTGAGCAGCTCGCGGAAGTAGTGGCGGTTGCCGAACATGACGTCGCGCAGCACGACGAGCGACCAGCGATCGCCGAGCACCTCGACCGAGAGGTTGATGGGGCATCCCGAGCGGTGGCCTGTCCCCCGAGCATCCGTCATGAATCTGATTGTAGTTTGCAATCGGTACTGCTAGGTTGTCGCACACCGGTTCCACTTTGCAATCAGTTTGGGAGAGACGATGCCGACGCCGACAGAGAGGATCGAGAAGCGGTTCAGCGACCCCGTGGCGACGGCCACGCCGTGGTCCGCGGCGACCGAGCGCCTCGCGCGAGCCGAGCTCGCCTGGATCGTGACCGTGCGCCCCGACGGGCGCCCGCATTCGACGCCCGCCGTCCCGGTCTTCTACGACGGCAAGATGTACTTCCACACCGGTCGCCACGAGGTGAAGCACGCCAATCTGCGGGCGAACCCGAACATCCTCGTGCTCGTGGGCGACAGCGAGTGGGACCACGGGCTCGACGTGATGTTCGAGGGCATCGCGAGGCCTCTCACCGACCCCGTGGCGCTCCGCCCCGTCGCCGACGAGTTCCGCACGCGGTGGGACGGCCGCTGGATCCTCGAGTCGGCCGACGGCGGGCTCGAGTCGCTCGGTGCGCCCGACGTCGACATCGTGGTCTACGAGGTCACGCCCACGAAGGCGCGCGGGCACGCCAAGGGCGAGCCGTTCGGCCAGACGATCTATCGCTTCGCGGATGCCCCAACGCCCGCTCTCACCCAGGAAGGCACTCGATGAAGCTGCTGCTCACGTCGGGCGGAGTCACGAACGACAGCATCCGCTCGGCCCTCGTCGACCTCCTCGGCAAGCCCATCGAGGAGGCGAGCGCCCTCTTCGTGCCGACCGCGCAGTGGGGACAGCCGATGTGCTCGCCCCAGTCCGTGTGGAACTCGACGGCGGGCCGGTGGAGGAACGGCGTCCAGAGCATGGTCGAGCTCGGATGGAAGTCCGTCGGCCTGCTCGAGCTCACCGCGCTGCCGAGCGTCGGGCGCGAGCGGTGGGAGCCGTGGGTGCGCGCCGCCGACGCGCTGCTCGTCGACGGCGGCGAGGCGGTCTTCCTCGCCACCTGGATGCGCAAGTCGGGCCTCGCCGACCTGCTGCCCGAGTTGCACGACACGGTGTGGGTCGGGGTGAGTGCGGGGAGCATGGTCATGACGCCGCGCATCGGCCGCGAGTTCGTCGACTGGCAGCCCGACGGCACCGACGAGACGCTCGGGGTCGTCGACTTCTCGATCTTCCCGCACCTCGACTACCCGGGCTGGACGGAGAACTCGACCGAGAGCGCCCGGCGGTGGGCTGCGAACCTCTCCGGCCCCGCGTATGCCATCGACGAGCAGACCGCGATCCGTGTCGTCGACGGCGCGGTGGACGTGATCTCCGAGGGCCAGTGGGAGCTCCTCAACGCCGCTCCGCAGATCGCTTGACCGGTGGATTCCGCGGGAGCATAATTCACCGCGTGATGAATAAATCCACGGTGCCGGATGCCTCGCCCGCCGTCTCCGTGCGCGACCTGCACGTGCGGCGGGGCAAGACGCGGGTGTTCGAGGGACTCGACGTGGAGATTCCGCGCGGCCGCATCACGGGCATGCTCGGCCCGTCGGGGTGCGGCAAGACGACGCTCATGCGCGCGATCGTCGGTGTCCAGAAGGTCGCCTCAGGCACGGTGACGGTGCTCGGGCACCCCGCCGGCTCGCCGACGCTCCGCCACCGGGTCGCGTACGACACGCAGGCCGCCTCGGTCTACGGCGACCTCACGATCGAGCAGAACCTGCGCTACTTCGCGCGGCTCATCGACGCTCCGCGCGAGCACGTCGACCGCGTCATCGAGAGCGTGGGCCTCGCGGACCAGGCGAAGCAGACGGTCGACTCCCTCAGCGGCGGACAGGAGAGTCGCGTCTCGCTCGCGGTCGCGATGCTCGGGTCGCCCGAGCTGCTCGTCCTCGACGAGCCGACCGTCGGCCTCGATCCACTGCTTCGTGCCGAGCTGTGGGCGGTCTTCCGCACGCTCGCCGAGGAGGGCGCCACGCTCATCGTGTCGAGCCACGTCATGGACGAGGCGCTGCGCTGCGACCGCCTGCTGCTGATGCGCTCCGGTCGCGTGATCGCCGACACGACGCCGCGCGCGTTCCTCGAGGCGACGGGGGAGGAGGACCCCGACAACGCGTTCCTCGCCCTCGTCGAGCGGGCCGCGGCCGCGCATCCGCGGTCCGAGCACCGCCACGGCGACGACACCGGGACGGCGGTGCGGTGATGAGGTTCTCACGCACCTTCGCGACGGCGGGGCGAGTGCTTCGGCAGCTCAGCCACGACCACCGTTCGGTCGCGCTCATGCTCATCGCGCCGAGTCTGCTCGTGGGGCTGTTCGCGTGGCTGTTCGTCGACCAGGAGCAGGTGTTCCAGCTGGTCGGGCCGGCGATCCTCGCACTCTTCCCGTTCGTCGTGATGTTCCTCATCACCTCGATCACGACGCTGCGGGAGCGCCGGTCGGGAACGCTCGAACGCCTCATGACGACCCCCCTCGGCAAGGGCGACTTCATCGCCGGCTACGCGCTCGCCTTCGCCGCGGCGGCCGTCGTGCAGGCTCTCATCACCGTCGCGTTCGCCGTGTACGTGTGCGGGCTCGAGGTCGACGGACCGCTGTGGCAGCTCGGCCTCGTCGCGGTCGTCGACGCGGTGCTCGGGTCGGCGCTCGGCCTGCTCGCGAGCGCGTTCGCGCGCACCGAATTCCAGGCCGTGCAGTTCATGCCGATCATCGTGTTCCCGCAGATCCTGCTCGGCGGGATCATCATGCCGCGCGACCAGATGCCCGATGTGCTCTACGCGATCTCGGACTGGCTCCCGCTCAGTCACGCGGTCGACGCCGTGAACGCCGTCACCGCCGGTGATGAGGAGTGGGAGATCTACGGACCGCTCCTGATCGTCGTCGCGTTCGTCGTCGGCGCGATCGTGCTCGCCTCGCTGACACTGCGGAGGCGGACGCCGTGATCACGGATGCCGGTCTCGCAGCTTCGACGTCAGATCGCGCAGCTGCGCCAGCTCGTCGTCGGAGAGCACCGACATCCGCTCCGCGATCTGGCGGCCGTGCACGTGCGCGATCTTGCGGAACAGCGCCGCACCCTCGGGCGTCGCCTTCACCAGTGCCCCGCGCCCGTCGTCGGGGTCGGGGCACTTCGTGATGAGGCCTCGCGCGGCCATGCGGTCGACGAGCCGCGAGACGCTCGGCTGGCTGATGAGCATGTTGGCGGTCACGTCGCGCAAGCGGGCGGTCTGGTCGTCGCCGCGCGTGACGGTGAGGAGCACGTCGTACTCTCCCTGGCTGAGCACTCCTTCGTCGAAGTCGCGGCTGATGAGCTCGAAGATCTCGTGCTGCGCACGGAACAGGCTCTCCCAGGCGTCGATCGCGAGGCGACGGTCGGTCATGCACACCAGAGTAGGGCCCGAGTGCGACGCCGGGAGAGAGCCCGCGCGGAACCCGCCTCTAGGCTGAGGGACATGTCTGTCTGGCAGAGGGTCGTGGTGGGTGCGATCGCTGCGGCGGTCTCGTTCGCGGGCGTCCTGGGCGGCGCATCCGCCGCGGTCGCGACAGCGACGGATGCGCCGACCGCCGCGAGCGCGAGCACCGACGTCGAGGCGTTCACGTTCGAGAGCCTGGACGTCGTGTACACGCTCGGGCGAGCCGAGGACGGCACGAGCACGCTCGAGGTGGTGGAGACCTTCGTCGCGGTCTTCCCCGACTTCGACCAGAACCGGGGCATGCGGAGGGCGATCCCCGACTCGTACCAGGGCGCGCCGCTGCATCCGCGTCTCATCTCGATCACCGACGAGAACGGTCAGGAGCGGCCGTCCGAGGTCGACTCCGAGGACGGCGTCTACATGATGACGTCCCGTGCGAACGACTATCTCCGCGGCCGGCAGACGTTCGTGTTCACGTACACGCTCGAGAACGTCACTCGATACTTCGACGATGTCGGCGCGGACGAGTTCTACTGGGACGTCAACGGCGTCGATTGGAGGCAGCCGTTCGGCCGTGTCTCGGCGACGCTCATCGTCCCGCCCGAGCTGTCCGAAGCGCTCACCGGGCAGCAGGCGTGCTACCAGGGGTACCAGGGCTCGTCGCAGCAGTGTGCGGTCACGGCGGCGCCGTCCGCCGACGGCGGCGCGACGGTCGTGGCCTCCGCCGACCAGCTCGCCGCGTTCCAGACGATGACGATCGCGGTCGGCTTCGAGCAGGGGACCTTCACGACGTTCGACTCCACGTACCTCGCGTCGCCGTGGGGCTGGGCGCAGGGCATCGCGGCGCTCTTCGCGGGGGGCGGGGTCGTCTTCGCCGCAGTGACGAGGTCGCGCAAGCTGCGCGACGCGCCCGGTCGGCCGACGATCATCGCGGAGTACACCCCTCCGCGGCCCGTCGACGCCCTCGAGAGCGCGGTGCTGCTCGGTCGATCGTCGAAGGCGATCCCGGCGGAGGTGCTCGAGCAAGCGGTGGTCGGCAGCATCCGAATCGTCGAGGGCAAGCGCTCGTGGACGGGCAAGGCGAAGCTGCGGGCCGTGCTCGTGGATCCGTCCCGGGCAGACGGCGATGGGCGGATGCTCCTGGACGGCCTCTTCCCAATGGGAGTGCCCGGCGAGGAGTTCGAGTTCGGGCGCACCGACACTCGCTTCTCGAAGGCCGCGCAGGCGATCATCAAGGCTGCGAACAGCGAGCTCGACCGCCGCGGACTCCGGCGCCGCGTGCCGTGGACGGCGCGCGCGCTGCCGGTGGTCGTCGTCCTCGTGGCGGCTGGCCTCGTGGCGCTGTTCGGCTTCGCAGCCCTCGACTCGTTCGTCGCCGCCTGGGGGCCGATCCTCGTCATCATCGCGGCCGGTCTCGCGGTCGTCGCGACGATCGGGCTCGTGTCGCACAAGCCGCTCACCGCCGAGGGCGCCGAGGTGCGCGACCACCTGAAGGGGCTCAAGGAGTTCATCGAGTGGGCGGAGGCCGACCGCATCCGCATGCTCCAGTCGCCCCAAGGCGCGGAGCGCGTGCGGATCGACCCGAACGACCCGCGCGAGATGCTCAAGCTGTACGAGACGCTGCTGCCGTATGCGGTCGTCTTCGGGCAGGAGCGCCAGTGGGCGGAGCACCTCGCGGTGCTGTACGGATCGGAGGGGAACCCCGGCTGGTACTCGGGGACGAGCGGCTTCAACGCCGCCGCGTTCTCGGCCGGCATCGGGAGCCTCTCGGCGAGTGCATCGGCGTCGTCGTCGACGTCGGGCGGCTCGGGCGGCGGCGGCTCGGCCGGCGGTGGCGGCGGTGGCGGAGGTGGCGGCGGGGTCTGATACCGCCGGCCTCGCTTAGCCTGGAGGGGTGAGCGCGTACGTTTCGGCGTTCGAGCTGTTCTCCGTCGGCGTAGGACCCTCGAGCTCCCACACGGTCGGTCCGATGCGGGCGGCCCGTGACTTCGCCGTGCGCCTGCGCGAATCGGGCGCCGTCGACCGCACGGCCCGAATCCGCTGCACGCTCTACGGCTCGCTCGGCGCCACCGGCATCGGCCATGGGACGCCCGACGCGGTCGTCGCCGGGCTGCGAGGCGACGATCCCGCGACAGTGGATCCGGACGCCGTCCGCCGCGCGTGGAGCGACTGGCCCGACGGCGGCGTGCTCACGCTCGCAGGCGCGCGGGCCGTGCCGTTCGAGAAGCACGACATCGAGTTCGCGCCCCGGATGCGGCTGCCGGGGCATCCGAACGCCATGACCCTCGTCGCGCTCGACGTCACTGGCGGCACCCTCGCGGAGGAGACGTACTACTCGATCGGCGGCGGCTTCATCCGCCGTGACGGCGAGCCGTCCCGCGTGTCGGCGCGACCCTTCCCGCTCGCGTTCGACAGCGCCGAGGAGCTCCTCGCGCTGTGCGACGAGCGCGGACTGACGATCGCCGAGGCCGCGCGCGTCAACGAGCAGGCGCTGCGCTCCGAAGAGGAGGTCGCCGCGGGTCTCGACGCCATCTGGGACGCGATGGCCGGATGCATCGACGCCGGCCTCCACGCCGAGGGCGAGCTCCCCGGGGTCATGCGGGTAAAGCGTCGCGCGGCCGCGATCCGCGCGCAGCTCGAAGAGGCGGAGGCCTCCGGCCACCGGGAGCTCCCGGGGGAGTGGCTCGGCGCCTTCGCGCTCGCGGTCAACGAGGAGAACGCCTCGGGCGGGCGGGTCGTGACCGCCCCGACGAACGGCGCAGCGGGCATCCTCCCCGCGGTGGCGATGTACTGGTGGCGGTTCCTCGCCGACTCCGGCATCGGCGCCGACAACGCGGTCACGCCGCACGGCCCGCTCGCGGGCAGCGCCCTCTTCGGGTTCGGAGGCTCGCAGCCGTCCGGAGATGAGCCAGCGGACGACCACGCCGAGGACCTCTACGTCGAGGCGAACCGGCGGCGGGGCATCCGTCGATTCCTGCTCACGGCGACCGCGCTGGGCTCGCTCTTCAAAGCGAACGCGTCGATCTCGGGTGCCGAGGGCGGCTGCCAGGCCGAGGTCGGATCGGCGTGCGCGATGGCCGCCGGCGGGCTCACCGCCGTCATGGGCGGCACCAACCGGCAGATCGAGAACGCGGCCGAGATCGCGATGGAGCACCACCTCGGCCTCACGTGCGATCCGGTGGGCGGGCTCGTGCAGATCCCGTGCATCGAGCGCAACGCGATCGCCGCGTCGACGGCGGTCACGGCGGCGCGCCTCGCGCTGCGCGGCGACGGCTCGCACTACGTGTCACTCGACGCGGTCGTCGAGACGATGCGCCAGACCGGCATCGACATGTCGCACAAGTACAAGGAGACGAGCGAGGGCGGGCTCGCGGTGAACGTCATCGAGTGCTGAGGGCCGGGCGGGGCATCCGTTTCAGGTCGATGGGTCGGGATCGCGCCGCACACCCGGGCAAGAGTAAGGGCCGGTCGGAGAGGCTACCGACCGGCCCTTGTCCCTTGCACCAAGAGTGTCCTGCAATCACATGCCGGCAGCTGCCACAGCAAAACAACTACCGTGCTTGCACTCTATAACGGCAAGGTAACGACGGCAAGCGTTTCCCGTTATCTTTCTGTGATTCTGCGTCGTGCCGTCAATATGTATATCTGTTGGATCTTGACGTCATTCAATATAATCAGTTATCGTTTGGCTCGTCCCGGCGTCGTAGCCGGAGGCTCGGGCTCACCATCAACGGAGATACGGATGACGAAGCGTGGACAGCTTGCTGTGATGATCGCGGCCGGACTGTGTCTGTCGGTGGGCATCGCGGTGCCCGCGGCAGCGTCGACCACCGAGGACGCGGACGTGGCGTTCGACGCGTTCGTGGATGCGTTCTGGGACCCGACGAAGAAGTACTTCTTCACCAACAGCGACCACGTCATCGACCCCGCCCACGCCTACGGCCCCGAAGACGGGCTCTACACCGACTTCTGGTGGGAGGCGCAGCTGTGGGAGACCGTGATGGACGCGTACCAGCGCACCGGTGACCCGGACCAGCGGCAGATGATCGACGACGTCTACGACGGCTTCGTCGCCTACCACCCCGACTTCGAGAACGACTTCAACGACGACATCGGCTGGTGGGCGCAGGCAGCGATCCGCGCCTACGGCCTCACCGGTGACTGCCGGTACCTCGAGCGCTCGCAGGAGCTCTTCGACGGCATCTGGGCGGAACGGGATGCCACCTACGGAGGCGGGATCTGGTGGCGCAAGGATCCCCGAGACCAGAAGAACGTCGCCACCAACGCTCCCGCCTCCATCACCGCGACCCGCCTTTACCAGGCCACCGGAGACGAGAGCTACCTCGACAGGGCCGAGGAGCTCTTCGCGTGGGTCGACACCCATCTGCAGGCGGGCGGGCACGTCTACGACCACCTCGAAGGTCCCGGCGATGGAACACTCGTGAAGTGGGACTTCACCTACAACTCCGGCAACTACATCGGAGCCGCCGTCGCCCTGTACGAGGCGACCGGCGACAGCACGTACATGGACAAGGCGATCGCCGCCGCGGATTGGACGACGACCCACCTCACCAACGGCGGCACCTGGAACAACGAAGGCATCGACGACGGCGCCGGCTTCAAGACGATCCTCATTCGTCACCTGACGAACCTCGCGACCGTCCACGGCCAGACGCAGTATCTGCCGCTGCTGCAGGCCAATGTGACACAGGCGTGGGACCACCGGCGGGCCAGCGACGAATTGGTCGGCGCGAACTGGTCGGCGCCCACCCCGGAGGGTCGCATCCAGAGCCTGACGGCCGCTGCGGCAGCCAGCGCGCTGCAGGTCGTACCCTTCAACGGGTACAGCGGGCCGCAGCCGGGCACCGGCATCCACGACGCCGAGAACGCCGTCACTACTCAGCTCGGTGCCGAGAGCTCGAGCGAGGGCTTCCTGGGCCGCGGCTACCTGGCCGGATGGAACAGCGATGGGCAGGCCGTGACGTTCCACGTCAACACCGCCGCCGCCGGTGCGCACGAACTGCGCCTGAGGTACGCCGCTGCCGCAGGTGAGGCGACGCGCCGCATCGTGGTCAACGGCGTCGAGGTGGGCGGCAACCACCGGTTCCCCGGAACGGGTTCGTGGTCGACGTGGGCCGAGACCGACCTCGACAACGTGGACCTTCTCGCCGGGCACAACACCATCCGCATCGAGTACGCCAGCGCTTCGGGCAGCAGCCAGTACCTGAACCTCGATCGGCTCATCGTGTCGCGCCAGTTGGAGGCCGAGAACGGGACCCTCCACGACGTCGGCGTCGAGTCCAACCCGAACGGCCACACCGGAGACGGCTACATCGCCGGATGGAACGGCGCCGGGCAGTGGGTCGACCTGACCACCTCTGTCGAGAAGGCCGGCCGGTACGACGTCGCGTTCCGGTACTCCGCGGGCGCGGGTGACGCATCCCGCTACCTCTTTGTGAACGGGGTGGGAGTCGTCGCCGACCAGGCGTTCCCCGGAACCGCTTCGTGGGACGCGTGGCGGACGGTCACCGTCCCGAACGTGCCGCTGGAGGCGGGCGAGAACACCATCTCGGTGATCTTCGAGCCAGGCAACGGCAGCCGCAACTGGCTGAACCTCGACCACCTCACCCTCCGATACGTTCACGACGCGCCGGCACCCGTGGAGGTCCCCTCGCCCCCCGCGCTTCCGCCCGGCACGTGCGGTGAACCCTCGGATGGTGCGACCGAGGCGCCAGGGCAGGGCGTGCTCAGCTCCGACAACGGCTGGGACACCGGCCTGCACGACGGCGCCTACAACATCACCATGAACCTGTGGTGGGGCAGCAACGCCCGCACGTATCGGCTGTACGAGAACGGGCAGCTCATCGCCGAGCGGGCACTGACCCCCGCGTCGCCCGACGCCCAGCAGGTCGTCGAAGCGATCGCCGGACGGACGGACGGCGAGTACGTCTACACCGCGGAACTGGTGAACTCGAAGGGCACGACCTGGGCGCAGCCGGTGACCGTCACGGTCCGAGACGCGAAGCCCGGCACGCCCGCGCTCAGCCACGACAACTGGGATGGCGACGGCACCTACGCCTTGACCGCGAACCTGTGGTGGGGCACCAACGCCACCTCCTATCGGTTCCTCGAGGGAAGCACCGTGCTCGCCGAGGGCACTCTCGCGGCCTCGACGCCGGCAGCGCAGGCTGTGAGCCACGAGGTGACCGGATCCACTCCGGGTCAGCACACCTACACGGTGGAGTTCACGAACGCGGCCGGCACGACGCTCAGCCAGCCCGTCAACGTCACCGTCTCTCCCTGAACCCCGTTCTCACAGCAGCAAGGAGTCCCGTGGATCTCTACTCACCGGCCGTCGCTGAGCGCCTCTTCGCCCAGATCGGCGAACGCCTTGGAGATGAGGTCGCCGCCGTCTTCCGGCGGTGCTACCTGGACACTCTGGACAGGACGATCCGGATGCTCCCGGACGGGTCCGTTTTCGTGGTCACCGGTGACATCCCGGCGATGTGGCTTCGCGACTCCACCGCGCAGCTCACCCCGTACCTGCACTTCATAGCCGATGATCCGCAGCTGGCCGAGACCGCGCTGGCCGTGTCGCGCCGCCAGCTCGAGTTCATCCGGCTCGACCCGTACGCGAACGCGTTCAACGCCACCGCCAGTGGGGCCGGCCACCACACCGACCAGACCGAGATGTCATCGTGGGTGTGGGAGCGCAAGTACGAGATCGATTCGCTCGCCTATCCGATCCAGCTCGCGCACGATCTGTGGAAGCTCACCGGCCGCACCGACCACCTCACCTCCTTCCTCGACGCGGCTCGTCTCGTCGTCGACCTGTGGGCGACCGAGCAGCACCACGAGCAGAGGTCGCCTTACCGGTTCCAGCGGTTCGATGGCGCACCGACCGACACCTTGGCACGCGAGGGCCTGGGCGGACCGGTCGCCGTCACCGGGCTGACGTGGTCCGGCTTCCGGCCCAGCGATGACGTGTGCGCGTTCCACAACAACGTGCCGGCGAACATGTTCGCGTTCGTCGAGCTCGGGCACATCGCCGAGATCGCCACGGCGGTGTTCGACGACGACGGCCTCGCCGGCAGCGCCCGCGCACTCCGTGACGAGATCGGTCGGGCCATCGCCGCACACGGCACCGCCACCTCACCCAGCGGCGACACGATCTACGCGTACGAGGTCGACGGTCTCGGCGGGGTGCTGCTCGCCGACGACGCCAACACCCCGAGCCTGCTGTCGCTGCCGCTGCTCGGCTGGTGCGCGGTGGACGACCCCGCCTACCTGCACACCCGGCGGTTCGTGCTCAGCCCCGACAACCCGTTCTACTTCACCGGCACCGCCGCGGCCGGCGTCGGAAGCCCGCACACCCCGCCCGGCATGATCTGGCCGATCGCGCTGGCCGTACAGGGTCTGACAGCGCGCGACGACGAGGAGAGCCGCGACATCCTCGCCGTGCTGATGCGCACCCATGCCGGGACCGGCTTCATGCACGAGTCGTTCCATAAGGACGACCCCGACGCCTTCACTCGCGAGTGGTTCTCGTGGGCGAACGCGATGTTCTGCGAGCTCGTGCTGGAGGTCGCGGGCCTGCGCACCCACCGGCGGATCCCGGCGGAGGCGGTGACGCGATGAGCGCGCTCGTCGAGGTCAACCAGACCGTGCTCGCGGAAGAGGAGACGCCCCTGCGCAGGTGGCGTGGTCGTGGTCGACGGACGGTGAGGGACGACACCGCCGGCGTCAGCGCCACGCGACGTCAGCAGACCATCAACGCCTGGCTGTTCCTGGCCGTGCCGATCGTGTTGTTCGTCCTCTTCCTGCTGATCCCGATCGCGATCGCGCTCGTCGCGAGTTTCACCGACTATGCCGTGATCGGCGACTTCGAATGGGTCGGCGTCAGCAATTACATCCGCGTGTTCGAAGACCCCATCTTCTGGATCGCGCTGCGCAACACGGCCTACTACACGGCGCTGTTCGTGCCGCTCGGGCTCGTCGTCGCGCTCGGAACCGCGCTGCTGCTGAACCGCAGCGCCAAGGCGGTGCGTGTCTTCCGCACGCTGTTCTACATCCCGGTCATCTCATCGACGGTCGCGACCGCGTCGATCTGGTTCTGGCTGCTGAACCCCCAGTACGGCCTCTTCAATGTCGTGCTGGGCTGGTTCGGCATCAAGGGGCCCGCGTGGCTGTACGACTCGCAGTGGGCGATGATCGCGATCGTGCTCATGAGCGTGTGGGCCGGGTTCGGCGCGAACATGATCATCTTCCTGGCGGCCCTGCAGGGCGTGCCGCGCGAGCTCGTCGAGGCGGCGCGCCTAGATGGCGCGAGCAGCTGGCGCGTGTTCTGGCACGTGACGCTCCCCGCGATCTCGCGGACGACGTTCCTCATCACGACGCTCCTGCTGATCGCCGCGTTCCAGGTCTTCGACCAGGCCTACGTGCTGACGAAGGGCGGTCCGGGCAACTCGACGCTCACGCTCGTCTACTACATCTACGACCGCGGGTTTGGGCGCCTCGAGATGGGGTACGCCTCCGCGCTCTCGTTCATCCTCTTCCTGATCATCCTCGTGTTCTCGCTCGCGAACGCACGCATCACCCGAAGCAAGGCGGTCTGACGATGACGACCACTGCCCTCACCGCGACCTCGCTCGCGAGCCCCGCGCGCCGGACCGCGCAGCGGCGGCGATTCATCGGCACGGGTGTCTGGTACATCGCCGTCATCGCCGTGAGCATCTCGACGGTGCTGCCCCTGATCTGGACGCTGTCGACGTCGCTCAAGCCCGAGGCCGAGATCCTCTCAAGCCACCTCGAGATCATCCCGCGCACGCCTACTCTCGAGAACTACCTCGCGCTGTTCGTCGACGGGCCGTTCGCGCAGTACCTCACCAACTCGTTCATCCTCGCCGTCGGCGGCACCATCACGAACGTGTTCTTCGGCAGCCTCGGCGGCTACGCCCTGGCCAAGCTGAAGTTCCGGGGACGCGTGGCCGTGTTCGGCTCCTTCCTCGCCTCGATGATGATCCCGGCGATCGTCACGATGATCCCGACCTTCCTCGTGCTGCGCTACTTCCCCCTCGCGGGCGGCAACGACATCTTCGGCCAAGGCGGGCGCGGCTTCATCAACAGCTACGCCGCGGTGCTCATCCCTTTCGCGGCTGGGGCGTTCGCAGTGTTCTTCATGAAGCAGGTCTTCGAAGCGCTCCCCGACGAGCTCGGTGACGCCGCCCGCATCGACGGGGCGAGCGAGTTCCGCATCTTCCGCAGCGTCTACTTCCCGCTCTCCACCGCGGGGGCGGCCGTCCTCGGTGTGCTCACCTTCCAGGCCGGGTGGAACAGCTTCCTGTGGCCGCTCATCGTGCTGAAGGATCCCGCGATGCTCACCGTGCAGGTGGGACTGGCCGCCTACGTCAACGAGTACGACACCGACTACGGGCCGCTCATGGCGGGGACCATCGTCACCAGCATCCCGGTGCTCATCGTCTTCATCCTCGCCCAGAAGTACATCGTCCAGAACTTCGCAAGCTCCGGCACGAAGTGAAGCGTTCGGAGTCGCCGCCCGGGCGCTCCGGCATCCCCAACACCCAACACCCACCACCAAGGGAGAACTGCACATGAGAAGGACATCCCGTCAGATCATCGGGGTCGGCGCCGTCGCCGTCCTCGCGGCCGGACTCGCCGCCTGCTCGGGCGGTGGAACGCCGACCGGCGACTCCGGCGGTCCCGAGAAGGTCGTCTTCTGGGGCTCGTGGTCGGGCGATCAGGTCGCCCAGCTCGAGGCGCAGGCCGACGCGTTCAACGAGGCGCAGGACGAGTACGAGGTCACCTACGTCGCGCAGGAGCTCGTCGAAGAGCAGCTGCTGACCGGCCTCGCTTCCGGCGACGTCCCCGACGTGGTCCTCTGGGACCGCTACAACACCCCGGTGTACGTTCCCAAGAACGCGCTGGCCCCGCTCGACGAGTACATCGAGGCGGATGGCGTCGACCTCGGCCAGTTCTACGAGCAGGCCCTCAGCGAGCTCGTCATCGACGACGTCACGTACGGCATCCCGCTGCTGGTCGACAACCGGTCGCTCTTCTACAACACGGCCGCCCTCGAGGAGGCCGGTGTCGAGCCGCCCACGACGTGGGACGAGCTGAAGGCGGTCGCGGAGGCGACCACCGTGGACGAGGGCGGCACGCTCACCCGCGCCGGGTTCCAGCTCAACGACCCGGGGCTGTTCAACATGTGGCTGACGCAGGCCGGTGGCCAGATGTACGGCGACGACGAGCAGACGACGGCGTTCAACAGCCCCGAGGGGCTCGCCGTCCTCGACTTCTGGCAGAGCCTGCTCGACGCCGGCGTCTACGAGCTCGGGTTCGGCGAAGGCGTCGACGCGTTCGCCGAAGGCAACGTGGCGCTCAAGCTCGACGGTCCGTGGGCGCTCTCGGGGCTGGATGTGGCCGGCACCGAATACGGCATCGTGCCGCCGCCGACGGGTCCGAACGGCGACAAGGGTGCCGGCATGGGCGGGTTCGGCCTCGTGATCCCGCAGGGAGCGAAGAACGCCGACGGGGCGTGGGAGTTCATCAAGTGGTGGACCACCGAGCCGGAGAACGGCGTCTCCTTCGGCGAGATCTCGGGCTGGATCCCCGCGAATATCGAAGCGGCCAACGACCCGTACTTCACCGACAACCCGAAGTACGCCGCGTTCATCGAGACGCTGGAATTCGCGAAGGTGCGCTCCCGCATCCCCGGCGCATCCGACGTCGAGGGCAAGGCCCTGATCCCGCAGCTCGAGCGCTTCCTCGCCGGCGAGATCACCGCCGAGCAGGCTCTCGCCGAGGCGCAATCGTTGGGCGACCAGATCCTCGCCGACAACCGCTGATGCCGTCGGTGCGGCGGGTGGGTGAAGCCCGCCCGCCGCACCGCGATCTCCCGATCCTTCCAGGAGCCCGTATGACCACCGTCCAGCAGTTCACGTGGGACGAGCGCGCCACGATCGCGCAGCTCAGCCTCGACCACTTCTTCGGCGTGGAGGGACCGCAGCTGCTCAACAACAGCCACCCCGCCGGCGACAACACCACGTTCAACTACTGGTGGCTCGCGCACCTCATCGACGCGCGGGTCGACGCCTTCGAACGCACAGGAGATCCGGCGTGGCTGCGCAAGGCGGAGGCGGTCTACGCCAACATCCTGGAGCGCAACCAGGGGTCGCTGTTCAACGACTACTTCGACGACATGCTCTGGTACGCCCTCGCCATCCTGCGGCTGCACGACGCGACCGGCGAGGCACGCTACCTCTCCGACGCCAAGAGCATCTGGACCCACGTCGTCGACTACGGCTGGAACGATCAGGGCGGCGCCAGCGTGGCCTGGCGCAAGCAGCAGCCCTACTACAAGAACACCCCCGCAAACGGCCCGTTCGTGATCCTCTCCGCGAGGCTCTCCACCGGTGACGCCGACAGCCGCTACTTGGACTACGGTGTCTCCGCCTACCGGTGGCTGACAGACACGCTCGTCGGGCCCGACGGCTTCGTCGAGGACGGCATCAACCGGGAGCAGAACGGCGAAGTGGACCTGCACTGGCGATTCACCTACAACCAGGGCCTGTATGTCGGCGCAGGGGTCGCTCTCGCCCAGGCCACCGGCGATCGCCGCTACGTTGCCGACGCCACCCGCACCGCACTGACGGCGCTGCGAGAACTGTCCGACGGCGAGCTCTTCCGCGAAGAAGGCGCGGGCGGCGACGAGGGACTCTTCAAGGGCATCTACTACCGCTACATCGGCACTCTGCTCGACGAGCTCGACCCCGCAGCCGAGGCGGCCGTCACGCTCGAGCAGTTCGTCCGAGCGAGCACCGACGCCCTGTGGGCGCATTCCCGCGTCGGGGATTGGCTGCTCGCCGGAGACGATTGGTCGCAGCCGGCCCCGGTGAAGGTGGACTTCTCCACCCAGCTCAGCGCGATCATGGCGCTCGAGCTGCGCGCCCGCCGCGAGCGCCGATGACCCCGCCGTCGCCTCCTGTGGCGTTGGCCCTCGAGATCGGCGGCACCAAGGCGGAGTCCGCGATCGTCACTCGAGGGGGCGGCATCATCCCGGGCTCACGCGCCCGGTGGGTCACCGGACCGCGGTGAAGCCCGCAACCCGTCCTGGCGACGCACCGCTCGTCGAAGCCGCCGCCCTCGCATTCACCTCGGCCGGATACGACCCCGTGCTAGATTAAATATGTTCATTGCAGAAGGGGGCACGACGGGAATGGTGGCGCTGTACCAGCGGGTCTACGACGAGATTCGCGCTGCCATCGAACGCGGAGACTATCCGGTCGATCACCGGCTCCCCTCCGACGCCGAGCTCACCGAGATCCACGGGGTGAGCACGATCACCGTGAAGAAGGCGCTCGACCTCCTCCGAAACGACGGCTTCATCACCCGCCGGCCACGGGTGGGGACGACGGTGATCAGCGATGTCGCGACGGCAGCGCCGCACACCCTCACCCACCCGCTGGTGGGCTTGGTCGTGACGAACTTCGATGACACGTTCGGCACCCGGATTCTCGGCGGGCTCCTGGATCGCGCGAACGCCAGCGCCAACCTCCTGGTCAAGCGCAGCCTGGGCGACGCATCCGCCGAGGACAAGCTGATCCGGTCTCTGGTCGAAGGCGGCGTACGCGCACTCATCCTGCAACCCAGCTCCTCGATCTATGTGCCGCCGGCTGTGCTGGAGCTGCTGCCCAAGGACTTTCCCGTGGTCATCCTCGACCGCGTCTTCGACGCCGTGCCCATCTCCACCGTCTGCTCCGACAATGTCGCGGCGGGGCAGCAGGCGACCGAGTACCTCTTTTCGCTCGGTCACGAGCAGATCGGTCTCGTGAGTTCCGACAGCACCGTGTCGACCTTGCGCGATCGCCGCGACGGCTACATCAAGGCCCACGCAATGCACCACATCCCGCACGACGAGGCCAAGGTGTTCGACCTGGTCCACTCGACGACACCGGGAAGCACGGCGACCCCCGCCGAGGACGTCGACCACCTCACGGCCTACCTTCGTGCGCACCCCGAGCTCACGGCCGTCGTGGCGACCGAGTACAACATCGCCGCCCTGCTCCGCGACGCGGCTGCGCGCCTTGGCCGCGGCATCCCGCACGACCTGTCGGTCGTCTGCTTCGATCACCCCGACGCGTTCTACGACAGCGCCCAATACCGCTTCACCCACATCAGGCAGGACCAGGAAGGCATGGGTGCCGCCGCCGTCGACCTCGTCCTGGAACTCATCCGCGACCCGCACGCGGTGCGGAAGATCACGCTGCCCACGGAATTGGTGGTCGGTCAGTCGACCCGCCCCGCACGCGACCGGGATTGAGCACGAACCGGAACTGGGCGGGGAACCACACGTACCGCGCACCGATCGTCGAGGCCCGGTCCGTCGGCGACGTGCAGGACCTGGTCCGCGCGGGCGGGCGGGTACGTGCGCTCGGAACCCGCCACTCGTTCAACGACCTCCCCGATACCACCGGCACGCTGGTGACCGTGACCGGCATCCCGGGCAATCCGGTCATGGACGAGGACGAGGGCACCGTCGACATGCCGGCGGGGATGCGGTACGGGGATCTCGCGGCATGGCTGCATCCGCGGGGATGGGCGCTCCACAACCTCGGGTCGCTGCCGCACATCTCCGTCGCCGGCGCCATCGCGACCGGCACGCACGGCTCTGGCGACGGCAACGGGAATCTCGCCACCGCCGTGCGTCGGATCGACTACGTGGATGCGGCAGGACAGCTCCGCCGCACGTCGGATGCCGATCCGGATTTCGACGGCATGGTCGTCGGACTGGGAGCGTACGGGATCGTCGTTCGCGTGACGCTGGCGGTCGAGCCCGCATACCGAGTGCGCCAAGACGTGTATCCGGGACCGACGTGGGAGATGGCGCTCGAGCATCTCCCGTCGATCACAGGGGCGGGGTACAGCGTCAGCATCTTCACGACCTGGACCGGGACAGACGTTGGGGCCGTGTGGGTGAAGACGCGGCTCACCGATGACGACGAACCCGTCCCGGATCGACTGCTCGGCGCCCCTCGGGCGGTCGGCCCCGCCGATCCGTCCAGCAACCTGACCGTGCAGGGCGGCATCCCCGGACCGTGGCACGAACGGCTGCCGCACTTCCGCCTCGACGCGACACCGTCGCACGGCGACGAGCTTCAATCGGAGTACTTCGTGGATCAGGCGGATGCCCCAGCGGCGCTGCGCGCGATCCGCCACCTCAGCGATCGGATCGCGCCCGTGCTGCTGGTCAGCGAGTTGCGCACCGTCGCCCCGGACCGGCTCTGGCTCAGCGGGGCGTACGAGAGGAGTGCGCTCTCGATCCACTTCACCTGGCAGCACTCCGGCCGTCATGCCCGTCATCAGGGAGGTCGAAGCCGCCCTGTCCGAGTTCTCCGTCCGGCCGCACTGGGGAAAGCTTCACAACCTCGGTCGCGACACCCTTCGCGAGGTGTTCCCCCGGCTGCCGGAAGCGCAGACGCTCTTCGATCGCCTCGATCCCGGTGCGGTGTTCAGCAACGCGCACCTGCGAAGCCTCGGGATCCGTGCCCGTTGACACCGATCACGCTTCAGCGCAGGCCCGCGAAGAAGGCCCGGATGTCGCCCGCGACGAGCTCGGGACGCTCCAGCGACGCGAAGTGACCGCCCTCTTCGAAGCGGCTCCAGTGCACGATGTTCGAGTTGTCGCGCTCGGCGAAGACCCGGATCGTCTGGAAGTCGTCCGCGAAGACGGCGACACCGGTGGGAGCATCGTTGACCTGCGGCTCGGCCTGACGACGGGCGTCCTCGAGGTAGACGCGGCTCATTCCCGAAGCCGCGTTCGCGAACCAGTTGACGCTCACCTCGAGCAGGATCTTCTCGAGCGGCACGAGCGAGGTGCCGTTGCCGAAGCTGTTGAACAGCTCGCTGTAGGCGAGAAGCCCGACCGGCGAGTCGCTCAGCCCCGCGGCGATCGTCTGCGGCCGCGACGCGTTCATTGTGTTGTAGCCGCCGACGGACTGGAACCACTGCATGTGCTGGAGGCCGGCGTAGTCCTGCGGAGTCAGGTGCTCGAACTCGGCGGGGTCGCCCGACGGGAACGAGAAGAGCTGCAGCACGTGCAGCCCGAGGAAGCCCTCGGGGTTGGTGAGTCCGAGCTCGCGGGCGACCATGGCACCGTTGTCGGAGCCGTGGATCCCGTACCGCTCGTACCCGAGTCCGCGCATGAGGGTGTCGTATGCGGCGGCGACGCGGGCGGTCGTCCATCCCGTGGCTGCGAGCGGCTGCGAGAAGCCGAAGCCCGGGGCATCCGGGATCACGACGTCGAACGCGTCCTCGGCCTTGCCGCCGTGCGCGACGGGGTCGACGAGCTGGTCGATGAGGTCGAGGTAGTCGACGGATGACCCGGGGTAGGTGTGCGCGAGCAGCAGCGGCGTCGCACCGGGGTGCTCGGAGCGCACGTGGATGAAGTGGATCGGCTGGCCGTCGATCTCGGCGATGAAGTGCGGGTAGGAGTTGATCCGCGCTTCGGCGGCGCGCCAGTCGAACGCCTTCCACGCGTCGACGGCCTCGCGCAGGTACGAGTTCGGGGTGCCGGCGTCCCAGTCGTCGGTCGGCGCCGGCTGCGGGAAGCGCGTGCGGGCGAGGCGATCGTGCAGGTCGGCGAGCTCGGCGTCGGAGACCGAGACGGTGAAGGGCTGGAGGGAGAGAGGGGCGGTGGTGGTGTTCATGTCTCCGACGGTACGGTGCTATTAGGTTCTATCCGTTCCTAATAATCCGGCGAATCGAGAAGTCCTCGAATGGCAGATCCGACCGCGCGCCTGCTGAGCCTCCTCGCCCTGCTCCAGTCCGCGCGTGAGCGCACCGGACGCGAGCTCGCCGAGCGGCTCGGCGTCTCGACCCGCACGGTCCGCCACGACATCGACCGGCTGCGAAGCCTGGGCTACCCGGTCGATGCGACCCGCGGACCGGTGGGGGGCTACCGGCTCGGCGCGGGTGGCACGCTCCCTCCGCTGCTCCTCGACGACGAGGAAGCCGTGGCGGTGACCGTCGGGCTGCGCGTCGCCGCGGGCATCAGCGGAGTGGAGGAGGCGGGCAGCCGTGCGCTCGACAAACTCGAGCAGGTGCTGCCGACCCACCTGCGACCCACCGTCGAAGCGCTGCGCTCGATCGAGCGCGCACCCGAGAACGTCGACACGGACGCCCCCGACCCCGAGGTCGACGCGAAAGTGCTGCGTGCGATCGCCTCGGCGATCCAGGACGTCGAGTGGCTGCGCTTCGACTACGACGACGAGCCGCGCCTCGTCGAGCCGTACCGCCTGCTGAGCTGGAAGCGCCGCTGGCACCTCGTCGGTCGCGACCCGCAGACGGGCACGTGGACGACCTTCCGCGTCGACCGCATGAGCTTGCGGATGCCGACCCGCCGCCGCTTCGAGCCGCAGCCGCTCCCCGGAGGGGACTATACGGCGTTCGCCCTGCGCTCGATCGCGATCGAGGGCTGGAACGTGCACGCGCAACTGCGCATCGCGGCATCCGCCGAGCGGGTGCTCGCCCGCATCAACCCGACGGTCGGGGTCGTCGAGCCGATCGACGAGAGCACGTGCGTTCTCGTGACGGGCGCCGACAGCCTCGACACCGTCGCGGCGTACATCGGCATGCTGATGATGGACTTCACCGTGGAGTCGCCGCGCGAGCTCGTGCCGCTGCTCGAGGAGATCTCGGAGCGCTACGCGCGCGCGGTCGCCGGCTCGGCCGGGCGGCTCAGTACCAGTTGAACGCGTTCGAGTGGCCCCACGCACCGCACGGCGAGCCGTACGCGCGAGCGATGTAGTCCAGGCCCCATACGATCTGCGTGCGCGCGCTCGTCTGCCAGTCGGCACCGGCGCTCGCCATCTTGCTGCCGGGCAGCGCCTGCGGAATGCCGGTCGCGCCGCTTCCGGCGTTGTAGGCCTGGTAGTTCCAGCCCGACTCGCGATTCCAGAGGTTGACGAGGCACGAGAACTGGTCGCCGCCCCAGCCGTACTGCGACGCGGCGACGTCGCGGGCGAACGCCTGCGCGCCCTCGACGGTGTTCGCGGCGGCGAGCGCCGCCGCCGCTGCCTCGGCCTGGCGCTGCGCCTCGGCGGCGGCCGCGGCCGCGGCATCCGCCTCGGCCTTGCGCTGCACGGCGGCGTCGTGCCGCGCCTTGAGCGCGTTGGTCTCGGTGACGACGTCCTCGAGGTGCTCGATCACGGTGCTGGTGAGCGAGGGGAGCATCGGCGGCAGCCCGACGAACGTCTCGACGCGGTGGGCGGCCTTGCGGAGGTCGGTCGTGTCGACAGTGGTGGGACCCTCACCGAGATCGAGACCGGATGCCACGGCATCCGCCTCGACCTGCTTCGCGCGCGCCACCGCCGCGTCCGTCGCGCGGAGCGCCGCGTCGGCGTCGTCCCCGATCTTCTCGAACAGCGCCGGCTCGCTCGTGTCGGTGAGCGCCGCGAGGGCCGTTCCGGCCACCTGCACGGGGCCCGCGACCGCGGCCGAGGCGCCCGAGGCGAGCGGCATCGAAGCGGCGGTGAATCCGGTCAGGGCGACCAGGCCCATCGTGGTGCCGAGCACCGCGCCGGCGGTCAGCGCCGTCGCACGACGACGCTTCGGGGTGGCGGCGGGTTCGGGTGCGGCGGGAGCGGCGGGCAGGGCGGACGTGGGCTGAGAGAGCATGCGGGAACGCGTCTTTCGGGTGGCTTCCCCGTCGCCGGCGCGGGCGGCGGGCGTGTCCTCGGGTCGGACACAAGTCACCGAGTCTGCGTGACCGGTCTGGACGAATCCGTTGCCTTTCCTGCAAGAACCGTGAAGGCCAGCGTCGCCGCGCGCCCGTCACCGCGGCGCATCACGTCCTGTTCACCGAGTCTTCAGCAGCCGCTCACCCGCCGGCGCAATCCGGGCACCCGCGGCTCCCTAGCCTGAGCGCGTTCACCCCCAACAGAACAGAAAGCACCCAGCATGCGCATTCGCACAATCGCCGGCGCCGCACTCTGCGCGACCGCCATCGCCCTGATCCCCGCCGGGGCGGCCACCGCGGCAAACGGCCCGATGGGCTTCGAGCCGATCGACGGTACGCCGTACGCCACGGCCACGGACGCCTGGACCGAGCCTTTCGTCATCCCGAGCGGGTTCACGCAGCGGCTGGTGGCCGACGAGACGGTCCTCGACATCTACGCAGGTGCTGACGACCTCACAGACATGAACACCGTCAACGAGACCGGCCGGCAGGCCGGTCGCTACCTCTACCGCACGCACGAGGTGGGCTCGAATGGCGCGGTCTCGGTCGTCGACCTGAAGACGCGCGAGGCGAAGGTCATCGCGCAGGATGTCGGCTGGCGTCGCCTCGACGGCATCCGGTGGACCCCGTGGGGCACGGTTCTCTTTGCCGAGGAGACCTCGGGCGGTCGTCTCTTCGAGGCGTTCCTCGACCCGAAGGATCCCACGGTCGTCGCCCGCGTCGAGGAGCGTCGCGAGGTCGGCATCCTCCGCCACGAGGGCATCGAGGCACGCGCCGACGGCACCGTGTTCGTCATCGACGAGCTCGACGGTGGTTCGATCTTCAAGTTCGAGCCCGCCAGGCGCGGCGACCTTTCCGACGGCCAGCTGTACGCACTGAAGCTCACCGGCCTCACCGACGCCGAGCAGCGGTGGAACTCGGACACCTACAAGCAGAAAGTCGGCGCGTTCGAGTGGGTGGCGCTCGACATGGACCAGGTCGTCGTCGACGCGGATGCTGCGGCGAACGCCGTCGCCGCGACGGAGTTCGGCCGCCCCGAGGACGTCGAGGTCATCGGCAACACGCTCTACGTGGCCAACACGTCGGAGGACCGCGTCGTCGCGATCGACCTCGCGAAGCGGGAGCTGACCTCGTTCGTGGAGCGGGGCCTCAACGTGCCGGTCGAGAACTCGGGTGCGGGCGTGACCGGGTTCAACAACCCCGACAACCTCGCGCAGGGCCCCGACGGCCTCCTCTGGATCGTCGAGGACAACTACCTCTCCGACGTGTGGGTCGCGGGCGTCGACAACAACCAGGACGGCGCCGCCGACGCGGTCGAGCAGTTCGCGTCGATCCGCGACACCGGCGCGGAGATCTCGGGCATCTACTTCGGCAAGGACCCCAAGACGCTGTTCCTCAACGTGCAGCACCCCGCGAAGGATCTCGCGGACGGCACCTGGGCGATCACCAAGCGCTGACGCGATGACGGCGAGGGGCGGGCGGTCGGGACATCCGATGCCTGCCCCTTCGCCGTGCGTGAGCGCTTCTCCGGACCGATGTCGGTGGGTCACGCGATACTCGCCGGAGCGCGTGCGAACGAGCACGGCGACGCCTGAGGAGGCCGGTGAATGGACATCATCCTCGTACCCGGAATGTGGCTCGGCGGGTGGGCGTGGTACGCCGTCGCGCCGAAGCTCGAGGCATCCGGTCATCGTCCGCGCGCGGTGACGCTGCCGGGCATGGGCCGCGACGACGACGACCGGTCGAGCGTGACGATGCAGGACGCGGTCGACGCCGTCATCGCCGAGATCGACGCGTGCGAGGGGCCGGTGGTCGTGGTCGGGCATTCGGCCGGATGCGGCATCGCGTCGCTCGCCGTCGCGGCATGTGCCGACAGGGTGGCGCGCGCGATCTACGTCGCGGGGTTCCCCGCGGTCGAGGGGCGGCCGCTCGTCGAGGGTTACGACGTGCAGGACGGGCTCATCCCGCTGCCCCAGTGGCCGGAGTTCGACGAGGCCGACCTCCGCGACCTCGGTGAGGCGGGCCAGGAGGCCCTCGGGGCGTACGCCGTGCCGACGCCGGCGCGGGTCGTGGGCGATCCGGCGCACTACGCGGGCGACGAGCGGCGACACGATGTGCCCGTGACGGTCATCGCAACCGAGTTCTCGTCTGAAGACCTCCTGTCGTGGATCGCGGAGGGCGCGCCGCCCGTGCAGGAGTTCACGCGCATCAAGGATGTGACGTACGTCGACATCCCGACGGGGCACTGGCCGATGCTGACCCGGCCCGACGAGCTCACGGAGGCGATCCTCGCCCAGCCGCCGATCGGAAGCGGGCGGGTTCGCACGGCCGTGTCGGCGAAGGAGTTTCACGAGGCATCCGGTGTCGACGAATGGCGCGTGCTCTACTTCGGCGCGTACGCCTTCTATCGTTCTCAGTCGTACGACCAGGGCGTGCGCCTCGCGGTCGAGGTCGGGCGGATCGCCGACGAGCTCGAGCACTATCCCGACATCGACCTGCGTCGCGAGGGCGTCACGGTGCGCACTTTCTCGCGACGCAACGGCGGGCTCACGGGGAGCGACATCGAGCTCGCGCAGCGCGTCTCGGCGATGGCGAGCGAGCTCGGGATGGAATCCGACCCGACGAACCTGCAGCAGGTCGGCCTCGCCGTCGCACACGACCCCGAGGTCGACGTGCGACCGTTCTTCGCGGCGGTGTTCGGCTACGAAGAGCTCGGCATGGAGGACGCGATCGACGCGAACCGTCGCGGACCCCATCTGTGGTTCCAGCCGTTGGAGCCGGCGAAGTCCGGGCGAGGCCGCATGCACATCGACATCGCGGTGCCGCCCGATGTGGCGCGCGCCCGCATCGAGGCGGCGCTCGCGGCGGGCGGGCGGATGGCCGACGATTCGCACGCGCCGGAGTGGTGGACGCTCGCGTCGCCCGACAACCACGGGGTCGACATCGCGGCGTGGACGGACTTCTCCGACGAGTGAGCGACCACGTCAGGTGCGGGTCACGATGAGGTACGTGAGGTACGCGATGTACGCGATGACGAATCCCGTGCCCTCGCGGCGGGACAGCATGCGCCCGGAAGTCATGAGCGGTCCGCAGATGAACGACACCGCGACCATGAGCGGCAGGTCGATGTAGACGAGCTCCGGGCCGATGAGGATCGCGCCCGGCGAGAACAGGAGCGTCACGCCGAGGATCATCGTCAGGTTGAAGATGCTCGACCCGATGAGGTTGCCGATCGCGATGTCGCGATCGCCGCGGATCGTCGACACGATCGTCGTCGCGAGCTCGGGTGCGCTTGTGCCGATCGCGACGATCGTCAAGCCGATGAGCGCGTCCGAGACGCCGAGCGTCTGCGCGAGCTCGACGGCGCCGTCGACAAGCCAGTCCGCGCCGAACACGATCACCGCGAGCCCGACGATCAGCAGCAGCGCCTGGATGGCGATCGCCCCGATCTTGTGCTCGCGCCGCGGAGGAGCGGGGTACTCCGCCGCGAACTCGGCGAGCACGAGCGCGCTCTCGCGACGCGTCCACCGCACGAGCAGCGCAGTGTAGATGAGCGCGAACGCGACGAGGGGGATTCCCTCCCACACCTCGAGGGCTCCGTCGACCGAGAAGATCAGCAGCAGGTACGCCGCACCGCCCATCATCGGAAGGTCGAGGCGAACCGTCTGGAGCGTGAGAGGAACCGAGCGGATCGCCGCCGACAGGCCGAGGATGAGCAGCAGGTTGACCATGTTGGTCCCCGCGATGTTCCCGACCGCGAGTGAGCCGGCGTCGTTGTTGGCCGCATCGATTCCGACCGCGAGCTCGGGAAGGCTCGTCCCGATCGAGACGACCGTCAGACCGATGAGGATCGGCGGCAGCCCGAGCTGCCGTGCGAGGCGCGCGCCGTACCGCACGACGAGCTCCGCTCCGAGGACGAGCGCCGCCAGCCCCAGAGCGATCCAGAGAAGCGGCGGCATGGACCGAGGATATCGGGGGCTCGAGAGGCGCCTGAGTGGAATGCCGTCCGACGGATGCGCCCAACGGCATCGACACTTCCCACCGCGTCGCCCCGGTCGCCAAGATGGACGCATGCAGATCCCCACGGTGACTCTCAACGACGGCACGCCCTTCCCCGAGCTCGGTCTCGGCACCTACAACCTGCGGGGAGCGGAGGGCGTGGCATCCATGGTCGCCGCCATCGAGATGGGGTACCGGCTGCTCGACACCGCCGTCAACTACGAGAACGAGCGCGAGGTCGGCGAGGCGATGCGCCGGAGCGGCCTGCCGCGCGAGGCGCTGCTCGTCACGACGAAGATCCCGGGCCGCCACCAGGGGTACGACCTCGCGATCGAGAGCACGAACGGCTCGCTCGCGACCCTCGGGGTGGACTACCTCGACCTCTCGCTCATCCACTGGCCGAATCCGAGCCGCGATCTGTATCTCGAGACGTGGCGCTCGATGATCGATCTGCGTGCGGCGGGCAAGATCCGCTCGATCGGGGTCTCGAACTTCACCGAGCAGATGCTCCGGCGGGTCATCGACGAGACGGGCGTCGTGCCGTCGGTGAACCAGATCGAGCTGCATCCGTATTTCCCGCAGGCCGAGCTGCGTGCCGTCCATGCCGAACTCGGAATCCGCACCGAGAGCTGGAGCCCGCTCGCACGCCGCACCGAGCTGCTCACCGAGCAGGTGCTCGTCGAACTCGCGCACATCCACGGCGTGACGCCCACGCAGATCGTGCTGCGCTGGCATGTGCAGCTGGGCAGCACGCCGATCCCCAAGTCGGGCGACCACGACCGGCAGCGCGAGAACGCCGACGTGTTCGGCTTCGAGCTGACCGACGACGAGGTGGCCGCGATCTCGGCACTCGAGGGGGGCCGGCTGTGGAACGGCGACCCGAACACCCACGAAGAGATGTGAGCGACCTGCGCAGTGGGCCGGCTGCCCGGGTTAGCGTTGTCGGATGCCAACGCCTTTCGACTCGCTCGATTCGTACATCGCCCTTCCTCGCATCGAGGGGCTCGCGCTCTCACCCGACGGCCGACGCGCCGTCTTGACGGTCGCGACCGTCAAGACGGACGGGACCGGCTTCGACCGGTCGCTGTGGGAGATTCCCGCTGACGCCACGGATGCCCCGCCCCGCCGCCTCACGCGGTCGGCGAAGGGCGAGGCGGCTCCCGCCTTCACCTCGACGGGCGACGTGCTGTTCGTGTCGGCGCGGCCCGACTCCGACGCCGACGAGGACGACGAGTCCGGCCAGCTGTGGCTGCTGCCCGCGGGCGGCGGCGAGGCTCGAGCGGTGACGAGACTCGCCGGCGGTGTGTCGTCGATCGCCGCTGTCGCAGAGGCCGCAGGTCGTGTCGTCGCCTCGGCGGAGCTGCTGCCGAGCGCGGACTCGATCGAGGCGGAGGCGAAGCTGCGCGCGGAGCGCAAGAAGAAGAAGATCTCGGCGATCCTGCACGAGTCCTACCCGATCCGCTTCTGGGACCACGACCTCGGCCCCGCCGAGCCCCACCTGCTCGCACTCGACCTCGCCGACCTGCGTGACACGGTCGGCGCGGTGCGCGACGAGTCGGCAGAGTCGGATGCGGCATCCGATGAGAAGGACGAGAAGGACGCACCCACGCCCTACCCGGCATCCCTCCCGCGCCCGCGCGACCTGACGCCGAAGCCCGGCCGTTCGGCCGATGCCGCCGGTGTGGCGGTCTCACCGGATGGCTCGACGGTCGTCGCGGCGCTGCGCGTGCCCGAGGGTCAGGACGCGCGCTACAGGCTTGTCGCGATCGACATCGAGACTGGCGAGCACACGACGCTGTTCGATGAGTCGCGCGTCGACTTCGAGTTCCCGGCGATCAGCCACGACGGATCGCGGCTCGCCTTCGTCCGCACCGACAAGGCGACCCCCGACGGCCCGACGCAGTACGAGCTGTGGGTGTCAGCCATCGACGGCTCGGATGCTCGCCGCATCGCGAACGAGTGGGACCGGTGGCCGTCGAGCCTCACCTTCGCCGCGGACGACGCGTCGCTCGTGGTGACGGCCGACCAGGACGGCCGCGGCCCCGTGTTCCTCGCTCCGCTCGACGGCGGCGCACCCGAGCAGCTCACGCATGACGACTTCACGTACACCGACGTCCACGTCGACCGCATGACGGGCGACCTCGTCGCACTTCGCTCGTCGTGGATGGCGCCGTCCCACCCCGTGCGCATCACGCGCGACCGCGCCGTGACCCCGCTCGCGGCGCCGTTCGAGCTGCCCGACGTTCCCGCGACGATGGCCGAGGTGGAGACGACCGCCGAAGACGGCGCCCGCGTGCGCGGCTGGCTGCTGCTTCCTCCGGATGCGTCGGCCGGCAAGCCCGCGCCGCTGCTGCTGTGGATCCACGGCGGACCGCTCAACAGCTGGAACGCGTGGAGCTGGCGCTGGAACCCGCAGCTCGCCGTCGCGCGCGGATACGCCGTGCTGCTGCCCGACCCGGCGCTGTCGACTGGCTACGGACTCGACTTCATCGCCCGCGGGTGGAACGCGTGGGGCAAGGCGCCCTACACCGACCTCATGGCGATCACCGATGCGACCGTCGCTCGCGACGACGTCGACGAGACGCGCACGGCTGCGATGGGCGGCTCGTTCGGCGGCTACATGGCGAACTGGGTCGCCGGTCACACCGATCGCTTCCGCGCGATCGTGACGCACGCGAGCCTGTGGGCGCTCGACCAGTTCGGCCCGACGACGGACTTCTCGCCGTACTGGGAGTCGATCTTCACGCCCGAGGCGATGATGGAGAACTCGCCGCACCGGTTCGTCGAGGACATCCGCACCCCGCTGCTGGTCGTCCATGGCGATCGCGACTATCGCGTGCCGGTCGGGGAGGGCCTGCGCCTGTGGTCCGAGCTGAACCGTCACTTCGCCGCCGAGGACGGCTCGACCGAGCACCGCTTCCTGTACTTCCCCGACGAGAATCACTGGGTGCTGAAGCCGCAGCACGCTGTCGTCTGGTACGAGACGGTGTTCGCGTTCCTCGCGCAGCACGTGCTCGGCGAGGAGTGGGCCCGGCCTGCGAACCTCGGCTGACGGCTGACACAGCGGATGCCGCGACCTCCCGCCTCGCGAGCGGGGGTCGCGGCATCCGTCGTCTCGTCGACCGGCTCAGAGGTGCTGGGCCGCGAGCCACTTGTCGAACGTCTGAGTCCCGAGCTGCGCGTCGGGGCCGGGGAGCAGCGATCCGTCGCGCTGGCGTCGGCCACCCTCACCCGGCAACGAGATGGCGGGGATCCACGCGCGCGAACCTCTCGCCCGCGCGTACGCGCGAATCATGTCGGCGAGGTTCTCCTCGCGAGGGCCGCCGAGATCGCGCGCCCGGCCGGACGGGGCCGCCTCGGCGAGCGCGACGAGTCGCTCGGCGACCTCGCGCGCGGCGATCGGCTGCGTGCGCATGCGCACCGCGAGGTGGAGAGGGCCGAGCGTGGCGCGCTCATAGGTCTGCCCGGCGAACTCGTGGAACTGCGTCGCCCGCAGGATCGTCCACGGGACGCTGCCGGTCTCGACGAGCCGTTCCTGGGCGAGCTTGCCGGCGTAGTACCCGTACGGCGCGCGGTCGATGCCCACGATCGAAAGGGCGACGTGGTGGGGAACGCCGATCCGCTTCTCCGCGTCCAGAAGGACTCGCGTGGTCTCGGTGAAGAACTCCGTGGCGACGTCGGCCGAGAGCGTCTGCGTGCTCAGGACGTCGATGACGGCATCCGCCTCCGCAATGGCCTCGGCGAGGCCCGCGCCAGTTCGCACGTCGATGCCCGTGCGGCGCGACAGCACGACGACGTCGTGACCGCGCCTCGTCGCCGCATCCACCACGTGGGTGCCGACCACCCCTGTTCCGCCTGCGACGGCCAGCTTCATGTGCCATTCCTCTCTCTGCGGTCGGCGCTCGGCGCGCCTGTCAGTGAGACAACGCGCACGCCGCAGATGTGACGTGACCCTGTCACCGTGCCCGTCGGCTGACGCCGTTCAGTCCGGGCTTCCTCCGTGCGTCGGATCCGTCGGCGGAGGGAGCCGGGAGGGGTCGGCGCTGATGCCGAGCCGGTTCGCCGCCTCGGAGATCTGCCGCGCGAGCTCGACGTCCTTGTGCGTGAGTCCGCCCGCCGAGTGCGTCACGACGCGGACGGTGACCCCGCGGTAGCGCAGGTCGACGTCGGGGTGGTGGTTCGCGGCATCCGCGAGCTTCGCGATCTCGGCGACGAACGCCGCACCCGCGTTGAAATCGCGCGTGTCGAAGTATGCGGCGGCGCCTGCGCGGGTGGCGCGCCAGTCAGTTACTCCAGATGCCTCGTGGAACTCGCGACTCGTGATGACGGCCATGGCAGGCCCCCCGTTCGATCAGCCCGCGTGCCGGATCTCGCAGTCGCATCCGGGGGAGAGGATCGCCTCGTGCCCGTCGTCGTACCGCACCACCAGCAGCGGGTCGTCGTCGTGTCCGCGGACCTCGACCACCTCACCGGAGTGGTCCGGAGAGCCGACGGTGCGCCCGTGGATGATGACGCGGTCACCGACCTTCGCCTGCATGTCGCTCACCTCCTGGCCTCACCATACGATGCGCGCGAAGGAGAGGCCAGCCCCCTTCAGCAAGGTCTACAGCTGCGCGCCGTCATCCCACGGGTCGTTGAGCCCGGGCGTCTTTCCCCGCCACGACTCGTAGGCGATGAGCCACCCGATCGAGATCACGACGCCGATCGCAAGGCCCAGCACCAGATTGCCCAGCACAGCTCCGACGAGCGCGCCGAGCGCCAGCAGCACGACGGTGCCGATGACCCATCCGATGCGCCCCTTCGGCCAGCCTGTGCGTCGCTCGCTCATGTGCTCAGCCTACGCGGGCGCGGGCGGGCGCATCCGCGTCGTCACTGCTGTGGAGGCGTGTAGGCGACCATCCAGTCGATGCCGAAGCGGTCGGTCAGCATGCCGAAGCGCCCGCCCCACGGCGGGACGTCGAACGGCATGGTGACCGCGCCGCCCTCGGCGAGGGCCGACCAGAACCGCTCGAGCTTGGGCTCGTCGTCGCCGCTGACCGACACCGAGATGCCCGCGGGCTTGCGGTACTCGACGCCCGTGGGGGTGTCGGACGCCATGAGCACGAACCCGTCGGGAGTCGTGAGCTGCGCGTGCATGACGAGGTCGGTTTCGCTCGGGTCCTGCACCATGCCCTCGTACTCGCCGAACGTCGAGATGTCGAGGTCGCCGCCGAAGACGCCTTTGTAGAACTGCATGGCCGACCGGGCCTCCCGCTGGAACGAGAGGTACGGATTGAGGCTGGGCATGTTCGCTCCTGATGATGAGTGGGGGATGACGGATGCCGCGCCCGGCCGCGCCGCGGAGGACTCCAGTGTGACGCGGGCCTCCGACATCGCCGAGGCGCTTCGGCTCAGCCGACGAGCTCGCGCAGAAGCCGTGACGCGGCCGCGCCCTGCAGTCGCTGGAAGCGCCGGAGCGTCGGGAGCCCCGGCGGATCCGGCCGGCGTCCCTTCTCGAGAAGGAACCCCGCCATGATCGCCACGATCGCGGCGGTCGTCTCGGAATCCACGCCATCGAACGCCTCGTGCGAGGCCATCGCGGCGTGCACATCGAACCCGGGGTCGCCGTATCGCACGTGGGCGAGCAGCATGACGGCGTCCACCCAGGGTGCGCAGCGCCCACGGCCAGTCGATGAGCACCGCGTCGCCGGCCGGCGTCAGCAGCACGTTGTCGTCGCGCACATCGAAGTGCACGAGTGCATCGCCGGATGCGAGCTCCACGCCCCGATCCGCGATGTCCGCCCACCGCGCGGCGTGCTGCACCGCCCACTCGACGTCCTCCTCGTCGGCGAGCGTCACGCCGTCGGCCTCGGTCAGCGGCACGACGGCCGGCTCGGGTTCGGCGAGCAGCTGCCTCCACGAGTCGGCGAGCGGCTGCAGTCCGGTCCGGATCGGCGGGATCACCGCGCGAGCCTCGGCGTCGAGCGGCGCTCGTGCCGTCGAGGAGAGCGTGTCGAGCACGGCGTGCAGTTCCGCCTTGCGCCACGGCACGGCCGGATGGCGCCCCTCGACGAGCTCGAACGCGAGCACCGTCCAGTCGTCGCCGTCGGCCGAGCCGATGAATCTCGGGGCGGGGACGGCCGCCGGGATCACCGCGGCCTTGACGGCCTCGCTGCGGTGGATCGGCACGACCTCAGGATTGACGTCCGACGTCGCGGTCTTGACGAACACGCGGCGTCCGTCGGCGCACGTCACGATGTCGGCGGACCCGGGTGAGAAGCCGCCCGGCTGCGACACGGCGTGGACGACGGGTGAGCCGAGGAGAGCGGCGACCGCGTCTCGGACGTGCGCGGGCACGTTCTCCCAACGCACTCGCGACGCGACCATCCGCACATTCTGGCACCACGCAGGGCGCGTCAGTGGTCGCGATGGTCCTCGGGATGCAGACGGGGAGCCTTGCGCGGCTCTCGCACGTCGCTGAGGCCGATGAGGCGGATCGCGCGCTGACGCTGACCGCTCCACGGCGCGAGGAGTTCCAGCATCCGATCATCGTCGACGCGCTCGCCGATGAGCGCGTACCCCACCTCGTGTGCGAGGTGATAGTCGCCCACGCTCACGGCGTCGGGATCGCCGAGGGCGCGGATGCGGGTCTCGGCCGACGTCCACACTCCCACGCCGCGCAGGCTCGTGAGCACGAGGTCGCGCGCATCGCCGTCGGGCGCCGCCGCCACGGCACGCACGACCGAGTCGCCGCGGCGCGCCGTCTCGACGATCGTGCGCGCCTGGAGCGGCTCGAGCCCCGCACGGTGCCACGCCCACGACGGGACGCGGCGCCACGACTCGATCCCGGGCGGCGCGAACATCGGCCGCGGCGTCGGGCCCGGTGCACGCTCGCCGTACCAGGTGACGATGCGCCGCCACGCGGCGAACGCCTGCATGTTCGTGACCTTCTGCTCGATGATCGACGCCGCGAGCGCGTCGAACACCAGGTCGGTCCGGCTGAGGCGCAGACCGGGATTGCGGCGGTGGGCTTCGGCGATGATCGGATGCCGCGACCCTTCGAACTCGTCCGGATCGTCCTGCGCACCGCACAGCGCCGGGAGCTGAGCGAGCGCCCACTCGCGACCCGGACCCCATGCCGCGCCGCGGATGACTCCCCGCGACACCTCCCGCAGCGCGAGCGTCGCGACGCCCTCGGGCGTGCGGCTCGCGCGCCAGATGACGGATCCGTCGACGCACATCGTGGGGTCGCCGTGACCGCGCCGGTGCATGAGCACTGTGCGGGCGAGATCGAGCGGATGCCGCGGACGGTACTCCGTCTCGAGCGGCCGTCCGTGCGCGGGGCGCGGGTCGCGGGCGGTACGGCGGTCGCGTGACGCGGCTCCGCGCGCATCGCGCACGGGGAACACCCCCGACGACCTCATGCGCTCACGATACGTCGTCGCCGCGACATCCGCTGATCCAGCGCGCGCTCGAGCGCGGGCGCTCAGAAGCGGTCGGGCGACGGTGAGCCGTGGCCGTACCGGATCACGACGTCGGCGTGCCGGTCGAAGCGGTAACCGATCCCGCGCACCGTGCGCACGATGTCCTCATAGCGGCCGAGCTTCGCGCGGAGGCGCCGCACGTGCACATCGATCGTGCGCTCGCCGGGGACGTCCTCCTCGCCGGCGCCCTGCCACAGCGAGCTCACGAGCTCGGCGCGTTCGATCGTGCGGCCCTCGCGGAGCACGAGGTACTGCAGCAGCTCGAACTCCTTGAAGGTGAACGCGGCCGACTCGCCGTCGATGAGCACCCGCTTGCGCGAGATGTCGACGACGACGCCGGAGGGCGTGTGCTCGTCCTCGTCGGGCTCCTGCTGCTTCGCGCGGGCGACGGCCGACGGCTCGTGCAGTGCGAGGCGCACGACGTCGACGTCGCGCCCGCCCGAGCCGACGGGCGCGAGGGCGACGGTCGCGTACGTCTCAGCGCCGGGAGCGAGCTCGGCGAGGGTGCGGCGCAGCGCGTCGACGAGGACGCCGAGCGAGACACCGGATGCGGCGGCCTTCGCCTCGTCGATGCCGACGTACAGGGCGAAGCCTCGGGGGGCGGTGCTCACCGGAAGGGCGGCGGTCGGCACCGATGCGGGGCTGGCGGGCTGCGCGGGGACGGTCGCGCGGCGGATGGTGGGAACCGGAGCGGTGACGGCGCGCAGGTGACGGGTGGTGGTCGTGGGGCGATCGAGAAGAGCGGTGTTCGACATGGGAGTGGAGTCCTTGCGATGGGAACCCGGGCGGTTCGCCTCGACGGGTTCGAGTGTGTTGTCGGGCCGGCCGATGGCGGGCCGGGTGCGGAGCGCGCGACAAGCGACCTCAGTCGCCGTCTGGGTGCTCGGGGACTCGAGGCGCGGTGCTCGCAGAAGGAGCGGAACCGGTCGAGTCCGGCGGGGTCACCGGATCACATGCACATTCGACAGCACATCACAACGCGGCCGGCCATCGTGCCGGCAGTCCCGTTCGCCTCCCAGGCGGACAGAGAGCGTGCGTTGTGAGTCATGACGGCGATTATGACCGAAGGTGTCCTTATGCGTCAAATCACGTCACGTTATGAATGGGAGAAGCATCCGGAATGACCCGAGCGTTCGCCGAGAGCACGCGCGGCGCGACCCGGACGTCGCGGGGGAGACGTAGCCTGTCGGGGTGAAGGAGTTCCGGTTCACCCACGAAGCCGACGCGTCGCGCTACACGCTGCACCGCGGCGACGACCTCGTCAGCGTGCTCGACTATCGAGACGACGGCCGCACCGTCGCGATGACGCGGGCGTACACCGTGCCCACCTTCCGCGGCCACGGTTACGCGGGCGAGCTGGTCGATCGGGCCGTCGCCGAGCTCGAGGCGCAGGGCGACCGCGAGGTCATCCCGGTCTGCTGGTACGTCGCCGACTGGTTCGCCGCACACCCCGAGCGCAACGGCATCCTCCGAAGCCGCGCCCTCTGACGTTCCGGGGACTAACCCCATCCGCCGATCTCGTCAACCCCTCGCCCTTTCCCCGACCGCACGGTGATGCTGGGAGCGTCGAGAGGAGCCGACATGGAGCACGAGAACGTCGACGACCGAGCCGCGGAGATGCCGGGCAACGACAGTCCGCTCGAGCCGGAACAGGCGCAGGAGGTTCCGCTGCTCGCTCAGAACGAGGCATCCGAGGTCGACAAGGTCGCGGGCATCGTGGTGCAGACGCGCTCAGATGTCGGAGACAAGTCGATCGACGAGATCGCCCACGTGCTGCACCAGCGGCTGAACGACTCCTCGATCGAGCTTCCCGACTCGGAGGTGCGGGAGTTGGCCAAGCAGATCGCGACCGGCACGACCTGATGCGCTCGGGAAGGTGAGATCCGCCGCGCCCTCTTCCCTCCCACGTCGGGCACGGCGGATCTTCTCTGTCACCTCACCTCAGCGCGCGACCGCAGCGCGTTCACGCGCACGCGGCCAGCGCGTCACCGTGCGCGACGCCGATCGGCCGGGGCCAGGCGTTGCGCGGCGGCTGCGGCGAGCGCTGCGCCGCCTCGGCGGCGAGCGCGGCCAGGCGCTCCTGTCGAAGCTCGTCGATGCGAGCCTCCTGCGCGCGGAGCTCAGTGTCGTGTCGGAACAGCACTTCGCTCGCGTAGATCGTCGAGAGCATGATTCCTCCAAGGGTTCCGATGGCACGAACCTAGGGAGGGGTTCCGACATTTCGCCCCCCGCGCGGGTTGGCAGTTTTCGGCGCTTCGGTGGCGGCATCCGAATGCGTCTCCCCTCCACAACCTCGGCGCCGATAGCCTGTCGAGGGTGGCGACCCCCGACGCGCATCCGCCGACGCGCGACATACCGCTCAGTCCGAGCCAGCGCTGGCGGGCGTACTGGGTGTGCGTCGCCGTCGCGGCGATCACGATCCTCGACCTGAGCAAGGTCAACGTCGCCCTGCCGTCGATCGAGGCGGCGCTCGGATCGAGCTCGACCGAGCTGCAGCTCATCGTCTCGGGCTATGTGCTCACGTTCGGGCTCGCGCTCGTGCCGGCCGGTCGCATCGGCGACCAGCGCTCGCGCCGCGCGCTGTTCATCACCGGACTCTCGGTGTTCACCGTCACGAGCCTCGTGTGCGCCCTCGCCCCCACGACCACCGTGCTGATGATCGGGCGTCTCGCGCAGGGCATCGGCGCGGGGATACAGATGCCGCAGGTGCTCGGCATGATCCAGCAGCTGTTCCACGGCAAGGAGCGCGGCCGCGCGTTCGGGCTGTTCGGCGCCGCGGTGGGGATCGCGACGGCGTTCGGGCCGACGCTCGGCGGCCTGCTCATCGCGATCGGCGGCCCGACCGACGGGTGGCGGGGCATCTTCTGGATGAACGTGCCGCTGTGCCTCATCGCCATCGGCCTGGCGGTCTGGGTGCTGCCGTCGACGCGCGAGCGGTCGCGGCGCCGGCTCGAGCTCGACCCGACCGGCGTGCTGCTCTTCGGCGGCTCGGTGCTGGCGCTGCTGTGGCCGTTCCTGTTCACGACGGGTTCGCCGGACGACAATCCGCAGCGGTGGTGGCTGCTCGTCGTGTTCGTGCTGCTCGCGGCCGCGTTCGTGTGGTGGGAACGTCGCTACGACCGCAGCGGCAAGAGTCCGCTGATCCCGTTCAGCCTGTTCCGGCTGTCGTCGTATCGCAACGGAACCTTGCTCGCGACCGCGCAGTTCGCTGCGCTGCCCGCCCTTTTCCTGCTCACGACGCTGTATCTGCAGCTCGGGCTGGGGCTGGCGCCGGTGTTCGCGGGACTCGTCACGGTCGGCTTCGCGCTGAGCAGCGCGTTCGCGTCGTGGATCGGCGGGAACCTCGTGGGGCGCATCGGCCGTCCCCTCGTCGTGTGGGGGGTCTGACTCGCCCCGGCATGTCCGGAGACATGATTCCTTGGAAGGATCTGTCTCATGGGACGTCCCAGCAAGTATTCGCGCGAGCTTCGTGAGCGCGCCGTCCGTATGGTCGCCGAGGTGCGGCCCGACTATCCGAGCGAGTACGCCGCGATGATCGCGGTCGCGCAGATGCTCGGCATCGGGTCGCCGGAGACGATCCGCACCTGGATCCGCCGGAACCAGATCGACGCCGGCGACCGGCCCGGTGTCACGACCGAAGCGGCGGAGGAGATCAAGCGGCTCAAGCGCGAGAACGCCGAGCTGCGTCGCGCGAACGAGATCTTGAAGGCGGCTTCGGCTTTCTTCGCGGCCGAGCTCGACCGGCCACAGAAGCGATAGTCGCGTTCATCGAGGAGCACAAGGACCGCCGTGATGGTGGTCTGCGGTGGGGTGTCGAGTCGATCTGCGACGTGCTCACCCAGCACGGCGTGAAGATCGCCCCATCGACCTACTACGACGCGAGAGACCGTGGCCCCTCGGCGCGGGAGGTGTCGGACGAGCGGTGGAAGCCGATCATCCTCGCGACGTGGCAGAAGCAGCGGAAGGTGCTCGGCGCCCGCAAGCTCTGGCTGAGGTTGCGGCGCGATGGGCATGACATCGCCCGTTGCACCGTCGAGCGGCTCATGCGAGACCTGGGCATCGCTGGCGTTACTCGTGGACGCCGCAAGCGACCCGTCGATCGCGAACTGCGTGAGACCAGGCCCGCGGACCTCGTCGATCGGCACTTCGCCCGGCTCCGCACGAACCAGCTCTGGGTCGCCGACTTCACCTACGTCTGGACGTGGTCCGGATGGGTGTACGTCGCGTTCGTGTTCGACGCGCACTCCCGCCGCATCCTCGGCTGGCGCGCCGCCACCTCGATGACTACCCCGCTCGTTCTCGACTGCCTCGACATGGCGCTGTGGACCCGCCGACGCGAAGGCGTCGCCGGGTTCGCCGGGCTCACGCACCACACCGACGCGGGCAGCGTCTACACGTCAATCGCCTTCACCGACCGTCTCATCGATGAAGGCATCGACGCGTCGGTCGGGTCTGTCGGCGACGCGTACGACAACTCGCTCGCGGAGTCGCAGATCGGGCTCTACAAGTCCGAGCTCATCCACCACGAGGGCCCATGGCGGGACGTCGATCAAGTCGAGGCGGCGACCGCGTCCTGGGTGCTGTGGTTCAACACCGAACGCACCCACGGCTCGATCGACGACCTCACACCGCTCGAGGTCGAGCAGCTCGACTACGCTCGCATCGAACCGGTCGAGAGAGCCGGCTGACACCAGCAAACAACTCTCCGGACATGCCGGGGCGAGTCAGTCGTCGGCGTGCTCCTCGGCGTGGGAGGAATGGCGGTGACGGCCTACTTCGCTCCGACGCCTGCGCAGCCGTACATCATGGCGGTCGTGCTCTTCCTCTCGGGCTTCGCCGGCGGCCTCGTGGTCTCGCCCAACCAGACGCTCACGCTCGCGGACGTGCCGGTGCGGCGCGGCGGCGTCGCGGGATCGGTCGGGCAGCTCGGCCAGCGCATCGGATCCTCGGTCGGCACGGCGGTGGCCCTGTCGCTCTTCTACGCGACGATCTACAACGAGCGCGGGTCGGATGCGCCGCGCATGACCGTGTTCCACGACGCGTACGTCATCGGGCTCATCGCCGTCGGCATCTTCCTCGGCCTGGCTCTCGTCGCGGGCGTCGCCGACATGACCGCCCGCAGGCGCGACGAACGCTCGACGGACCCGGTCATCTGAACGTCATCCGGGCATCGAAGCGAAGCGCCGCGAGGCTCCCGGACGATGTCGGAGCCGGAACATACGGTGTGTGGCATGCGGATCCTGCACACCTCGGACTGGCACATCGGCCGGTCGTTCCACGGGCATTCCACGCTCGAGGCACTCCGCGGTGTGCTCGAGGCGCTCGCGGTGCAGGTGCGCGAGCACGCGGTCGACGTCGTCGTGGTCGCCGGAGACGTGTTCGACTCCGCCGCGCCGTCGGCGGCGTGCTTCCCGCTGCTGAGCGACACGCTGCGGGCGCTCCGCGACACGGGAGCGCACGTCGTCGTGACGAGCGGCAACCACGACTCGGCCGCCCGGCTCGGGTTCCAGTCCGCGCTGCTGCGCGACGGCGTCCACGTGCTCACCGATCCGACGTCGGTCGGCACGCCCATCACGATCGACGACGAGTCGGGTCCGGTGCACTTCTACGGCATCCCGTTCCTCGAGCCCGCGCTCGTGCGGCACCTGTGGCCCGGCGTCGAGCTGCGCACTCAGGCCGAGACGATCGCGCACGCGATGTCGCTCGTGCGCGAAGACCTCGCCTCGCGCGGCGGCCGATCGGTGGCGATCTCGCACTGCTTCGCGGCCGGCGTCGAGGCGACGCGTGGCGTCGAGCGCGAGATCCGGCAGGGGACGCTCGACGTCGTGCCGCTCGCGTACTTCGACGGGCCCGATTACGTCGCGCTCGGTCATATCCACGGGCGTCAGCGGCTGTCCGAGCGCGTCCGCTACGCGGGTGCGCCGCTGCACTACAGCTTCGGCGAGGGCGACAAGCCCCGCGGGTCCTGGCTCGTCGAGCTCGACTCATCCGGACTCGCCTCGGTCGAGTGGCTTCCCCTTCCCGTGCCGCGCCGCCTCGTCACCCTCACGGCCTCGTTCGACGAGCTGCTCACCGACGAGCGCTTCGACGAGTTCGGCGACGCGTGGGTGTGCGCGCGCTACACAGACCCGACCCCGCAGCTCGACCCGATGCGCCGCCTGCAGGAGCGCTTCGCCCACTGCGCCGCCGTCGTGCACCTGCCCGGCGCGGCCGCCTCCGCCGACCGATCGAGCTACGCGGGCCGCGTGCGCGCCGCCCGCAGCGATGCCGAGCTGTTCGACGCCTTCCTCGCCCACGTGCGCGAGGGCGAGGGGGCGAGCGCCCGCGAGGGGGAGCTCATCCGCGAGATCGTGGGCGACCGCATCGCCGCGGAGGCCCGGGCGTGAGGCTTCATCGACTCGAGCTCGAGGGCTTCGGGCCGTTCCGTGATCGGCAGGTCGTCGACTTCGACGCATTCGCCGACGACGGCATCTTCCTCATCGCCGGTCGCACGGGCGCAGGCAAGTCGAGTGTGCTCGACGGCGTGTGCTTCGCGCTGTACGGCGGAGTGCCGAGGTACGACGGTGCCGAGAAGCGGCTGCGCAGCGATTACTGCGGCCCGGATGACCCGACCGAGGTCTCCGTCGAGTTCAGCACCGGCGGGCGCAGGTGGCGGGTCACGCGTTCGCCCGAGTACGAACGGGCGAAGCGGCGCGGCACGGGCACCACGCTGGTGAGCGCGGACGCGCAGCTCGACGAGCTCGTGGGCGGCGCGTGGATCGGACGAGCATCCGGCTCGCGCCATGTCGCCCTCGCACTCGACGACGTGCTCGGACTCAGCCAGCAGCAGTTCCTGCAGGTGATCCTGCTCGCGCAGAACCGGTTCGCCGAGTTCCTCCTCGCCCGCAGCGACGAACGGCAGAAGCTGCTGCGGCGCCTGTTCGGCACGCGCACGTACGAGCAGTACCAAGAGGGGCTCGAGCAGCGACGACGCGACGCCGAGGCCGCGCTGGCGGCCGCAGGCGACGGGGTGGAACTGCTCCTCGGTGAGGCCGAGCGACTCGTTGCGGCCGAAGGCACGTGGGAGGGATTCGGAGCCGCGGGCGAGGTGCTGGAGAGGCTCGCCGCAGGCGCTGAATCGACGGATGCCCCGCCCCCCGCCTCCGCGGCGGAGGGTGCACTGTCGCCTGACCCGGGGCCGGCCGCCTCGCTCGCCGACCGGCTCGTCGACGCGGAGCGCTCGGTGCGCGCGGCGCATTCGCGGGCCGAGGTGCTCGGCGCCCAGCAGGCGGTCGCCGCAGGGGCGGGGCGTGACGCCGAGGCTGCCTTCGCCGCGGTCAAGACGCTCCACGCGAAGCAGCAGCAGCTCGCCGCGTCGCGGGCCCGGCTCGCGGCCCTCGAGCAGCGGTCCGCGAGTGTCGCCGCCGACCGTTCGCGAGCCGCGCGCGCGATCGCCGCCGAGGCGCTTCGAGCGCCGCTCGAGGCCGTCGCCGCGGCGGATGCGGCGGCGCAGGGCGCGGAGCACGCGCTCGCGACTCACCACGACGCCTGGGAGCGCGCGGGCGGCCGGGCCGAGGACGATGTCGCGCGGCTGCGCACGCTCGTCGACGAACTGACCGGGCAGCTCGCGGTGTGGGCGGCCGTCGCCGAGCAGGAGAGTGAGCTCGCGCACCTCGAGGAGCGACTCGCGTCCGACCAGGAGCGGGTCGTCGCTCTGGAGCGCGATGTCGCCGAGATCGAGCAACGCCGCAAACCCGTGCCGGAACGGCTCAAGGCGATCGACAACGAGCTTCGCGACGCGCTCGCCGACGCCGGACGCGTGGACGACCTGCGCACGCGACTCGCCTCGATCGGCGAGCGTCTGGCCGCGGCGCACGAGGCGCAGCGCCTCGAGAAGCAGCTGCGGACCGCCGACGAGGAGCATCTCGCGGCAGCCGGCCGCCACGAGTCGGCGCAGTCCGCGGTGACCGCGCTGCTGCGCCGGCGCCTCGCCAGTCACGCCGCGGAGCTCGCGATGGCGCTCGTCGATGGCGAGCCCTGCGCGGTGTGCGGTTCGACGGAGCATCCGTCGCCCGCCATGTCTTCCGACGCGCCCGTCACCGACGACGAGGTGGCTGACGTCGAGGCGAGGCGCGACCGCGCGGCCAAAGACGAGGCAGCGGCCGCCGAAGCAGCGAAGTCCGCGCGCGACGCCCACAGCAGCGCGCTGGCACGGGCGGGTGGCGAGTCGGCGGCGTCGCTCGCCGAGGCGAAGGCGACCGCGCAGCTCGCGGTCGCGGCGGCCACAGAGGCGCAGAGCCGCTGCGAGAGGCTTACCGCGGAGCGCGCGAGTCTTGTGGAACTCGATGCCGCTGCGGGACGGGAGATGGACCAGGCGACGGCCGCGCTCGCCGAGCTGCGGATGGAGATCGCCGGAGCGACCGCCGACGCGAAGACGCTCCGAGCCGCCGTGACCGGGGCGCGTGGCGACTTCGGCTCCGTGGCCGCACGCATCGCCGCGACGACGAAGCGCCGCGGGCTCGCGCTCGCGCTCATGGACGCCCTCGTCGAGCACGCCGGAGCCGAGGCGGCGCTCGCCCGCGCACGCTCCGACCTCGAAACTCGCGTCGCCGCGAGCGAGTTCGCCGACGAGGCCGAGGCCGAGGCGGCGCTCCTCGATTCGGCCACGCGCACCGCGCTGTCCGAGCGCGTGCGCTCGCACGATATCGCGCTGATGACCGAGACGGAGCGCGTACGCGACCTCGAAGCCGAGCTGGGCGATGAGGCGGACGCCGCGCCCGACCTCGACGGGGCGGGGTCGGCGCGTGATCGCGCGCTCGCGGAGGAGAGGGCCGCAGTCGAGGCCGCCGCCCGCGCCGCGCAGACGGCCAGGCGCCTCGATGACCTCGTCCATCGTGCCGTCGAAGCGCAGGACGGGGTCGCGGAGCTCGCGGCCGAGTGCGAGGCTGTCTCGCGACTTGCGAACACGGTGGCCGGTCGACCCCCCAACACGCGACGGATGACTCTCGAGTCGTTCGTGCTCGCCGCCGAGCTCGAGGAGATCGTGGAGGCGGCCAACCTTCGGCTCGGCGAGATGTCGAGCGGGCGCTACCGCCTTCAGCACAGCGACGCACGGGCCGCGCGGAACGTCGCATCCGGACTCGGGCTCGAGATCATCGACGCCCACACGGGGCAGGCGCGGCCGGCACAGTCGCTGTCTGGTGGCGAGACGTTCCTCGCGTCGCTCGCCCTCGCGCTCGGCCTCGCCGAAGTCGTGACGGCACGTGCGGGAGGGGTCCGCCTTGACACGCTCTTCATCGATGAGGGATTCGGCTCGCTCGACGAAGCGACCCTCGACCTCGCGATGCGAACCCTCGACGAGCTCCGCCAGGGCGGGCGCACCGTCGGGCTCATCAGTCATGTGGCGGCGATGAAGGAGCAGCTGCCGGCGCAACTCGTCGTCGAGGCGACGGCCCAGGGCCCGAGCCTCGTCAGGCACGAGACGGTCTCGGCGACGGTCTGACGCGGCGGAGAGTCCGCGAGGCGGGGTGGTCGGTCTTCGAGCGCCCGGACGCGAGCGACACGCCCGGGATTCAGCCTCGATTTGCCGCGCCTCCGCGAGCCACGTACAGTAATACGTGTTCGCCCCAAAGGGAAGAGCGCTGAGGCTGAGAGCCCCGCCCCCTCAAGTGGAGAACCACCCCCCATCCGATCAGTTCTCCTTGTGAGACGTGACCTCCGGGTCTAGGATGAGGAGTCCACTCCGTGGACCGCGGTCATCGGCTGCCGACGAGATCTGAAGATCTCGAGCAGACCGGTTCGACAGACGGAACGGGGCGGACGAACAGGAAGTCGCCCCTCGGGCACGGTCGCGAGACCCGACCGTGGGAGCGTCCGATCCTTGAGAACTCAACAGCGTGCACTTGTCAAATGCCAATTTATTTCCGCTGGCCATTTTTTGGTTGGTGGGGGTTTTTGGATCAATTCATGGATTGTCAGTGATGGCATTCTGTTTTGGTCATGATTGAACTCGCCGAGCCTGGTCTGTTGATTGGGTTTGGTTTTCGTTTTTTACGGAGAGTTTGATCCTGGCTCAGGATGAACGCTGGCGGCGTGCTTAACACATGCAAGTCGAACGGTGAACATGGAGCTTGCTCTGTGGGATCAGTGGCGAACGGGTGAGTAACACGTGAGCAACCTGCCCCAGACTCTGGGATAAGCGCTGGAAACGGCGTCTAATACTGGATATGTGCTCCTGCCGCATGGTGGGGGTTGGAAAGATTTATCGGTCTGGGATGGGCTCGCGGCCTATCAGCTTGTTGGTGAGGTAATGGCTCACCAAGGCGTCGACGGGTAGCCGGCCTGAGAGGGTGACCGGCCACACTGGGACTGAGACACGGCCCAGACTCCTACGGGAGGCAGCAGTGGGGAATATTGCACAATGGGCGCAAGCCTGATGCAGCAACGCCGCGTGAGGGATGACGGCCTTCGGGTTGTAAACCTCTTTTGGCAGGGAAGAAGCCTTCGGGTGACGGTACCTGCAGAAAAAGCACCGGCTAACTACGTGCCAGCAGCCGCGGTAATACGTAGGGTGCAAGCGTTATCCGGAATTATTGGGCGTAAAGAGCTCGTAGGCGGTTTGTCGCGTCTGCTGTGAAATCCCGAGGCTCAACCTCGGGCCTGCAGTGGGTACGGGCAGACTAGAGTGCGGTAGGGGAGATTGGAATTCCTGGTGTAGCGGTGGAATGCGCAGATATCAGGAGGAACACCGATGGCGAAGGCAGATCTCTGGGCCGTAACTGACGCTGAGGAGCGAAAGGGTGGGGAGCAAACAGGCTTAGATACCCTGGTAGTCCACCCCGTAAACGTTGGGAACTAGTTGTGGGGTCCTTTCCACGGATTCCGTGACGCAGCTAACGCATTAAGTTCCCCGCCTGGGGAGTACGGCCGCAAGGCTAAAACTCAAAGGAATTGACGGGGACCCGCACAAGCGGCGGAGCATGCGGATTAATTCGATGCAACGCGAAGAACCTTACCAAGGCTTGACATACACTGGAAACGGCCAGAGATGGTCGCCCCGCAAGGTCGGTGTACAGGTGGTGCATGGTTGTCGTCAGCTCGTGTCGTGAGATGTTGGGTTAAGTCCCGCAACGAGCGCAACCCTCGTTCTATGTTGCCAGCACGTTATGGTGGGAACTCATGGGATACTGCCGGGGTCAACTCGGAGGAAGGTGGGGATGACGTCAAATCATCATGCCCCTTATGTCTTGGGCTTCACGCATGCTACAATGGCCGGTACAAAGGGCTGCAATACCGTGAGGTGGAGCGAATCCCAAAAAGCCGGTCCCAGTTCGGATTGAGGTCTGCAACTCGACCTCATGAAGTCGGAGTCGCTAGTAATCGCAGATCAGCAACGCTGCGGTGAATACGTTCCCGGGTCTTGTACACACCGCCCGTCAAGTCATGAAAGTCGGTAACACCTGAAGCCGGTGGCCTAACCCTTGTGGAGGGAGCCGTCGAAGGTGGGATCGGTAATTAGGACTAAGTCGTAACAAGGTAGCCGTACCGGAAGGTGCGGCTGGATCACCTCCTTTCTAAGGAGCACTGCACCCTTTGGGGTGTCAGAGCCGGTTTCGGGACGAATGTTTCCGGCCGGAGCTCATGGGTGGAACGTTTGACGAGGCTCCTGTCGGGGGGTTCTGGCTTTAGTACGCTGCTTTCGGGTGGTGGGAACGGGTTGGGGTGTCCCGGGTGGGGGCGTGCACGCTGTTGGGTCCTGAGGGACCGGGCGCACACCGGTTGGTGTGTGGCTTGGGGCCTCTGGGCCTTTTCTGGTCGCTGCGGTTGTGGTGGCTGGGGGAGGATCCCGCCCGTACTTTGAGAACTACACAGTGGACGCGAGCATCTTGAAGAGCTCACCCTTCGGGGTGGGTTCGAAACGATAGACGATTCCTTTTGGAATTGGCTCATGTGATTTCAAGTCTTTAAGAGCAAACGGTGGATGCCTTGGCATCTGGAGCCGAAGAAGGACGTAGCAATCTGCGATAAGCCTCGGGGAACTGATAAGCAAGTTTTGATCCGAGGGTGTCCGAATGGGGAAACCCCGCCAGGCGCAGTGATGTGACCTGGTGACTCCCGCCTGAATATATAGGGCGGGTAGAGGGAACGTGGGGAAGTGAAACATCTCAGTACCCACAGGAAGAGAAAACAACAGTGATTCCGTGAGTAGTGGCGAGCGAAATCGGATGAGGCTAAACCGGGCACGTGTGATAGCCGGCAGGCGTTGCGTGTTCGGGGTTGTGGGACTTTCCGTGTCATCCTGCCGGGTGGCGAACGTGATGCGTCGATATAGGTGAACGGTCTTGAAAGGCCGGCCGGAGAGGGTGTGAGCCCCGTAACTGAAATGTCGGACGCAGCGTGGAGAGGATCCCAAGTAGCACGGGGCCCGAGAAATCCCGTGTGAATCTGTCAGGACCACCTGATAAGCCTAAATACTCCCAGATGACCGATAGCGGACAAGTACCGTGAGGGAAAGGTGAAAAGTACCCCGGGAGGGGAGTGAAATAGTACCTGAAACCGTTTGCTTACAAACCGTTGGAGCCTCCTTAGCAGGGGTGACAGCGTGCCTTTTGAAGAATGAGCCTGCGAGTTAGCGATACGTGGCGAGGTTAACCCGTGTGGGGTAGCCGTAGCGAAAGCGAGTCTGAATAGGGCGATTCAGTCGCGTGTCCTAGACCCGAAGCGAAGTGATCTATCCATGGCCAGGCTGAAGCGACGGTAAGACGTCGTGGAGGGCCGAACCCACTTAGGTTGAAAACTGAGGGGATGAGCTGTGGATAGGGGTGAAAGGCCAATCAAACTTCGTGATAGCTGGTTCTCTCCGAAATGCATTTAGGTGCAGCGTTGCGTGTTTCTTGCCGGAGGTAGAGCTACTGGATGGCCGATGGGCCCCACCAGGTTACTGACGTCAGCCAAACTCCGAATGCCGGTAAGTGAGAGCGCAGCAGTGAGACTGTGGGGGATAAGCTTCATAGTCGAGAGGGAAACAACCCAGACCACCATCTAAGGTCCCTAAGCGCGTGCTAAGTGGGAAAGGATGTGGAGTTGCTTAGACAACCAGGAGGTTGGCTTAGAAGCAGCCACCCTTGAAAGAGTGCGTAATAGCTCACTGGTCAAGTGATTCCGCGCCGACAATGTAACGGGGCTCAAGCACGCCACCGAAGTTGTGGCATTGACATTATTGGTAGGCCTTCGTGGTCCAGCCGTGTTGATGGGTAGGAGAGCGTCGTGTGCCGGGTGAAGCGGCGGGGTGACCCAGCCGTGGACGGCACACGAGTGAGAATGCAGGCATGAGTAGCGAAAGACGTGTGAGAAACACGTCCTCCGGAAGACCAAGGGTTCCAGGGTCAAGCTAATCTTCCCTGGGTAAGTCGGGACCTAAGGCGAGGCCGACAGGCGTAGTCGATGGACAACGGGTTGATATTCCCGTACCGGCGAAGAACCGCCCCAACCAATCCAGTGGTGCTAAGAGTCCTAGCCGGCATGCGGCTGATCCCTTCGGGGTGACGCGGTGCCCGGTGAACGCTCGACCCCATGCTGGTGCGGTTAGCGTATTAACAGGTGTGACGCAGGAAGGTAGCCCAACCCGGGCGATGGTTGTCCCGGGGCAAGTGCGTAGGCCGAGTCATAGGCAAATCCGTGACTCATCCAGGCCGAGACACGATGCGGATGAAAAGTGGGTGATCCTATGCTGCCAAGAAAAGCATCGACGCGAGGTTCCAGCCGCCCGTACCCCAAACCGACTCAGGTGGTCAGGTAGAGAATACCAAGGAGATCGAGAGAATCGTGGTTAAGGAACTCGGCAAAATGCCCCCGTAACTTCGGGAGAAGGGGGGCCATCCACCTATTAGGACTTGCTCCGAAAGGGTGTGGTGGCCGCAGAGACCAGTGGGTAGCGACTGTTTACTAAAAACACAGGTCCGTGCCAAGTCGCAAGACGATGTATACGGACTGACGCCTGCCCGGTGCTGGAAGGTTAAGAGGACGGGTCAGCCGCAAGGCGAAGCTCAGAATTTAAGCCCCAGTAAACGGCGGTGGTAACTATAACCATCCTAAGGTAGCGAAATTCCTTGTCGGGTAAGTTCCGACCTGCACGAATGGCGTAACGACTTCCCAACTGTCTCAACCACGAACTCGGCGAAATTGCATTACGAGTAAAGATGCTCGTTACGCGCAGCAGGACGGAAAGACCCCGTGACCTTTACTACAGCTTGGTATTGGTGTTCGGTGTGGCTTGTGTAGGATAGGTGGGAGACTTTGAAGCGGATACGCCAGTATTCGTGGAGTCGTTGTTGAAATACCACTCTGGTCACTCTGGATGTCTAACTTCGAACCGTGATCCGGTTCAGGGACAGTGCCTGGTGGGTAGTTTAACTGGGGCGGTTGCCTCCCAAAAAGTAACGGAGGCGCCCAAAGGTTCCCTCAACCTGGTTGGCAATCAGGTGTCGAGTGTAAGTGCACAAGGGAGCTTGACTGTGAGACTGACAGGTCGAGCAGGGACGAAAGTCGGGACTAGTGATCCGGCAGTGGCTTGTGGAAGCGCTGTCGCTCAACGGATAAAAGGTACCTCGGGGATAACAGGCTGATCTTGCCCAAGAGTCCATATCGACGGCATGGTTTGGCACCTCGATGTCGGCTCGTCGCATCCTGGGGCTGGAGTAGGTCCCAAGGGTTGGGCTGTTCGCCCATTAAAGCGGTACGCGAGCTGGGTTTAGAACGTCGTGAGACAGTTCGGTCCCTATCCGCTGCGCGCGTAGGAAGTTTGAGAGGATCTGACCCTAGTACGAGAGGACCGGGTTGGACGAACCTCTGGTGTGCCAGTTGTTCCGCCAGGAGCACCGCTGGTTAGCTACGTTCGGGATGGATAACCGCTGAAAGCATCTAAGCGGGAAGCCGGCCTCAAGATGAGACTTCCATACCCTACGGGGTGAGAGGCTCCCAGCCAGACGACTGGGTTGATAGGCCAGATGTGGAAGCACGGCAACGTGTGCAGCTGACTGGTACTAATAAGCCGACGACTTGACAACACATTCTTCTCGGCCCCACCCCACCGGGTGGGGAAGATGACTCGCGTCCACTGAGTGGTTCCCGATGTACGGACGGAACCCACCACAACCCAACAAGTTGTGACACCGAACAACACACATCGACAGTTGTTCCGGCGGCCATAGCGAAAGGGAAACGCCCGGTCCCATTCCGAACCCGGAAGCTAAGCCTTTCAGCGCCGATGGTACTGCAGGGGAGACCCTGTGGGAGAGTAGGACACCGCCGGACACCCACCACCCCGAATGGCCACCACACCGGTGGCCATTCGGCGTTAACAACACAAACGAACAGCGCAGCCCGCAAGGCGATAAGGAGAAGCATGTCGGACGAAAGAGAGTCCCGTGAGAAGCGACCGCGTCCGCGGTACGCCGCGGCAGACGACGGAAACCGACAGCGCTCCGATCGTCCTTCCGGCCGCGGCCGTGAGAACTCCGGCCGCGAGCACAGTGCTGATCGAACCGACTCGTCCCGCCGTGAGCGTTCCGGTGGCGACGGCGGCGGCACAGACCGTCGGCCATCCGGCGGCGGTGCGCGCGGCGCTGACCGCACGTCCTCGGGCCGGCCAGCCGGAGGCAAGTCGTACGGCGACAAGTCGTACGGCGACAAGCGCTACGGCGATAAGCGCACTGGCGACAAGCCGTATGGCGACAAGCGCTACGGCGACCAGCGCACCGGCGACAAGCACACCGGCGCCGGCCGCCCGGACGGGCAGAAGCCGTACGGCCAGAAGCCGTACGGGGCGAAGAAGCCCTACGGCGGCAAGCGCTTCGACGATCGTCCGAGCGACGACCGGCGCGCGGCATCCGACAAGCCGTACGGGGAGAAGCGCGCCGGCGACCGACCCTATGGGGACAAGCGCGCATCGGGCCGACCGCCCTACGGCGACAAGCGCGAAGCCGGTCGACCGCCGCATGGCGCCAAGCGGGACGCGGGCGGGGCGCGCAAGGGCGAGTACCGCGGTGACCGACCGTATGGCGACCGCCGCGAGTCGGGTGCGAGCCGCGACAGCCGACCCGGCACGCCCCGCTCTGGCCAGCGCCGCGACGACCGCTACGGCGGGCCCACGGGTCGTCCGCCCCGCGCGGGTTCCCGCGACGACCGCTCGCGCGAGCACGTTCGCGACACGGAGGAGCGGGTGCCGCGGCATCCGGCCCCTCCGATTCCGGAGGATGTGACGCCGCGAGACCTCAACCCGGCCGCGCGCAACGAGCTCAAGACCCTCAGCAAGGAGAACGCCGAGAACGTCGCCCGCCACCTCGCGATGGCGGCAGCCCTAATCGACGACGACCCCTCGCTCGCCCACGAGCACGCGCTGGCCGCCGTCCGCAGCGCGGGGCGCATCGCCGTCGTGCGCGAGACGGCGGCGATCACCGCGTACGCGATCGGCGACTACGCATTGGCGCTGCGGGAGCTGCGCACCTTCCGCCGGATCTCGGGCCGCGACGATCAGATCGCGCTGATGGTCGACTCCGAGCGCGGTGTCGGTCGTCCCGACCGCGCGCTCGAGCTCGGGCGCAGCGTGGACCGCTCCGCGCTTGCGCCCGCGGTTCGCGTCGAGCTGGCGATTGCGATGTCGGGTGCGCGCCTGGACCTCGGCCAGACCGAGCGGGCGCTGCTCGAACTCGACATCCCGGAGCTCGACCCGGACCGCGCGTTCGAGTGGAGCCCCGCGCTGTTCTCGGCTCGGGCCGCCGTGCTCGAGGAGCTCGGTCGCACGGACGAGGCGCAGGAATGGCAGCATCGGGCCGTCGTCGCCGCAGAGGCGATTGACGACGCATCCGGCGTCGCCGACAGCGAGACGATCCTCATCGAGGAAGTGGCCGAAGAGCCGGACGCCGAGGAATCTGTCGAGCCGACTGACGACGAGCCGGCAGAGGTCGAAGCCGCCGACGACGACGCGCAGGGCGGGGCATCAGGATCAACAGGTTCGACCGGATCGGCCGCCGCCGCCGCCGTCGTCGACGAAGACTCCGAGTGATCAAACGCCCGCCGGGCGCCGAACCGCATACGCGATCGGCGCCCGGCGGGCGTTTCGCGTTCGAGAACTACTCCGCGAGGTGCTGGCGCGCCGCGTTCACGATCGCGTCGTAGAGCCGGTTGGCGTGCTCCTCGGTGAAGATGCCGTCGGACATGCCGACCATCGACGAGACGAAAGGCCCGCGGTTCGCGGCGATCTCGGCGTCGTCGAGACCGACGAACGGCGTGCCGAGCATCACCAGGGTCTCGTCGCTGTAGACGCCGGCGACTTCCTCTTCGGTGATCCCGGGCACCGCGTCCTGCACGATCGCCAGGATCTCGGGACGGACGATCGCGAGGTATGCCGCCTGGTCGTAGGTGCCGGCTGCGGGCGCCTCGTCGTCGACGACCTCTTCGCCGGTCGTCGTGCCCTCGTCGGCAGCCTGGTCGTCGGTCGTGACATCCGATGAGGTGACGGATTCCTCGACAGCGGTGGCGGCCGCGCTCACGCCCACGAGCACGACCGAGAAGATGAGCGCCGCGACAGCGGCGAAGCCGCCGAGGACCGAGATCACGAGTGCGGCGATGCCCAGGCCCTTGCCGCCCTGACGCTTGTTGGCGAGCACGACGATGCCGAGAACGAGCGAAGCGAGCAGGACCAGACCGCCGAGCAGCGCGAACAGGAATGAGACCCCGACCAGCGGTAGGAACCCGAGGGCCACGAGGACGATCCCGGCCACGGCGACGGCGAGCGCCACGATGCCGAGGACCTTCGGGCGGGCATCCGCAGCGGGTGTGATCGGAGCCGCTCCGTAGACGGCGGTCGCCTGATCGTTCGGGGAGGGATAGGCCGCCGTCTGCTGTTCGGGCGGGTACGGCTGGGTCGGCTGGTCGAGAGCCGGTTCGGTGGGTGTGGACATGCTGTTCCTTGGTGTGAGGGACGCTGCGAAGGCGCAAGCGATCAAGGCTATCGCGCCGCGGCCTCACCGCCCGCCGCCGACAGGCCGCACGAGGAGCCGCCGGCGGTCGCGCATCCACCGGTGCCGCGTGCGCCCGTACTCCTCACGCGTCGCGAAGCGGTACCGGTAGGTCACGACCCGCACCCAGTTCGGCCGTTCGCCGTCGAACGGATCGTGCGCGAGCAGCCGCAGCGTCGGGCGATCCGCCTCGAGGAGGCGGACGAGGAAGGTCGTGAACCACTCCTCGATCGGCCGCCCGAGCGGCAGGAACCACATGAGCCAGTCGAGGCGGAGATGGTACGGCGCGAACTGCCGGGGCATGCGGAACACGTCACCGGGCTTGCCCTTGAACTCGTACGCGTGCCAGGTCGCGGCATCCGGGTCATCATCCATCGTCCCCTCGACGATGTATTCGATCCGCTCCTTCGTGACCGTCCCGAACGCGCCGTACGCGTTCGCGAGCTGCCAGCGGTTGAAGCTCGCGTTCATGAGCTGCCTGCGCGCCATGAGGTTCTGCGCCGGCCACCAGCTCAGCACGATGAACAGCAGCGTGATCGCCGAGGTCACGATCACCCACCAGAGGGGCAGGCCGTCGACCAGCCACGGCGGGTCGCTTGGTGGCGGAGCCGATTCAGAGCGGATGCCGGGCAGCCCGACCGCCGAGAACCCGAGCACGATCGTCGCCCAGTTCAACCACGCGAAGTTGCCTGTGATGACGAGCCACGCCTGCGTGCCGATCACGACCACGGCGGCGATTGCGCCGATCATCGCGGGAACGGGGCCCGGGACCCAGAGCCCGAGGATCGGCGCGAAGAGGAACCACGGCGCCACGAGCTGCGCGAAGTGGTTGCCCAGCACCTCGAACTTGTGGAACCACCGCGGCAGCAGGTGCGCCTGCCGGCTGAGCGGACCGGGCATGGGCTGCGTCTCGTGGTGGTACGTGAGCGCGGTGAGGTCGCGCCACTCGCGTCCGCCGCGGATCTTGATCATGCCGGCGCCGAACTCGAGCCGGAACAGCAGCCACCAGAAGAGAACGATGATCCCGGTGGCCGGAGGCTGGTCGTCCGAACCCAGAAACGCCGCGAGGAAGCCCATCTCCAGCAGCAGCATCTCCCAGCCGAAGGAGTAGAAGGTCTGGCCGATGCTCGTGATCGACATGTAGCCGAGCCACAGCGCGAGGAAGCACAGCATGGGCACCCACGGCGGTCCGAGCTGGGGGAGGCCCGCCACGAGCACCGCGGCGATCGCGATCCCCGTCCAGCACAGGATGACGAGCCGCCGGTCGGTGTAGGCGACGTATCGGAAGAGCGTCGGGCGCAGGAGGCGGCCGCGGGACTTCGCGGAGGCGGCCCATTGCAGCAGGCGCGTCGCGGGCTGCAGTCCGCACTCGCCGAGGAGCGGACGGAACTGGTTGAGCGACGAGATGAACGCGACCAGGAACAGCGCGGCGGTGCCGCGCTGCAGCACCTGCCGCGCGAACTCGAAGTCGACTGCTGCGAACCCGTCCATGACTCACGCGGCCCGCCGGCGCCCACCTCGGGCCGTAACGACATCTTCGCACCGCGCCGCCCGCGTCGCACGAGTCGAGGGGGTCGGGTTCGCGGCGCGCGGCGGGGGTCATTCCGCACGTGCCGCGGCTTGGCCATGATGAAGGCACGTGGCATCGGGATCGGAAAGGGGCGGCGATGGAATCGGTACAGCTCGATACTCCGGCCGGCATCACTGCGCGTCTGGGTTGGGATCCGAAGATGACGGAGCACGATCGCAAGCGCGTGCTCGCGAAGGAGCTCATCTCGGCACGCCTCCGCATCGAGGCGGACGACGTCGCGGTGATCCGCGAACAGCCGACCCGTTTCGGCCACCGCACGGAGCTCTACTGCGAGGTCGACGGTGAACAGGTGCCGCTGGTGATCCGCAACACGAGCTTCCGCGCCGCGACCGTTGTGGCGGTCGCGGACCCCGACATCGCGTTCGGTCTCGACCTGCGCGACGCGCATCCCGACGAGCCGACGCTCCGCGAGATGCGCCGCCACTCGCACCTGTTCGACGAGAACGACGTGCCGTCCCTCCTCGAGCACTGGACGCGGGTCGTCGCGATCCGCGAGGCCGACGGGCGCAAGAACCTCATCCGCGGCGACAACGTGCGGCTCAACTCGACGCGCACGAAGGGCTGGGTGCCCGACCGGAAGACCCAGTACGAGCTCGTGGACCTGTCGCGCGACGGGTGGATCATCACGCTCGCGTGGGCGAAGCGGGACGACTGAGCACCTACGCGCGCAACTCGTCCGGAAGCGCCGCATCGAGCTCGGCGAGCCAGGTGGTGGCCGTTCCGTCGGACGGCGCGCGCCAGTCGCCGCGCGGCGAGAGCGCCCCGGCGGGCGACACCTTCGGTCCGTTGGGAATCGCCGAGCGCTTGAACTGGGCGAAGGCGAAGTACCGCTGCAGGAACACGCGCAGCCACTTCACCACGGTCGCGAGGTCGTACGCGTAGCGGTCGTCGTCGGGGAATCCGGGAGGCCAGGCCCCGGCATCCGCATCTCCCCACGCGTGCGACGCGAGGAACGCGATCTTCGACGGGCGGAACCCGTATCGCAGCACGTGGAACAGCGCGAAGTCGTGCAGCGCGTAAGGCCCGATGCGGTCCTCGGTGGACTGCATCTCGCCGTCCTGCGTCATCGGCACGAGCTCGGGGCTGATCTCGGTGTCGAGGACGGACTGCAGCACGCGCGCCGCTTCGGGCGTGAGCTTCGTCGAGCCGTCGACGCCCTCGCCGTGCGAGATGACCCAGCGGATGAGGTGCTGGATGAGGGTCTTCGGCACCCCCGCGTTCACCGCGTAGTGGCTCATGTGGTCGCCGACGCCGTACGTCGCCCAGCCGAGCGCGAGCTCGGACAGGTCGGACGTGCCGATGACCATTCCCCCGTGATGGTTCGCGAGGCGGAAGAGGTAGTCGGTGCGGATGCCGGCCTGCACGTTCTCGAATGTGATGTCGTGCACCGCCTCACCCTCCGCGAACGGGTGGCCGATGCGCTCGAGCATCTCGGTCGCGAGCGGGCGGATGTCGATCGTCTCGATCGACGCGCCGACCGCCTCCGCGAGTGCGATCGCATTGGACTTCGTGTGGTCGCTCGTCGCGAAGCCGGGCATCGTGTAGGCGAGGATGTCGCTGCGCGGCCGGCCCATGCGGTCCATCGCGCGCGCGACGACGAGCAGCGCGTGCGTCGAGTCGAGGCCGCCGCTCACCCCGATGACGGGCTTCGGCGCCCCGATCGCCTCCATGCGGCGCACGAGCCCCGACACCTGGATGTTGAAGGCCTCGTAGCAGTCCTGCGCGAGTCGCTCGGGGTCGTCGGGCACGAACGGGTACCGGTCGAGCGTGCGCTTCAGCCCGATGTCGTGGGCGGGCGGGTCGAGCTCGAAATGGACGGTGCGGAAGAGCGTGGCATCCGTCCGTCTGTTGTCGTCGAAGGTGCCCTGTCGGATCCGGTCCTGACGCAGCCGGTCGAGGTCGACGTCGGCGACGCTGCGTCGAGGCCCGTCGGGGAACCGCTCGGTCTCGGCCAGCAGGTTGCCCGACTCGTAGATCATCGTCTGGCCATCCCACGACACGTCGTTCGTGGACTCGCCCATGCCCGCGGCGGAATACGCGTACGCGGCCAGGCAGCGGAACGACTGCGACTGGCACAGCGTCTTGCGGTCGTCGGCCCGCGCGATCGTGATGGGGCTGCCCGAGAGGTTCGCGAGCACCGTCGCGCCCGCGAGCGACGCGCGCGACGACGGCGGGATCGGCACCCACACGTCTTCGCACACCTCGGCGTGGACGACCAGACCCGGCACGTCGAGGGCCTCGAAGAGCAGGTCGGGCCCGAACGGCGCCTCGAGCTCACCCACTCGGATGTCTTCGCCGACCTGGTCGTCGCCCGGCGCGAACCAGCGCCGCTCGTAGAACTCGCGATACGTCGGCAGGTACGACTTGGGCGCGACGCCGAGCAGCTCGCCGCGGTGGATGACGAGGGCGCAGTTGTAGATGCGGTTCCGGTGGCGCAGCGGCGCGCCCACGATGAGCATCGGCAGGAGATCGACGGATGCCTCGACCAGCTGCTCGATCGCAGCGACTACGCCGTCGAGCAGGGCGTCCTGCATCACGAGGTCCTCGATCGAGTAACCCGACAGGCACAGCTCGGGGAAGATCGCGACGGCGACGGCCTCGTCGTGGCACTCGCGCGCGGTCTCGAGAACCGCCCGTGCATTCGCGACCGGGTCGGCGAGCGATACGGGGATCGTGCACGCGGCGACGCGCGCGTAGCCGTGACGGTATGCGCTCTCGAACGGCAGGGCGGTGATCACGCCCCCAGTCTTGCAGGTGCGAACGACGTCGTGTCGGATGCCGCGGCTATCGTCGAAGGAGGGAAGGGGAGCATGCGTTACATCGAGAGCGAAGGCCGGTTCGTCTGGAGCGCAAGCGATCTCAAGGCTGCCGCCGAGTGCGAGTTCGCGTGGCTGCGCGCGATCGACGCGAAGCTCGGACGCGTGCCCGAGGTCGAGGAGCCCGAGGATCTGACGCTCGAGCGCGCGGGGCACCTCGGTCACGAGCACGAGCGGCGCGTGCTCGCCGCCTATCGCGAGCGGTACGGCGCGGGGGTCGTCGAGATCCCCGAGGCGAAGACCTACGATGCCGACGCGCTGAATGCTGCCGTCGCCGAGACCGAGAAGGCCCTCGCGTCGGATGCCGACGTCATCTACCAGGCGACGTTCGCGACGGATGACTTCGTGGGGTTCGCCGACTTCCTCGTGCGCGATGTCCCCGAGGGCTCGCGCGGTACGGGTCCGTGGGTCGTGCAAGACACCAAGCTCGCCCGCCACGCGCGAGTCACCGCGCTGATGCAGCTGGCGGCATACGTCGCGCAGCTCGACCGTCTCGGGGCTCCGCGGTCGCCCCGCGTCGAGCTGCTGCTCGGCGACGGCACTGTGAGCGTCCACGAAGTCGACGATCTGCTTCCGGTGTTCGCGCTGCGGCGCGACCGCTTGCGCGCGCTCGTCGACGACCGCCGACTCGACCTCGGGGCCGCCGGCCCCGCGATCCCGTGGGGCGACCCGCGCGGCGAGCTCGCCGTCATGGCGTGCGGACGGTGCGCGACGTGCGAGCTCGAGGTCGAGGCATCGCGCGATCTGCTCCTCGTGGCCGGCATGCGACCCGTGCAGCGCGAGCGGCTGCGGGCGGCCGGCATCGACACGATCGATCGGCTGGCCGAGGCATCCGCCCCGCCTGCCCGCATGAGCCCCGACACGTTCGCATCGCTGCGCACACAGGCCCGGCTGCAGCTCGCGAGCCCTGCGGGAGTCGTGACGAAGGTCGCACCGCCGATCGAGGCAGAGGAGGCCGCTCCCGCGGCGGCCCTGGAACCCGCCGTGCCGACCTACGAGGTCGTCGCGCCGAAGGCGCTCGGCGCGCTGCCGCGACCCGACCACGGGGATCTCTTCTTCGACTTCGAGGGCGACCCGCTCTACACCGAAGGCGAGGCTGTCGAGTGGGGGATCGACTACCTCTTCGGGTGGGTCGACGACCGCGAGCAGTACACGGCGCTGTGGGCGCACTCGTTCGCCGAGGAGCGCCGCGCGCTCGAGACGTTCCTCGACATCGTGGCCCTGCGACGCAAGCAGTACCCGGGCATGAACATCTATCACTACGCGCCGTACGAGCCGACGCACCTGCTGGCCATGGCGGCGCGACACGGCGTGCGCGAGGCCGACGTCGATCGGCTGCTGCGCGACGGGGTGTTCGTCGATCTGTACCCGATCGTCCGGCGCGCCCTGCGCGTCGGCTCGCGGTCGTACTCGATCAAGAAGCTCGAGCCCCTCTACATGGGCGACGAGGTGCGCACGAGCGATGTGCAGAAGGGCGACGACTCGATCGTCCGGTACGTCCAAGCGCGCGCGCTGCGCGAGGACGGCGACGTCGTCGCGGCGACGACGATCTTCGACGACCTGGCCGACTACAACCGCTACGACTGCGTGTCGACGCGTCGTCTGCGGGACTGGCTCGTCGACCGCGCACGCGAGGCGGGGCTTCGCCCGTCGCCGGAGCCCGAACCCGACGAGCGCGTGTACGAGCCGTCGGCGCGCGCGATCGCGCTCGGCGAGCTCGCGAAGGCGCACGTCGAGGACTCGCCCGAAGCGGTGGCGCTGCGTCTCGGTGCGGCGGCGATCGACTACTACCCGCGCGAGTCGAAGTCGTTCTGGGCGACGCACTTCCTGCGGCTCCGCGAACCCGTGTCGGTGTGGGAGGAGACACGCGATGTCGTCGCGCTCGATCGGGTGCGCTGCCGCGTCGTCGAGGACTGGCACCGCCCGGAGGGCGCACGCTCCGAACGGCGCCTCCTCGAGCTGCGCGGCGAGCTCGCGCCCGGCACGCGCCTCAGCGAGGGCGGAAGCCCGTTCGCGCTGTACGAGCTGCCGGTGGACTTCCCGTTCGACGCGAGTCCGCGGTGGATCCATGCCGATCATCGCGTGACGGTGATCGACGCGCTCGACGACGGGGCGATCGTCGAGGAGTATGCGGTGGGCGACGTCACCTGGGCGGAGCTGCCCGTCGCGCTGACGCCCGAGGCGCCGCCGAGGGCCGGCAATCAGCAGCTCGCGATCGACGCGTGGGCGGATGCCGTGATCGCGCAGTCGCCCGCGCTGCCGCAGGACCCGGCGACCGACATCCTGCTGCGTCGTCCGCCGCGCACGTTGTCGGGTGCGCTCCCTCCGGCCGGAGCCGATGACGTCGCGGCGATCTCGCGCGCGATCATCGACCTCGATCACAGCTACCTCGCCGTGCAGGGGCCTCCTGGCACGGGCAAGACCTACGTCGGCTCGCAGGTCATCGCGCGACTCGTGCGCGACCACGGCTACAGGGTGGGTGTCGTCGCCCAGTCGCACAAGGTCGTCGAGAACATGCTCGACCGGGTCGTCGCGGTGGGGGTGCCGGGAGAGCAGGTCGCCAAGGCGCCGAAGGATGCCGCGTCGGAGCCTCTGTACACCGCGATCCCGAAGAACGGCGTCGCGGCCTTCACCGCCGAGCAGACCGGTGGCTACGTCATCGGCGGCACCGCGTGGGACTTCAGCCACGAGGGCCGCATCCCGCGCGGCAGCCTCGACCTTCTCGTGATCGATGAGGCGGGGCAGTTCTCGCTCGCGTCGACGATCGCCGTATCGCTCGCGTCCTCGCGGCTCCTGCTGCTGGGCGACCCGCAGCAGCTGCCCCAGGTGAGCCAGGGCACGCACCCCGAGCCCGTCGACACGTCCGCGCTCGGCTGGGTGATGGACGGGGCGGATGTGATCCCGCCCGAGTACGGCTACTTCCTCGCGCGCACGTGGCGCATGCACCCCGCGGTCGCGGCGCCCGTGTCGCGGCTGTCGTATCGCGGCGAACTGGCCTCCCATCCGTCGACGGCGCTGCGCGAACTCGCGGGCGTCGAGCCCGGGCTGCATCCGGTGCCCGTTCGGCACAAGGCCAACGCGACGCAATCGCCCGAGGAGGCCGCGGTGGTCGTGTCGATCGTGCGGGACCTCATCGGCCGTCCGTGGCGCGACGTGCGGTTCGGCGAGAACGGCGAGACGCTCCGGTGCGACGAGCGGCCGCTCGCCCAGAGCGACCTCATCGTGGTGACGCCCTACAACGCGCAGCAGGTCGCGGTCGAGGAGGCACTCTCGGCGGCCGGCTTCGGCGAGATTCCGGTGGGCACTGTCGACCGCTTCCAGGGGCAGGAGGCGGCCGTCGCGATCGTGTCGCTCGCCGCCTCGTCGGGGCGCGATGCGCCGCGCGGCCTCGAGTTCCTGCTGCTGCGCAACCGCCTCAACGTCGCGATCTCGAGGGCCATGCACACCGCGTACCTCGTGTACTCGCCCGGGCTGCTCGACGACCTGCCACGCACGCCCGACGGGGTCTCGCGGCTCAGCGGGTTCGCGCGACTGGTCGGCGTGGCCGACCCGCTGAAGGGCGAGGTGTTCGCGCCGGGGAACCCGGGAGTCGCCGTCACGGCACCCGCGTAGACTCGGCGAACCGACGCAGGAGGCATCCATGGCCGACATCCCCCGTCAGTTCGAGATCGATCTGCCGCCCGACCTCATCGGCGGCTCGTACGCCGACTTCGCGAACGTCTGGCACACGCAGACGGTGTTCGTCATGGACTTCGTCACCCTCGCGCAGCCGCCGCGCGAAGAGGTCGACCCCGAGACGGGCGACCGGCGCACGGTCGTTCCGGCGCGCGTGGTGAGCCGCATCCGGATTCCTCCCGAGCAGGTCTTCGAGCTCGCGAAGGCGCTCACGCAGCAGCTCGAGTTCTGGGAGCAGGAAACGGGGCGGCGTCCGCCGCCGAATGCACCGCTCATGGAGGAGTGACTCGCGACCCTCACGCGCCGACGGCCGGCTGTCACCGACCTGGGGAGCCGTTCTGCCTAGGACGCCCGAGCCGTGATGTCAACCCTGTTGGGGGCTCATCGGCGGCCCCCGTAGCCTTGCGGAGCGCTTACGCGCAGGTTGCGGCATCCGCTCGGCGAGGGGTGGGTGCCGCAACTGGTGTATCATCCGCTTCCGCGCGCACTCCTTCCTGCGCGAGAGGAGCGCGCGATGACCACGATCGAGATCGCCGACGCACGGGTCGTACGACGCGGTCCGATGTTCTGGGTGTGCCGCTACCTGCCCGGTGAGATCGCCGGGACCGCGGCGCTGGTGCTCGCGGGTCTCGGCGTCACGGTCTGGACCGACGCGCCCATCGCCATCGCACTCGCGGGGCTGGTCGGCGCGGTGATCGGCTTCTACGGGGTGCTCGCGGTCACGATCTACTCGGAGCATTCGATCGCTGCACACGGCCGGTCTCGCCGCGGGACCTTCGCGCTGCTCCTGGCGGAGTTCGGGCCGGTCGAGTTCGTCGACACGCTGCTCATCCGTCCGGCCGCGCTCATGCTCGGCGTGTGGATGGCGCCCGATCCGACCTGGGGTCTGCTCGCAGGCAAGCTCGCGGCCGACGTCCTGTTCTACGCGGCTGTCGCGAAGTCGCACAGCACCGGCGGCGCACGCGGAGTCCGCGCCGCGCGCGACCGTCAGACCGTGCCGTAGAGACGGTCGCCGGCGTCGCCGAGCCCGGGCACGATGTAGCCCTTGTCGTTCAGGCGCTCGTCGAGCGCGCCGAGCACGAGGGTGACGTCGCGATCGCCGACCTGGCGCTCGATCGCGGCGACGCCCTCGGGTGCGCCGAGGAGGCAGATCGCCGTGACGTCCTGTGCGCCGCGGCGGAACAGGAAGTCGATCGCCATGCCGAGCGAGCCGCCCGTCGCGAGCATCGGGTCGAGCACGAAACACTGACGGTCGCTGAGATCGAGCGGAAGGCGCTCGGCGTACGTCGTGGGCTCGAGGGTCTCCTCGTTGCGCACCATCCCGAGGAATCCGACCTCGGCGGTCGGCAGCAGCTTGACCATGCCGTCGAGCATCCCGAGTCCCGCGCGCAGGATCGGCACGACGATCGGTCGAGGCTCGTCGATCTTCACCCCGTTCGTCTTCGAGACAGGTGTCTTGATCTCGATCGGCGCGACGCGCACGTTGCGCGTGGCCTCGTATGCGAGAAGCGTCACGAGTTCCTCGGTGAGCTGGCGGAACACCGGCGAGGGCGTGCGCTCGTCGCGCAGCACGGTGAGCTTGTGCGTGATGAGCGGGTGGTCGGCGACGTGCAGGCGCATGCACTCAGGTTATCGGGCGCGGCGCGTCGACGAGAGGCCGCAGGGGCAGCGGATGCGGCATCCGCGTACGCTCTGGGATGTGGACTCGCCGACCGACCTGACCGCGATGCGGCGCGCGCTCGCTCTCGCGGCCGAGGCGGGATCACGCGGCGACGTTCCGGTCGGCGCAGTGGTGACGGATGCCTCGGGCACGATCATCGGCGAAGGCCTGAACCTCCGCGAGGTCACGAACGACCCCACGGCGCACGCCGAGGTCGTCGCGCTGCGGGAGGCCGCGGCATCCGTCGGTTCATGGAACCTCGAGGGCTGCACGCTCGTCGTGACGCTCGAGCCGTGCGTCATGTGCGCGGGGGCCGTGCTGCAGGCCCGCGTGTCGCGGCTCGTGTTCGGCGCGTGGGACGAGAAGGCCGGCGCGGCCGGCTCTGTGTACGACGTCGTGCGCGACCGTCGCCTGCCGTATCGCGCCGAGGTCGTCGCGGGGGTCGAAGCGGATGCCGCGACCGCGCTGCTGCGGGAGTTCTTCGAGTCCCGGCGCTGACTCTCCCCGCGCGGCCGGGGCGGCGCTACGGCAGGTGAGGCAGCACCTCGCCGCCCAGGTACTCGACGTGGTCGACGTCCTGCAGGTCGAGGAGCTGGAAGTACACGCGGTCGATCCCGAACGAGCGGTAGCGGTCGACCCGCTCGGCGATCTCGTCCGGGCCGCCGACGATGTTCGTGCCGTCGCGCACCTCTTCGAGCGTGCGGTTGATGCGCTCCGCGCGACGCGCGATCTCGGCATCCGACGCACCCGCGAACGTCGACATCGCGATCGAGACTTTGAGCGATCCGGGATCGCGGCCGATGCGCTCGCACGCGGCGCGTACGTGGTCGAGGCGCTCTTGGATCCCTTCGTCCTTCGGGAACCCGAGGTTGTACTCGGTCGCGAAGCGGGCGACGAGGTCGGGCGTGCGCCGCGTGCCGCCGCCGCCGGCGATGAGCGGGATCGGCTGCTGCACGGGCTTCGGCAGCGCCGGGGCGTCGACGAGCGTGTAGTGGCGCCCCGAGAACGAGTATGTCTCACCGAGGGGCGTCGACCACAGGCCCGTCACGATCTCGAGCTGCTCCTCGAACGGACCGAAGCGCTTCGCGGGGAAGGGGATGCCGTACGCCTCGTGCTCGCGCGCCATCCACCCCGCGCCGAGGCCGAGCTCGACGCGGCCTCCCGACATCTCGTCGACCTGCGCGACCTGGATCGCGAGGATGCCCGGGTGGCGGAACGTGATCGGCGAGACGAGCGTGCCGAGGCGGATGCTGCGCGTCTCGCGCGCGAGCGCGGCGAGCGTCGTCCAGGCGTCGGTGGGGCCGGGCAGCCCATCACGCAACCCCATCGAGAGGTAGTGGTCCGAGCGGAAGAAGCCCGTGAAGCCGTGGCGTTCGGCGGACTGTGCGAACGCGAGCTGATCGCCGTAGGTCGCGCCGAGCTGGGGTTCGGTGAAGACGCAGTACTCCATGGAGTCAGTCTTTCAGCGCGTGCACACCGGATCGCACACGCATCCGGTGCGTGGAATCAGTCGGTCGACTTCAGTACGATCTGATCGGTCGCCGGGTGCGGGTGGTCGCCGCGGAAGACGTCGGGCTCGAGGTAGATGACGCGCGCCGCGGGGACGGTCTTGCGCACGCGCTTCTCGATGGCGTCGATGTCGTGTGCGATGTCTGCCAGCGCGCGGTCGGTGGCGAACCCGAGCTTCGCGGCGACGAGCAGCTCGTCGGGGCCGAGGTAGAGCGTCTTGATGTGGATGAGTCGCTCGATCTCGCCGCCTTCACTGATCGCGTCGACGATGAGCCGGTGATCGGATTCGGTTGCCCCCTCGCCGACGAGCAGGCTCTTCGTCTCGATGCCCAGCACGATCGCGATGAGGATGAGCAGCGTTCCGATCATCAGGGTGCCGATCGCGTCGAACACCGGGTTGCCCGTGATGACGGTGAGCCCCACGCCGAAGAGCGCGAACACGAGACCCGTGAGGGCCCCGATGTCTTCGAGCAGCACGACCGGCAGCTCGGGCGCCTTCGCGTGGCGCACGAACGACACCCACGACTGACCCTTCGCTCGCACCAGATTGCTCTCGACGATCGCAGTGCGCAGCGAGAACGACTCCAGGCCGATCGCGACGAGCAGGACGACGATCGGCAGCCACCACCACTGCTCGTCGAGCGCGTGCGGATGCGTGAGCTTGTCGACGCCCTCGTAGATCGCGAACAGGCCACCGACCGAGAACAGGATGATCGACACGACGAACGCGTACACGTAGCGCTCGCGGCCGTAGCCGAACGGATGCTCGCGGTCGGCGCGCTTCTTCGCCTGGCGCCCGCCGAGCAGGAGCAGCAGCTGGTTGCCGGAGTCGGCGACGGAGTGGATGGCCTCGGCGAGCATCGAGGCGGATCCCGAGAGGAACCAGGCGATGAACTTCGCGATCGCGATGCCCATGTTCGCCAGGAACGCCGCGATGATGGCCTTGCCGCCGCCGGATGCACTCATGGCTCCGAGTCTACGGATCGGCCGCGCGGCTCATGTTCGCCGACCTGACGCGCCGCGCCGTCAGTCGGACGAGCGGATCACGATCTGCTCGGTCGGGGGAGAGGGGTCGGCGGGGCGACCGACGTAGCCGATCACCTCGAGCAGCGCCTGCCGGAACTGGATCGGGCGCTCGAGGTGCGGCGAGTGCCCGACGCCCTCGAGGCTCAGCTCCCGCACGGTGCCCCCGCGCTCCGCGTACAGGCCGAGCACATCGCGCATCTGCGACACCATCTCCTGCGCCGGGGCCGCCTCCTGGCCGGGCCAGCCCGGCACGATGCCGAGCGCGCCGAGGTGGTTGAGGTCGTAGAACGAGGCATCCGACACGATGGCGTCCGCTGTGCCGTGCACCCACAGCACGGGGGGCTTCTGCGGCAGGTCGACGATGCCCGACACGTTGAAGTACTTCGGCGCCATCGTGTTGAGCACCCCGACGGTGCCCGCGGCGAACCCGGGCCAGTTCTCGGACGGCACCGAGTCGCCGGGGTAGTTCCCGGTCGCGGTCGACGTCGACAGGATGGACTCGACCCACACGTCCTCGTGCTCGGTCGTGTAATCGGACGCGACGTAGTGCGCGCGGAAGACGCTGCGCGGCGAGGTCGGCGCCTCGTCGCTCGTGTCGTGGGCCTCGAGCCGGGCGACGAAGTCGGGATTGCCGGCGCCGCCGCCGCATCCGGCGTCGTCGTCCGTCAGCCGCGTGCCGTCTCGACGCGTGCCGCCGAAGCCGTACGGGGAGACCGGCGATTCGAGGGTGAGGCTGAGCGTGGGGTGGTCGAGCGCGTACTGCATGACGACGCCGGCGCCCATCGACCAGCCAACGAGGTGCGCCGTCCGGATCTCGAGCACGTCGAGCGTCGCCTTGACGTCGTCGCTGAAGTCGCGCACGCCGCGGGTCGCGTCGATCGGCGCGTGCTCGGTGAACCCGTAGCCGCGCAGGTCGATCGCGATCACCCGGAGGTCGGACGGCAGGTGGAGCATCGTCTCCTGCCAGAACAGCGACGACGAGCCGTTGCCGTGGATCAGCACCACCGTGCGCTCGGGCGGCGTCGCGGGGTCGTCGCCCGCGCGCTCGAGGATCCCGACGGTGAGTCGGGGCGTCTCGACCAGTCTTTGAGTGATGCCGTCGAACAGGGTCATGGCCGGGTCCTTCGCTGAAACGGGGAGGCGCCGTCGCCCCCATATCATGACTATAGACCGGGCCTGCGGCGGATGTGAATCACCTTTCAGGTTCGGCGGATGCCACGCCCGCGGCATCCGCCGAACCGTCGTCTCACGCGGTCAGCGCTCGGCCGGCTCGGGCTCGCCGGTGTAGAAGCGATAGGTCGCATCGGCCGCGGAGTGCGCCGCCTCGGGATCGCCCCCGCCGCGGATGTGGGCTTCGCCCCAGGCCGTCGCGGCCGCGCGGTAGAACGCCTTTCCTTCGTCGGTGAACGCCCACGCCTCGGCCGTCTCGGGCGTGACGTCGGTGCTCCCGGCGAGGTGCAGCGCGAGGCCGAGGAGCCCGCCGTCCCAGCCGACGCCGGTGGCGCCGGGGCCGTACGTCTCCCAGAAGCCGGGCGGCACGTCGGCGGTGCGCGCGGTGTGGATGAGCTCGACGCGCGTCGAGCCGTCGTCGACGCTCTGCAGTACCACGTCGAGCCACGAGACGCCGCCGCCGTACTCCCACGTCACGCGATAGCCGGCGGTCCCGTCGGCCGGGGGCCGGCATTCGAGCACCTCGCCGCCGGCGTTGCCCTCGAGCTGGTATCGGCCGCCGAGCCGCAGGTCGCCTGACACGGGGAGGAACCAGCGCGGGATGCGCTCGCCCGACGTCACCGCGTCCCACACGTCGTCGATCGGCGAAGGGTAGGTCTGCGCGAGCGACTGCACGCGCGTCGGCGCACCGTCGAGCTCGTCGTCTCGCACGCCGCGGTCCACCGCGGCGACCTGTGCGTTCACGTCCACCATGTCAGTTCTCCTCGTCTTCCTCAGGGGGTCGGATCATCGGATGCCTCGTCCTCCGGCTCGCCGTGCGAAGCCCGCTCCTCGGCCAGACGGCGCTGCCGCCGCCCGCGGGCGAGCTCGGTTCCGAGCGCGTCGAGCTTGGGCTGCCAGAACCGGCGGAAGGGGTCGAACCACGCGGCCGCCGCTTCGAGCGGGCCGGGGTCGATCGCGTAGAGCCGGCGCGTGCCCTCGGGGCGCACGACCGCGAATCCCGCCTGTCGCAGCACGCGGAGGTGCTGCGACACCGCGGGATGCGAGATGCCGAACTCGCGCGTCACGACCTCGGCGAGCTCGCCGGACGGGCGCTCGCCGTCGGCGAGGAGCTCGAGCAGGCGCCGGCGGACCGGATCGCCGAGGACATCGAGGGCGTGCATGAGTCCATATTTGCATCCGGACTTAATTAAGTCAACGCTTAATTATGCCAGCCCCGCTCATGCCACCGCGGGCTCCGCATCCCGCAGGTCGGTCGGCGCGAGCTCGGGCGGCGCGATGTCGGGCTCGACGGATCGCCGCCGGGCGACGTCGTCCTCGAGGGCGTGCCACGCCTCGCGCAGCGTCGCGAACCGCCCGGGCCGGGCGGCGCGGTGGACCCACACGACCTCGACGTCTGCACGGCGGCACTCGACGTAGGCGATGAGGCGCCGTGCGTCGCCTTCGGGGAACGAGCCGTCGACCGCGCACCACGCGCCGTCGCCGATCCACTTCAGTTCGAGGCCACCGGCGCTTCGCGCGCCTTCTGACTCACCGAGGGACATCCTCATCTCCTCCGAGGGGTCGCGCCGGACGTCGCCGGCGGGGAAAGGCTCGTTTAGAGCGTGGGCCAACCGTCGAGCATCCGCAGGGGGGTTGACACGGCCGCTCCGACCCTCACTCACATGGTTAGCGGTCGGCGCATCCGGATTCAACCCCCTCGTCGCGCACCGGCAGGCCGCTTAGCTTCTCGACCGGAGCCACGACCGGCGGGAGCCTGGAGAAGGAATGACGAGAGAACCCCTCATGTGCACGACCTCCCTCGACGAGTCGCTCGGCAGCCTCGAGGAGCTCGCGGCGCGCGTGCAGGAGCTCGGCAGGGCGTACGTCCGGTACAGCGAAGGGCCGGAGCGCGACGTCGAGGAGAGCGTCGACACCGAGAGCGGGCTCACCCTCCCCGGGCTGTCGGTCAACCCCCTGCACCCCGAGGAGTGGTGGACGCGTCCGATCGAGGACTGGCTCGCGCGCCAGGTCTGCCAGTACCAGGAGCTTCAGGAGAAGAACCCCGACCGCTTCGCGTGGGTGCTGCGGGGGATCGAAGTCGGACGCGGGCCCGACTGCGAGCCTCTGCTGCGCGGAGTCGTGCCGATCGCGCGGCTCGACGAACGGCTGCTCGACGAAGCGGCCGCGCGCTACGAAGAGCGGTTCGAGGCGGGCAAGGGTCCCGAGGACTGACCCGCGCGCGTCACGCGGAGGTCGCCGCCGGCCGATCGGGGTGCAGCACGACCTTGACGCATCCGTCGCGCTTCGTCTGGAACTTCTCGTAGAGGGCCGGCGCATCGTCGAGCCCGCCGTGGTGGGTCACGAGGTCGCCGATCGCGAGGGGGTCGCTCGGGTCCTCGACGAGCGGCATGAGGTCGTCGATCCACCGCTTGACGTTGCACTGCCCCATCCGCAGCGTGAGCTGCTTGTCGAACATCGTCTTGAGGGGCAGCAAGTCGGCGTCGCCGGCGTAGACGCCGCTGATCGAGATCGTCCCGCCGCGGCGGACCATGTCGACCGCCGCGTAGAGCGCCGCGAGCCGGTCGACTCCGCCGTGCTCCATGATCGGTCGCGCGAGCGCGTCGGGCATGACGGATGCCACGCGGTGCGCCGCGTGCGCGAACGGGCTGCCGTGCGCCTCGAGCCCCACGGCGTCGATGACGGCATCCGCTCCTCGTCCGTACGTCGTCGCGACGATCCGATCCGCGTCGTCATCGGGCTCCCACGCCTCGATGCCGTGCCGTGAGGCCATCTCGCGCCGCTCGGGAACGGGGTCGATCCCGATCACGCGATGGCCGCGCCGATGCGCGATGCGCGACGCCAACTGGCCCACCGGCCCGAGGCCCAGCACGACCACCGTGCCGGGCTCGGAAAGCCCCGCGTACTGGACCGCCTGCCACGCGGTCGGAAGGATGTCGCTGAGGAAGAGGTAGCGCTCGTCGGGCAGCTCGTCGCCCACGGGGATCGTGTTGTAGTCCGCGATCGGCACGCGTAGGAGCTCGGCCTGCCCGCCCGGCACGTGGCCGTACAGCTTGGTGTAGCCGAAGAGCGTCGCGCCCGTCCCGTACTCGTCGTTCTGCGTGCTCTCGCATTGCGACTGAAGGCCGCGGACGCACATGAAGCACTCGCCGCACGCGATGTTGAACGGAACGACGACCCGCTGCCCGGGCCGCAGCCGCTTCACGGCCGAACCGACCTCCTCGACGATCCCCATCGACTCGTGCCCGAGGATGTCGCCCGGGTCCATGAACGGGCCGAAGAGCTCGTAGAGGTGCAGGTCCGAGCCGCAGATCGCGGTCGACGTGATCCGGACGATCGCGTCTGTGGGCTCGAGGATCCGCGGATCGGGCACATCGAGGACGGCGATGTCGCGCCGCCCCTGCCACGTGACGGCGCGCACGCTATTCGTGCCGCGCGGCCGGTGCGGGACCGTTCCGCAGCTCCCACACGCGCACGGGTCGCGTGCGGGGCAGGGGGTGGGCCCCCGCATCCGTCCCCAGCCCCGGCGCTGCCGGACGGGGCTCAGTCACGGGGTGCTCGGTGACGTGCGTCGACATCGGCTTGATCGGGCTTTTCATGCGCTCTCAACCTCCTCGACCGAGCATGTCCACCCAGGTGCTCGATGACCGAGGGGGTTGACACTCCGAGTCCCGTCTGTCAAGGCCCTCTCGCCGTCCGCGCACCCCTACGTAGCGTCGCGAAGTGACAGGCACACTCACAAAGGAGCGGACCATGACCGTCGCAAGAGAAATCATGACCCCCAACCCGCGGTGCGTCGGAGAGAACGAGACCCTGGTCGAGGCCGCTCGCCTCATGGCCTCGCTCGACGTGGGCGCGCTGCCGATCTGCGGCGAGGACCAGCGCCTGAAGGGCATGGTGACCGACCGCGACATCGTCGTGAAGGTCATCGCGCAGGGAGGCGACCCCGCGTCGACGACCGCCGGATCCCTCGGCGAGGGCAAGCTGGTCACGGTCGGCGCGGACGACGACGTGCGCGAGGCGCTCGAGATGATGAGGACCCACCAGGTCCGCCGCCTCCCCGTCATCGACGGCCACGATCTCGTCGGCATCATCAGCCAGGCCGACGTCGCCCTCGCACTATCGTCGCAGGAGACGGGTGAGACGGTGGCAGAGATCTCGGAGTGAGCATGAGCGACGAAAAGCCCCACGTGCCCGCGGGAGGCGCCGGCGCCGACACCGGGGCGGTCGACAGCGCCTCGATCGATCCCGCTGATCGCGCGGACATCCAGAACATCTCGAGTCAGAACGACATCTCGGGCGTCGGGACGCGCGCGGCCGACGGGTCGATGGAGACCGACCTCGACGACACCGAGGCCGACCGACAGCCCGATGGCGTCGATCGGCAGGACGGGCCGACCCGCGGGGTCGCGGACGACAAGCGGGTGACGGATGCCGCGACCGCCGACGACCTGGCGGTGCAGGACTATGAACCGGGGGTCGATCCGGGGTCGTCCGGCTCGAGCAGATTGGTCGGTGACGACGAGTGACGCAGGATCCGGACGACCCGAATCAGGACCCGACGCGCGTGCGCAACCAGCCCGCGCTCGGCGCGAACGCCGGCGCGGCGCGGTGGCTCATCCCCTCGGGCATCATGGGCGTCGTCGCTGTCGTGCTGTTCGCCCTTGCGATCCCCATCGCGCCGGCAGTCGCCTGGATCGGCATCGCCCTGCAGGTGGGCCTGTTCGTCGCTATGTGCGTGACGGCGGGGGTCGTCGGCCCCGGCCGCTACCGCAGCTTCACGTTCGCGTGGCTGACGATCGCGTTGGCCGCCTCGGCGCTCGTGCTGCTGATCGTCATCCTCGTCATCGCGTGGGCGGGCGCCCCGCAGTCCGCGACCGGCGGGTAGGCCGACCGGCGCGGTCGGCGAGGAGGCGCCATGAAGATCCTCATGTGGCATCTGCACGGGGGCTACACGGATGCCCTCGTCCGCGGTGAGCACGAGTACCTGCTGCCGGTCGACGAGACGCGCAGCGACTGGGGCCTCGGGAAGGCGGGCCGTGACTGGCCGCGAGTCCGGGAGGTCACCGCCGACGAGCTCATGGACGAGGAACTGGACGTCGTCGTGCTCCAGCGTCCCGATGAGGTCGACGTCGTCCACCGGTTCACGGGGCGGCGCCCCGGACAGGAGGTGGCCGCCGCCTATGTCGAGCACGACCCGCCGCGCGAGGGACCCACGACGAGCGAGCACCCGATCGCGGACCGCGACGACATCCTCCTCGTCCACCTGACGCACTTCAACCGGCTCTTCTGGGACAACGGCCGGGCCCCGACGGCGGTCATCGAGCACGGCGTCCCCGATCCGGGGGCGCAGTACACCGGCGAGCTTCCGCGTGCGGCCGCCGTCATCACCGAGCCGATGCGTCGCTGGCGCCTCGCGGGCACCGATCTGCTCCCGCAGTTCGCGAAGACGGCTCCGATCGACGTGTACGGCCCGGGCGGCGAGGCGCTGCGACGCACCCTCCCGCCGACGGGCATCCACCACGGCGGAGAGCTCGCGGCCGCCGAACTGCGCACGGAGATCGCGCGCCGCCGCCTCTACCTCCACACGGGCCGTTGGACGTCGCTGGGCAGGTCGCTCATCGAGGCGATGCTCGTGGGCATGCCGGTCGTGGCGATCGGGGCGACGGATGCCGCGCGAGCCGTCCCCCCTGACGGCGGCGCGGTCTCGACCGACCTCGACGTGCTCGCGACCGCGATCCGCGCGCTCGTCGAGGACCCGATCCTCGCTCAGGAGAAGGGCGCCCGCGCGCGGGCGCACGCCCTCGAGCACTACAGCCTCGACCGGTTCCTGCGCGAGTGGGACGACGCGTTCGCCCTCGCGGAGGAGGTGCGGCAGCGGTCGGCCCCGACGTTCCTCGACGACTTGCCCGCGTGAGGGCAGGCTCGCCACCCGCCTCCGTAGGATGGCGGGATGGCACGTGAGTCCGAAGCGCTTCCGCCCGTCGCGATCCTCGGAGCCGGCTCCATGGGAGGCGCGATCCTGCGGGGTCTCGTGCGATCGGGGCTCGCCGGCGGGGGAGTGACGGTCACCAACCGCACCGCCGCGAAGGCATCGGCGCTCGGCGAGCTGTCGGGGGTCGAGAGCATCGCGCTCGAGGCGCGGCACGACGGCAACACCGCCGCGGCGGCCAGTGCCGACATCGTGCTCGTCGGCGTGAAGCCCGCGATGGTCCCCGATCTGCTGCGCGAGATCGCGCCCGTGTTGCGAGCGGGCACGATCGTTGTGAGCCTCGCCGCCGGCGTGACGATCGAGACCTTCGAGCAGATCCTCGGTCCGGACGTCGCCGTCATCCGGTCGATGCCGAACACGCCGGCGGTCGTCGGCAAGGCCGTGACGGGCATCGCCGCCGGATCGACGGCGGGGCCGGAGGTCGTCGCCGTCGTGCGGCGGCTCTTCGAGACGTGCGGCGCTGTGGTCGAGGTGCCGGAGTCGCAGATCGACGCCCTCTCGACGATCTCGGGGTCGGGGCCCGCCTACGTGTTCCTCCTCATCGAGGAGTTCACGAAGGCCGCGCGCGGCAAGGGCTTCGCCGACGCGGAGGCGCGACTGCTCGCCGAGCAGACCTTCATCGGCGCGGCGGCACTGCTCGAGGCATCCGGTGAAGACCCGGCCGAACTGCGCCGTCAGGTGACGAGCCCCAAGGGCACGACCGAACGCGCGATCGCGGTCCTGCAGGCGGCTCGCCTCGACGAGGTCTTCGCCGAGGCGACGGATGCCGCGCTCGCACGCGCGAGGGAGCTCGCCGCGGGCGGCGCGTAGGCGTCACTCGCGCTGCTTCATCCACCACTCCGTGAACCGCCGGGCGCGCCCGTCGTCTGCGAGGTCGACGACCCACATGTTGCGATAGTGGTTGCCGTCGTCGTAGCGCGTCTCGGCCTCGATGAACGCGCGCGAGCCGTCGACGCCGGCGACGTCCCACGTGAACTCGTATGTGCCGGGGTCGTCGGCGCGTTTGATCCATTCCGCGGTGATCGCCTCGGATCCGCGGATCGGCTCCTCCCACGGCTCGAAGCGGTACTCGACGTCGGGCGTGAACAGCGCCCCGATGTCGGCCGGGTCGTTCGTGCGCCACGCGGTGACGTACTTCTCGACCCAGGCGCGGGCCGCGGCATCCGTCTTCTCTCTGTCGTCCATCCGGCCAGTCTGCTCCCGGCCTCGGACGCTGTCACCGGTCGAGGGCGGCGAAGCGCTCCACGTCGACGTTGGTGCCAGACACGATGATCAGGTCGTGGTTCGTGACGACCGTGTTCGCCTCGGCGTAGCGGAACGGCTTTCCGGGGCTCTTCACGCCGACGACCGTGACGTTGTACTTCGTGCGCACTCCCGACTCGTTGAGGCCGACGCCGCGGATGAACTTCGGCGGGTACATCTTGGCGAGCACGAAGTCGTCGTCGAAGCGGATGAAGTCCAGCATCCGCCCGCTCACGAGGTGGGCCACGCGCTCGCCGGCCTCGCGCTCGGGGTAGATGACGTGGTTCGCGCCGACGCGCGCGAGGATCTTGCCGTGCGACTGCGACACCGCCTTCGCCCAGATCTGCGGGACCTTGAGGTCGACGAGGTTGGCGGTGATGAGCACGGATGCCTCGATGATGGAGCCGACGGCGACGACGGCGACTTGGAAGTCCTGCGCGCCGATCTGCTTGAGCGCGTCGATGTTGCGGGCGTCGGCCTGCACGGTGTGCGTCACGCGCTCCGACCACTTCTGCACGAGCTCGAGGCTCTCGTCGATCGCGAGCACCTCGCGGTCCAGGCGATCGAGCTCGCCCGCGCATGCCGCTCCGAACCGCCCGAGTCCGATCACGAGGACGGGTGCGTCGCCGCGGATCTGCTCAACCAACGATCGGCCTTTCCACCGGCAGCGAGTACAGCTGCGAACGTGATGTCGCGGCCACCGCCGCGGCGAGAGTCACTGTACCAACGCGACCCATGAACATGGTCGCCGCCAGCACGTAGATGGCGGGGTCGGGCAGCTCGGCAGTGATGCCCGTCGAGAGCCCGACGGTCGCGAAGCCCGAGATCACGTCGAACAGCACGTCCTCGACGGGCGCCTGCGAGATCTGGGCGATGAGGATCGTCGAGATCGCGACGATCGTGGCGCCCCACGCGACGACCGAGAGGGCGACGCGCTGCACGTCGCTCGGGATCCGGCGCCCGAAAGCCTCGACCGAGCCCTTGCCCTTCGCCTCCGACCACACCGCGAGGGCGAGCACGGCGAGCGTCGTCACCTTGATGCCGCCCGCGGTCGAGGCCGAGCCGCCGCCGACGAACATGAGCATCGAGCCCACGACGAGGGACGAGCCATGGAAGTCGCCCATGTCGACGACGGCGAAGCCGCCCGAACGGGTGTTCGCCGACACGAAGAACGACTGGAACGTCGTGTCCCACGCGTCCATGCTCCCGAACGTGGCGGGGTTGTTGAACTCGAGGAGGACGAAGACGCCGGCGCCCGCGAAGAAGAGGATGACGGTCGTGATGATCGTGAGCTTCGCGTGCAGCGACCACTGCTTCACGTGCCAGCGCTGGCGCCACAGCGTGAAGATGACCGGGAAGCCGATCGACCCGAGGAACACGCCCGCCATGAGCACCGAGAGCAGGAAGTAATCGTCCGCGAACGGGACGAGCCCACCGTCATTGGGGACGAATCCGGTGTTCGTGAACGACATCGCCGCGTAGTAGGGGGCCTCCCACAGCGCGACGAGCGGATCGACCCCCGCCCAGATGAGCGACGGGTACAGCAGGATGGTGAGCCCCGCCTCGATGATGAGGGTCGACAGCGCGACGGTCGCGAGCAGCTGGCCGACCTCGCCGAGTCGCACGGTCTGGCCCTCGTTGACCGGTCCGCCGTGGATGCGGAGCGGGTTGCTCTCACCCGCGGCGATGAGCTTCGCTCGCAGGCCCAGGCGCTTCGAGATGACCAGGCCCAGGATCGACGCGAGGGTCAGCACGCCGAGCGCGCCGACGTTGACGCCGACATACGTGACGACGTGGCCGAACGCAGACCAGTGCGCGTTCATGTCGACCGTCGCCAGGCCCGTGACGCAGATCGTCGACACCGCGGTGAAGAGTGCGTCCGCGAACGGGGTGCGCCGGCCGTCGGCTGCGGCGATCGGCAGCGAGTACAGGACCGTGAACAGTCCGATGAGGGTGACGAAGACGAGCACCGCGAAGCGGGCGGGTGAAGACGTCGTCAGCGATCGGAGCTCATCGCGGATCGTGACGGCGCCTTTGACGAGGATCCGACCGACCCGCGGAGCCACCGGGCCTGTCGCCATCGTCGATGCCCCTTTCGACTCGCTCGGCTCCCTCAGGGCACCGCCCTCGCTTGGACGGTATGTCATGGTACTCCGCCCAGCGCGCGGCTAGTCTGAGGACATGGCGGACATCTTCGACGTCATCGCGGACGGGACGCGACGAGACATTCTGAAGCTGCTGCTGGACCGATCGTTCGCCGGGGAGAACGGGACGAGCGTGTCGCACATCGTGCACACGCTCGGGGTCAGCCAGCCGACCGTCTCCAAGCACCTCAAGGTGCTGCGCGAAGCGCGCCTCGTGTCGGTGCGCGAAGTGGGCCAGCACCGGTATTACAGTCTGTCGCCCGCGCCGCTCGACGAGGTCGACGACTGGCTCGTGCCGTTCCTCGACACAGGACAGCCGGATGCCTCGGACCCCGCGACCGCGGCGCTGCCCGACTCCGCGGCGCACGCCGCCGAGGTCGTGGGCCGTGCCGCGGCATCCGCCAAGCACGTCCTCGAGAACGCGCTGAAGAAGCTTCCCGGCCGCTGAGCGACCGGGAAGCCGCTTCGTCGTAGACGGGGCCCGACGGCGACCTGCCTACCGCCGCCCTGCCTTGCGGCGGAAGAGCCACGAGCCCCACACGAACGCGACCACGAGGATCAGGGCGCACCATCCGATCGCCCACCACGGCTCGGCGCCGACGGGCGTGCCCATGAGGAGCCCGCGGATCGTCTCGATGATGGGGGTGACGGGCTGGTTCTCGGCGATCCACTGCAGCCACGTCGGCATGGAGTCGACGGGCACGAACGCGCTGGACAGGTAGGGGACGAACAGGATGATGAACCCGTAGCCGTTCGCACCCTCCGGGCTCGAGGCGGCGAGGCCGATCGCGGCGAACAGATACGTGATCGCGAGGATGTAGAGCGCCACCATCGCGATCGCGCCGATCCACTCCAGGGGGCCGGCCGTCGGGCGGAAGCCGACCGCCACCGCGACGACGATCACGACGGCGGTCGCGAGCAGGTTGCGCAGCAGGCTCGCGACGACATGGCCCGTCAGCACGGCGCTCGCGCGCAGCGGCATCGTGCGGAACCGGTCGATGATGCCCGTCTTCATGTCGCCCGCGACGTACACCGCGGTGGATGAGGCGCCGAACCCGGCGCACAGCAGGATGATGCCCGGCACGACGTAATCGACGTAGCCCCCCGACGGATCGATGGCTCCGCCGAACACGAACGTGAACAGCAGCATGAGCATGACCGGCAGCAGGATCGCCATGAGCAGCGACTCGCCGTCGCGCAGCGAGTGCCGGAGGCTGCGGCCGACGAACGTCGTCTCGGCGGTGAGGCCGGAGATGCGGGGGCGCAGCGAAGGGGCGGAGGGTGCGATGGCGGTCATGCGTACTCCTTGATCGTCGTGTCGTCGTCGTCGGCGGCGCGGGCGGACCGGCCCGAGGACGTGAGGGAGAGGAAGACGTCGTCCATCGTGGGACGACGGAGGGTCACGACGCCTTCGGCGCCCGACTCGTCGAGCTCGTCGAGCGCGCGGCGCAGGCCGGCGACCGTGCCGTCGGTCGGCAGCTCGGCGAGAAGCGCACCGTGCTCGTCGTGCAGCTCGACGGTGTCGCCGCCGATGCGCGCCTTCAGCTCGGCGGGCGTGCCGACCGCGACGATGCGTCCGCCGTCGAGTACCGCGATCCGGTCGGCGAGCTGGTCGGCCTCTTCGAGGTACTGCGTGGTGAGGAACACCGTCGTGCCGGCGTCGGCGAGCGACCGGATGACGTCCCACAGCTCGCGGCGGCTGCGCGTGTCGAGGCCTGTCGTCGGCTCGTCGAGGAACAGGATCTCGGGCGTCACGACGAAGCTCAGCGCGAGGTCGAGGCGCCGTCGCATGCCGCCCGAGTACGCGCTGACGCGCTTCGCCGCGGCATCCGTCAGATCGAAGCGTTCGAGAAGCTCGGTCGCACGGCGACGCGCGCCCCGCCCGCCGAGCCCCGACAGGCGGCCCAGCATCACGAGGTTCTCGTAGCCGGAGAGCATGTCGTCGACCGCCGCGCTCTGGCCGGTGAGGGCGATGCGCTGCTTGACGCCGAGCGGATCGGCCGTGACGTCGCGGCCGGCGACGAGGGCGGTTCCGGCGTCTGGACGAGCGAGTGTGGTGAGGATCGTGATCGCGGTGGTCTTGCCCGCGCCGTTCGGTCCGAGGAGGGCGAAGACCTCGCCCGTCGCCACGGCGAGGTCGATGCCGTCGAGCACCGTCTGGCGGCCGAAGGACTTGCGGAGCCCGCGCACTTCGATCGCTGCCGTCGTGTTCGGCATGAGGAACCTTTCTGTGTATGGCAGAAACTGTGTATGACGCTAACAGACTGTTTACGAGATACACAAGACTAGGGTTGGACCATGGCCGAACGCGAAGACCTGGAGCTGCCGCGGGGCATCGCGCTCGCGTGGGGCGTCGCGGCGAACCCGCAGCGCGGGCCGAAGCGTGAGATGAGCGTCGAGCAGATCGTCGAGGCGGCGGTCCAGATCGCGGATGCCGAGGGGCTCGGCGCCGTCTCGATGGCGGCCGTCGCCTCCCGGCTCGGGTATACGCCGATGTCGCTCTACCGCTATGTCACGGCCAAGGACGACCTCATCCTGCTCATGCAGGAGGAGGCCACGGGGCTTCCCTCCGAAGAGGCGCGCACCGCGGGGGACTGGCGGGAGACGCTCACCGCCCTATACCGCGAGCAGGTGACGCTGTATCTGCAGCATCCGTGGGTGCTCGAGGTGCCCATCAGCGGCTCACCCGTGACGCCCAACAGCGCCGCCTGGATGGACGCGGGGCTCGCGGCCCTCGACGGGACTGCGCTGACCCACGACGAACGGCTCTCGGTGCTGCTTCTCGTGACGGGCGCGTCGCGTTGGACGGGGCTCGTCCTCGCCGGTTATGCGCGGCGCCAGAGGTCGAGCGGCGAGGCGCCCGACGACATCACCCTGCACGAGGACGCGCTGTACCGGGCGCTCGTCACGGAGGACGCGTATCCGCACCTTCGGGCGGCGATCGACGCCGGAGTGTTCCTCGACGAGTCGGATCCGTTCATGTTCGGGCTCGAGCGCAGCCTCGACGGCGTGCAGGCGTACATGGACCGCGTCGCCGACGGACGCCGGCCCGAGCGCGTGCCGTGGATGGGGCTCGACGACGCCGACATCGCGCCCGACAAGCGCTACCGTGAGGCGCGCAAGGCGGTGCGCGAAGCCGAGAAGGCGCTGCGCGCCGCGCGGCGCGTGGAGCGCCAGGTCGCACGCGAGGCGCGCGAACGTGCGGCGACGGCCGCACGCAGGGCGGAGTGACGGGGAGCCGTCACAGATTTCACAGTCGTCACACCGGTTTACAGGAGTCTCGCCGGCCCCTTAGAGTGGTCGGCAGAAGACTGGGGCTTTCTGAGGGGAACTGAGATGGCGGAGTTGCCGGATGTGCGATTCCTGACGGTCGCTGAGGTGGCCGAGATCATGCGCGTGTCGAAGATGACCGTCTACCGACTCGTGCATTCGGGCGAGCTGCCGGCGGTGCGGTTCGGGCGCAGCTATCGCGTGCCGGAGTCGGCGGTGAGCGAAGCTCTGCAACGGCCGGTGTCCGACGTCGGCTAAACTGTTCCGAGGCATTTTTCGCATCTGCCCATTCCCGGGCGCGGTCCGATCGCGTCCAGACCCCGAATTGTGAGGTTCTCCGTGGGTTCTGTCATCAAGAAGCGCCGCAAGCGCATGGCGAAGAAGAAGCACCGCAAGCTGCTTCGCAAGACTCGCCACCAGCGCCGCAACAAGAAGTAAGCGGCACAGACACAAGCGCCTGTCCGGCCGGACGGGCGCTTCGTGTACGCCGCGGGAGGTTCCAGCGTGAAGTCGATCACCGTCCAGCAACTGCGCGAGCGCCAGGGCGTTCCGCTCATCGACGTGCGCGAGCCCGACGAGTACGCCCTCGGCCACGTGCCCGGAGCCGTGAATCTGCCGATGTCGACGCTCGGCGAACGGCTGCATGAACTGCCGGATGCCGCGTTCGACGTCATCTGCCAGGCGGGCGGCCGTTCGGCTCGTGTCGTCCAGGCACTCGAGGCGCGCGGCCACGACGCGACGAACGTCGACGGCGGCACGGGCGAGTGGATCGCCCTGGGCTTCCCCGTCGAGCGCTGAACGACGTGACGACGCTCACGCTCATCGGCAAGCCCGACTGCCACCTGTGCGACGTCGCACGCGAGGTCGTCGAGACCGTGGTCGCCGACCTTCCGGATGACTCGGTCCTCGTCGAGGAGCGGTCTATCCTCGACGACCCCGCGCTCTACGAGCTGTGGTGGGAGAAGATCCCCGTCGTGCTCGTCGACGGTGAGCTGCACGCGCACTGGCGCGTGTCGCCCGACCGGCTGCGCGCTGCGCTCGCCGGTCGCTGAGCCTAGTCCTCTCTCTCGACCACGGGCGCGTCGGGTGCGTTCTTCCTGACCGACTCGATGCCGTTGAGCGCGCTCGCCTTCGACGAGTACCCCTCACTCGTCGCGATCACCTGCCCGTTCGACGCCTTGAGGTTGAACCGGTACTGACCGCCCTTGTCGGTCCACAGCTCGAACTTGCCCGCCATCGTTGATCCCCTTCGATCGTCGGCTGCGACGCCGCTGTGTGACGGCGCCGTCGATCGAAACCTATCGGCGTTCCGCCCTCCAGGGGTAGAGACGGATGCCTCGTCAGCCGACGAGCGCCCGGCGAAGGCCCTCGAGGTCTGCCTCGGTGAGGCCGCCGCTGCGCAGGTACTGCGCGGACCCGCCGTGCTTGGCATCGACCCACGCGAGCGCGCGTTCGATCGCCTCGGGCGGCGTCCCGGTCGTGAGCTCCACGACAGCCGGCGTGAGCGGCACGCCGAGAGCCGCAATGCCCTGCTGCACGCGCTCGGTCCACGGGCCCGCGAGGTTGTCGGCGCTGGAAGCGTAGTCCGCCACGATCGCGTCACGGCGCGCGCCGACCGCGTCGAGCAGGAGCGCGACCGCGACACCCGTGCGATCCTTCCCCGCGGTGCAGTGCACGAGCACGGCGGACGGCTCGTCGGGCACGTAGCCGGCGACGAGCCGCGCGACTTCGGCGAATGCTCCGGCGCCGTGTACGAGCATCGCGACGTAGAGATCGCCGAGCGTCGGCAGGGCCGCGAAGATCCGGGCGAGCTGCCGGGCGTCCGGCACGGCGTCGCGAGACACGGATGCCAGCCCGGGCAGCGCCCCCTCGAGCACCTCGAGCTGCACGAGCCGCACGGGCCTCGTGGCCGGGAGGACGTCCGGTGCGCTCCGCCGCTCGAGCTCGGTGCGGAAGTCGACGACGACGCCGATCGGCGTCGCCGCGAGCTCGCTCAAGCCCTGCGCGGTGAGTGCGGATGGCGCGTCGGAGCGGAACAGGACGCCGGGGCGGGTCGCTTCGCCCGCGGTCAGCGGGATCCCTCCGGTGTCGCGGAAGTTGACGAATCCCTCGATGCGCACCGCGCCAGTCTAGGGGCGAGGGGTCTCCCGGCCGGGGCTACGGGGCGAGGCGCGTGGGGCCTCTGAAGAGGTACGTGACCTCGCGGATCGACGACTCGCCGAGCAGCAGCATGAGCACGCGCGCGAGGCCCATGCCGAAGCCGCCGTGCGGCGGGGCGCCGTAGCGGAAGAAGTCGAAGTAGAACTCGAGGTGCTCGAGGTCGAGGCCCTTCTCCTTCGCCTGCTCGACGAGGACGTCGACCCGGTGCTCGCGCTGCGCGCCCGTCGTGATCTCGACGCCCTTGAAGAGCAGGTCGTACGACTTCGTGAGCCCCGTCTCGGGGTCGCGCATGTGGTAGAACGCGCGGATCTCGGGGTGGTAGTCGGTGATGAAGACGAACTGGTGTCCGTACGTCTCTTCGACGTGCGCCGAGATCTGGCGCTCGCCCTCGGGGTCGAGGTCGCCGTCGGTGCGCGGGATCTCGTAGCCGCGCTCGGCGACGATGCGCCGCGCCTCGGCGAGCGGGATGCGCGGGAATGGGATCTGCGGAACCTGCACCTCGATGCCGAAGAGCTCCTCGATCTCGTCGCCGTGCTTGTCCTTGACCGCCTGGAACGCGACCTGCAGCAGCTCTTCCTGCATGCGTGCGACGTCCTCGTGCGAGTCGATCCAGCTGATCTCGGCGTCGATCGACGTGAACTCTGTCGCGTGGCGGCTCGTGAAGGAGGGGTCGGCGCGGAACGCCGGGGCGATCTCGAAGATCTTGCCGAAGCCGGCGGCCTGCGCCATCTGCTTGTAGAACTGCGGGCTCTGCGCGAGGTACGCGGTCTGGTCGCCGAAGTACTCGAGCGAGAACAGCTCGGCGTTGGACTCGGATGCCGAGGCCATGAGCTTCGGCGAGTGCACCTCGATGTAGTCGCGCTCGATCCAAAACGTGCGCATCGCGTGCTCGAGAGTCGTCTGCACGCGGAAGAGGAGGTTGTTGCGGCGCTGGCGGAGGTCGAGGAAGCGCCAGTCCATGCGCTTGTCGAGGCCGCTGTCGGCGGCGATCGGCGTCTCGGGGAGGGCTGCCGCCGCGATGTCGAGGGTGCCGATCTTGATCTCGACGCCTCCGAGCTTGACGCGCTCGTCGTGCTTGAGCTCGCCGTGCACCGTGAGGAACGTGCCGTGGGTCAGTTCGGAGATGGTCGTCGTGAGCGCGTGCGCGGCCTGGGCCGCGGCATCCGCCCCCTCTTCCAGCTCACGGGTGGCCGGATTGACGAGCTGCACCGCGCCGGTCTCGTCGCGAAGGATGACGAACTGCACCTTCTTCTGGTCGCGGACGGTCTCGACCCATCCCGAGACGGACACCGGGCCGTCTGCGCGGGCCTGCAGCTGGTTGACGAGGACGCGTTCAGTCACGAGCGACAAGTCTACGTGGGTGGATCGCGCGCTCCGACGGAGGTCGCCCGCTACGATGCGGCCATGACGCAGCCGCCGCCGTACGGCCCGCCCGCCTCGCCCATCGCGCCGTACCAGCCCGCGCCGGCCGCGAAGCCGCCCGCGCGCGTGTGGGACGTCGTGCTCACGGTGGTGCTCCTCGTGGGGCTGGGCGTCCTGGCGCTCATCGTGTCGTTCTTCGGGTTCTTCCTCGCGATGGCGAGCGACCCGTGCGGCGTTCGCGACTGCAGCACCGAGCTCATCGGCCTCGGCATGCTGACGGCGGTGGCCCTGCCGTGGGCGGTCCTGCTCGCGGCGGTCGTCCTCGCGATCGTGCTGCTGGTCAGGCGGCGTCACGCGTTCTGGGTCCCGCTCGTCGCGGTGCCGTTCGTCATCGGGTCGTGGTTCGTCGGAGCGTTCATCGCTGCGGCGGGCGTTCCCACAGGGTGATCGGGAGTGACCGGCGCTCAGCGCGTCCACAGAACGCGCCCACGTAGACTTGACGGGTGCCCGCCGACCGCCTCCATCTCGTGCGCCACGGGGAGGTTCACAACCCTCGCCGTGTGCTCTACGGACGACTCCCGGGGTACGGGCTGAGCGAAGCGGGCCGCCGCATGGCGCGTCAGGCCGCCGAGTGGGTGCAGAGCATGGACCGCCCGGTCGCCGCGCTGTGGTCGTCGCCGCTGCAGCGCACGCGCGAGTCGGCCGAGCCGTTCACCGAGATCTTCGGCCTCGAGCCGCGCATCGACGACCGCATCATCGAGCCCACCAACGTCTTCGAAGGCCGCCGCATGGTGCGCGCCCTCCTCAATCCGTGGAACTGGCGCCACTTGCGCAAGCCCGCGCTCCCGAGCTGGGGCGAGCCGTACGCCGACGTCGTCGCGCGCATGAACGCCGCGATGACCGAGGCGTGGGAGTCCGCCGACTCCGGCGATGTCGTCATGGTGTCGCACCAGCTTCCGATCTGGATCACGCACCTCGCCGTGGCGGGGCTGCCGACGCAGCACGACCCGCGGCGACGGCGCTGCGCGCTGTCGAGCGTCACGAGCTTCGAGATGGTCGACAACAAGTGGACCGAGGTCGCGTACGCCGAGCCGGCGGCGACCGCCGGTGCGGTGGATGTGGGGGCCGTGTGATGGGCCGTCGCTTGCGGGTCGTGGCCACCGCTGTTCTCTCCCTTGCGCTCGTGGGAGGCCTCGCCGCGTGCGCGAACGACCCGCTCGCCGAGCAGTACCGCGCGGGAGACAACAAGGGCTACATCGCGGGTGACTTCCGCGTGCAGGAGATCCCCGCCGACCAGCGCACCGAGCCGGTCGAGTTCGAGGGCACGCTCGAGACCGGCGACCGCGTGTCGAGCGACGACTTCGCGGGCAAGGTGCTCGTCGTGAACTTCTGGTACGCCGCGTGCGGGCCGTGCCGCGCCGAGGCGGGCGACCTCGAGAAGGCGCACAATGCGTTCGAGGGCGACGACGTGGCGTTCCTCGGCATCAACACGAGCGACTCGCCCGAAGCGGCGGCGGCCTTCGCCGAGACGTGGGGCGTCACCTACCCGAGCGTGATCGCGGCGGACGATGGCGCCGTCAAGCTCGCGTTCGCCGACAAGACGCCGATCCAGGCGACGCCGACGACCCTCGTGCTCGACAAGGAGGGTCGCGTCGCCGCTCGCGTGATCGGGCAGCTTCCCGACGACTCGATCCTCACCGCGCTCGTGCGCACCGCGCTGGAGGAGTCGTGAGCGTCGGAGCCCTCGTCTCGGACGGCGTGCTGTGGCTCGCCCTGCCGGTCGCGATGCTCGCCGGACTCGTGTCGTTCCTCTCGCCGTGCGTGCTGCCGCTCGTTCCGGGCTACCTCGGCTTCATCGGGGGAGCGGTGACCCCCGCCACGTCGCGGTCGAAGTCGGTCGCTGAGCGCGCGCCGCGAGACGAAGCGCAGACGACGACGATGACGGATGCCCCGACCCGCGGCCGCCTGTTGCTGGGCGTCGTCCTCTTCATCGCCGGGTTCACGCTCGTCTTCATGGCGGTCAACGTCCTGGGCGGCGCCGCCGGGCGCTTCTTCATCGAGTACGCCGACATCATCACGCGCGTCATGGGCGCCGTCGTAGTCGTGATGGGCCTCGTCTTCATCGGCGTGTTCGGGCTCGCCCAGCGCACGATGCGCCCGCAGCTGCGCGGCAACCTCGGCCTCGTCGGCGCACCACTCCTCGGCGTCGCACTCGGCGTCGGGTGGACCCCATGCATCGGCCCGACACTCACCGCGATCTTCTCCGTGTCGTGGAACCTCGGCGACCCGTGGCGCGCCGCGCTCCTCGGCCTCGCCTACTCGCTCGGGCTCGGCATCCCGTTCGTGCTCCTCGCGCTCGGGTTCGGGTGGGCGACGCGCTCGGTCGCGTTCCTGCGACGGCACATCCGCGCTGTCAACCTGATCGGGGGCGCGCTGCTGGTGCTGCTCGGCGTGCTCATGCTCACGGGCGTCTGGACGATGCTCATGGCGTCTCTGCAGGGGGTGTTCCTGAGTGTCCCGCTCCCGCTCTGACGACGAGGCCTCGACCGGCGCCACGACTGGTCGCGTGGACGCGGACCCGCTGCGTCCGTCCGATCACGCGGATGCCGCGGCCGACGTCACGCAGCCCGCGCTCGGCTTCGTCGGGTGGCTCCGCTGGGGCTGGCGGCAGCTCACGTCGATGCGCACGGCGCTCGTGCTGCTGCTCCTGCTCGCGATCGCCGCGATCCCCGGGTCGATCGTGCCGCAACGCAGCGCCGACCCGAACGGCGTCACCCAGTACTACGCCGACAACCCCGACCTCGCCCCGGTCCTCGACAACCTGAGCCTGTTCGATGTGTACACGTCGCCGTGGTTCTCGGCGATCTACATCCTGCTGTTCGTCTCGCTCATCGGCTGCGTCATCCCGCGCACGAGGCACCACTGGAAGGCGCTGCGCGCGCGGCCGCCGCGCACGCCCGCGCGCCTCGAGCGCCTCGACGACCACCGCTCGACGATCGTCGAGCTCGCACCGGGCGCCGACTCCGCGGCATCCGGCGAGACCGCCGTCGCCCTCGCCGGTGAGCAGCTCCGCAAGGCCGGCTACCGCGTCGAGCGGTACGACGGCCGAGGCTCGTACTCGGTGTCGGCCGAGCGCGGCTACGCGCGAGAGACGGGCAACCTCGTGTTCCACGCGGCACTCGTGGGCGTGCTCATCTCGGTGGCGGTCGGCGGCGGCTTTACCTACACGGGGCAGAGCGTCATCATCGAGGGGCGCACGTTCGTCAACACGATGCTCGACTACTCGTCGTTCAATCCTGGCCGGTTCGTTGACGAGGAGCGCCTCGTGCCGTACGCGCTCACGCTCGACGAGTTCTCGGTCGAGTACGTCGCGCCGGGCCTGCAGGGCTCGGGTCAGGCGGGTGACTTCGTCGCCCACCTCACGACCCAGATCGCCGGCCGAGAGGCGCGTGAGGGCGAGGTGCGCGTCAACCACCCGCTCGACATCGAGGGCGACCGCGTCTACCTCATGGGCAACGGCTACGCCCCGACGATCACGATCCGCGACGCGGACGGCGAGGTCGTGTACTCCGAGCCGGTGCCGTTCCTCCCGCAGGACGCGAACATGACGTCGCTCGGCGTCATCAAGGTGCCGGACGGCATGCCCGAGCAGCTCGGACTCGTCGGCTTCTTCTACCCGACCGCGCAGGAGCTCACGACGGGCGCGTTCACCTCGACCTACCCCGACCTCGTGTACCCGACGCTCACGCTCGACGTGTACGCGGGCGACCTCGGCATCGACGACGGCACGCCGCGATCGGTCTACACGCTCGACCCCACGGGGATGGAGCAGCTCACCGGCCGAGCCGTGGGCGTCGACTCGATCGTGCTCATGCCAGGCCAGACGGCCGACCTGCCGAACGGCCTCGGCACGATCACGTTCGAGAACGAGTCTCCGGCGGGCTCGAGCGACCTCGGCGAGTCCGTCAAGCGCTTCGTCTCGCTGTCGATCCACCGCGACGTCGGCGCGCCGTGGGTGCTCGCGTTCGCGACGCTCGCGGTCCTCGGCCTCCTCGCGGCCCTGTTCGTCGCGCGCCGCCGCATGTGGGTGAAGGTGACGCCCGACGGCCACACGCTGCGCGTCGAATACGCGGGTCTCGCGCGCGGCGAGGACCCGACACTCGCGGATGCCGTCGACCAGGTCGCCCAGCGGCACGGCGACGCCCTCGAGGCGGCGCTCCGCGAGCCCGCATCCGCCACAAGCCCGCCGGAAGGGGCGACGTAGAATGGCACCCATGCCCGCAACCGAAACGCTGTCGCTCGACTCCGTGTCGGTGCTCCTGGTCTGGACCGCGATCGCGATCTACGTGCTGGCGTTCGCCGCCTACGCGATCGACCTCGCCCGGCGCTCGGCTCTCGCGGTCGAGGCGAAGGACGCCGCGACGCGCGAGCGCGAGCTCGTCGGCGTCGGAGCCACGGCGGCCGGGGCATCCGTCTCGTCGTCCGCTCGTGAGAAGATCGGCGCCGTGCGGGCGCAGGAGGCGGCCGCCAAGGCCGCGCTCGAAGCGTCTCCCTCCCAGCGCCCGCGCATGATGTGGGCGCGCATCGGCACGTCGCTGACGGTGCTCGCCTTCCTCTTCCACCTCGCGGGCGACGTCACGCGGGGCATCGCCGCGGGTCGCGTGCCCTGGTCGAACATGTACGAGTTCGCCCTCACCGGCACGCTCCTCATCGTCGCGGTCTACCTCGTGACGCTGTTCAAGTACGACCTGCGCTTCCTCGGCGTGCTCATCACGGGGCTCACGGTGCTGCTCCTCGGCGGTGCGACGCTCGCGTTCTACGTCGAGATCGTCCCGCTCGCCGATCCGCTCAAGAGCGTGTGGCTCGTCATCCACGTCTTCGTCGCGTCGCTCGCGACGGCGCTGTTCGCGCTCGCGTTCGGCCTCTCGGTGCTGCAGCTCATGCAGGCCCGCCGCGAGGCGAAGGCCGCGGCATCCGAGTCGTCCGGCGCCGTCGTCAAGGGCAGCGGCCCCGGGTTCCTGCGCACGCTGCCGAGCGCCGACGCACTCGAGTCGCTCGCGTACCGCTTCGCGATCATCGGCTTCATCTTCTGGACGTTCACCCTCATCGCGGGGTCCATCTGGGCGAACGACGCGTGGGGCCGCTACTGGGGCTTCGACACGAAGGAAGTGTGGACCTTCGTGATCTGGGTCCTCTACGCGGGCTACATCCACGCTCGCGCGACACGCGGCTGGCGCGGCGCGCGGTCGGCATGGCTGTCGATCATCGGCTTCGTCGCCGTGATCTTCAACTTCACGATCGTGAACATGTTCTTCAAGGGGCTGCACGTCTACAGCGGCCTCAGCTGAGGGGGATGCGGCCCGGCGGATGCCCAGTCGACCCGCGACTAGACTGGGATCATGCCCGCCGCCCCCAAGCTCGCCTCCTTCCCGGCGATCCGCGGAGCCCTGAAGTTCTACCAGATCTGCTCGGTCATCACCGGCACGATGCTGCTGCTCCTGGTCGCCGAGATGATCCTCAAGTACGTGCCCGCGCTCGGGTACGAGCTGTTCCTCGGCGGGTCGGGCGGGTTCCTGTGGTTCGCCCCCGTCGTCGAGGGCCCCAACGGCCTCGAGTCGACGGGCGACGGCTTCAACCTGTCCCTCGGCATCCTCGTCGCGCACGGCTGGTTCTACGTCGTGTACCTCTTCTCGTGCTTCCGCGTGTGGAGCCTCATGCGCTGGCCGTTCTGGCGCTTCCTGCTCCTCGCGTCGGGCGGCATCGTGCCGCTCCTGTCGTTCTTCCTCGAGGTGCGCGTCGCGCGTGACGTGAGGGCCTACCTCGCGGAGCGCGAGGCGGCCGCGGCATCCGGAGCCGACCAGACCCACCACCTCGCCGGGCACTCCACGCTCACGGCGAAGATCCCCACCGAAGGCGGCCAGTGACCGAGCAGACCGAGACCTCCCAGCGCCCCGTCCTCGTCGTCGACTTCGGCGCACAGTACGCGCAGCTCATCGCGCGCCGCGTGCGCGAGGCGGGCGTCTACAGCGAGATCGTGCCGCACACGGCATCCGCCGCCGCGATCGCCGCGAAGGACCCGGTCGGCATCATCCTGTCCGGCGGTCCCTCGTCGGTGTACGAACCGGGTGCGCCGTCGCTCGACGCGGGCGTCTTCGAGCTCGGCGTGCCGACGCTCGGCATCTGCTACGGATTCCAGGTCATGGCGCAGGCGCTCGGCGGCGAGGTCGCCAATACCGGCCTGCGCGAATACGGGGCGACGGATGCCTCGCTGACGGGCGACGGCGGCGTGCTGCTGGCCGAGCAGCCGGCCGAGCAGAACGTGTGGATGAGCCACGGCGACCAGGTCGCCCGCGCCCCCGAGGGGTTCCAGGTGCTCGCGTCGACCACGGCGACGCCCGTGGCAGCATTCGGCGACGACGAGCGCAAGCTGTACGGCGTGCAGTGGCACCCCGAGGTCAAGCACACCGACTACGGACAGCGCGTCATCGAGAACTTCCTGCACCGCGCGGCGGGTCTCCCATCGGACTGGAACAGCGGCAACGTCATCGCCGAGCAGGTCGAGCGGATCCGCGAGCAGGTCGGCTCCGGCCGCGTGCTGTGCGCGCTGTCGGGCGGCGTCGACTCCGCCGTAGCGGCGGCCCTCGTCCACAAGGCCGTCGGCGACCAGCTCGTGTGCGTGTTCGTCGACCACGGCCTTCTGCGCAAGGGCGAGCGCGAGCAGGTCGAGAAGGACTACGTCGCCGCGACCGGGGTGCGGCTCGTCACGGTCGACGCGCGCGAGCGCTTCCTTTCGGCTCTTGCGGGGGTGAGCGACCCCGAGCAGAAGCGCAAGATCATCGGGCGCGAGTTCATCCGCACGTTCGAGCAGGCCGAGCGCGAGCTCGTCGCCGAGGCGGCCGAAGAGGGTGAGCCGATCCGCTTCCTCGTGCAGGGCACGCTGTACCCCGACGTCGTCGAGTCGGGCGGGGGCTCCGGCACCGCGAACATCAAGTCTCACCACAACGTGGGCGGCCTCCCTGAGGACCTGCAGTTCGAGCTCGTCGAGCCGCTGCGGACGCTGTTCAAGGACGAGGTGCGAGCGATCGGCCGCGAGCTCGGTCTTCCCGAGGTCATCGTGTCGCGCCAGCCGTTCCCGGGCCCGGGGCTCGGCATCCGCATCGTCGGCGAGGTCACGGCCGATCGCCTCGAGATCCTGCGCGACGCCGACGCCATCGCGCGCGAGGAGCTCACGCGCGCGGGCCTCGACGGCGAGATCTGGCAGTGCCCGGTGGTGCTGCTGGCCGACGTGCGGTCGGTGGGCGTCCAGGGCGACGGGCGCACGTACGGGCATCCGATCGTCCTTCGTCCCGTCTCGAGCGAAGACGCGATGACCGCCGACTGGACGCGCCTGCCGTACGACGTGCTCGCGCGCATCTCGAACCGCATCACGAACGAGGTCCGCGAGATCAACCGGGTCGTGCTCGACGTCACGTCGAAGCCCCCGGGGACCATCGAGTGGGAGTGACGCAGGACTGACCCGCCTGCGCGGGCGGCGCCCCGCGGTGTTTGATGGGAATGTGACGGAGTTCCCCGACGCCGAGTACCTCGTGCTCTCGAGCCGCCTCATCCCCGACATGGACGGCGGGTACACCCTCGCGACGCTCGCACGAGCGCGCCAGATGGCGGTCGCCGGCGTCCACGGCGGCCGCGGACCGCTGCTGCTGACGGTCGATCCCGGCACGCCCGCCGAGCACGCTCGCCATCGCGCGACGTTCGCGGGGCGCGACCTCGTGCTCGATCCATCGCGCATGCGGAACCTGTTCGACGAGGCATCCGGGCCGCACGGCGGAGCCGCGCAATGGCTGCTCGACGCAGCCCACCCCGGCTCGCCGGATGCCGCACTGGAGTACCGGCCCGTGCCCGCCGAGAAGCCGGCCGTGTCTGTGCCCATCATCGCGGGCGACCCGGACTGGCACGTCAGCGCCGCCCCGGTCGTCGTACACGGCCCCGACGGCGGTGTCGCCGGCGTGCTCGACGGATTCGGCGAGCTCTACCGCGTGTGGCTCGACCACGTCGTGCGCGAAGTGCGCGGCGAGCGGCCCGACCGGCCGGTCGTCGTCATCTGCGAGTCGCGTCAGCTCGGCGAGCTGCTCGCGGGGTGGGACGACCCGGACGTGCGCCTCCTCCATGCGATCCACACGATCCACCTCGAGCCGCCGTACGAGCCGTCCGGCCCGATGAACACGCTGTGGTCGCGGTGGTTCTCGCTCGCGGAGCGATTCGACGCCGTGCTGTGGCCGACCGCGGCGCAGCGCGCCGACGTCGAGGAGCGCTTCGGGGCGTCGGGCGTGCACGTCGTCGTGCCGCACGGTGTGCACGCCGCGGCATCCGTCGTCCCGTCATCGGATCGTGTGCCCGGCCGCACGGTCATGCTCAACAGGCTCGCGCCCGGCAAGCGCGTCGACCACGCCATCCGCGCGTTCCGCGAGGTCGTCGAGCGCGTGCCCGGCGCGACGCTCGACATCTACGGCGACGGGCCCGAGGGCGAGAGGCTGCAGGACCTCATCGACGAGCTCGGGATGGGCGCCCACATCGCGCTGCGAGGGCGGACGGATGACCCCGCCCGCGTGCTGCGCGAGGCGCTCGTCTTCGTGTCGACGTCGGCGTACGAGGGACAGGGCCTCGCACTCGCCGAGGCGCTCGTCGAGGGGTGCCCGGTCGTGTCGTACGACGTGCGGTACGGCCCGCGCGAGCTGCTCGCCGAGGGCGGGGGACTGCTCGTGCCGGATGCCGACGAAGAGGCCCTCGCCGACGCGATCGTGCGTTTGCTGAGCGATCCCGAGCTGCACGCGCAGCTCGCGCGCGAGGCGGTCTGCGCCGGGCGGCGCATCGACTCGGAGCATGTCGTCGAGTCGCTCGCGTCGGCCGTGCGCGACGTGCTCGCGCGGCCGTCCCGGCGGGTGGTTCCTCCTCCGTCGTGAGGTTTGCCCCAAACCCAGGGTGGTCAGCGTCCGGGCTGGCCCGGCCCCGCCGGTCGCCGGACCGTGTCACCGGCCCGATCGTGTCGCGCGGGCTACGCGGCGGCGGCGCGGACGGCAGACGCGGCATCCGCCGGTGAACCCCGGAACGGGGCGCCGTGCCCCGGGATGACCCACGTCGCGTCGAGGGCTGCGAGGCGGTCGAGCGATGACAGGGCCTGCTCGGGCTCGTCGGTGAACGGTGCGGGCTGCGGGCCCTCGCGCCCCGTGAGCACGTGACGCGTCGTGAGCGCGTCGCCCACGAAGACGGCCTTCGCGAGCGCCGAGTGCACCGCGATGCTGCCCGGCGAGTGGCCCGGAAGGCTCACGATCCGGGGAGCTCCGGGCAGGTCGAGCACGTCGCCGTCGGCCACCTCGACGACCTCGGTCAGGTAGGTCGTGCGCAGGCCGCCCTTGCGGAGGCCGTAGGCGAAGAAGCCGAGCGTGGGCCCGAGGCGGGCGGGGCCCATCGAGAGCTTCGGCTTGTCGCCGCCGCGCGCGCGGTCGGCGTCCGCGGCGTGCACGAACACGGGAGCGCCGGTCTCAAGGCGCAGTCGTTCGGCGAATCCGATGTGGTCGCTGTCACCGTGGGTGAGGACGACGCCGCGGATGTCGCGGATGTCGCGACCCATCGCGCGCAGCTCGGCGCGAAGGTCCGACCAGTGCCCGGGGAGGCCGGCGTCGATGAGGGTGATGCCGTCGGGGGTGTCGATGAGGTGCACGGCCACGATGTCGTTGCCGACGCGTGAGAGGTGCGGTCCGAGTCGCATGAGTGGATCCGATCGTGGATGGCTATTGGATGTAGCCATGATAGCTTATATCCGTAGCTATGAGGAGATGATCGATGCCGACGCCGGAACGGACCACCCTCGACGAGATCGTGGCTGCAGCCCGAGACCTGCTCGACGACGGCGGCCCCGCGAACGTCACGATGCAAGCCGTCGCCCAGCGGGTGGGCGTGCGCGCGCCTTCGCTCTACAAACGCGTGCGCGATCGCGAGGCGCTGCTCACGCTCGTATCGAACGAGATCGCGCTCGACCTGGGCACGCGCCTCGCGGATGCCGGCGACGATCTGGAGTCGCTCGCGCGCGCGTATCGCCGGTTCGCACACGAGCAGCCGGAAGGGTTCCGCCTCATCCTCGGCGGACCGGGCGAGCCCGAGGTGCTCGCCCGGGTCAGTGCGCCGGTGCTGCGTGTCGCCGGAAGTGCGGTCGGAGACGAGCATGCGCTCGATGCCGCGCGCCTGATGACGGCGTGGGTGACGGGGTTCGTCTCCATGGAGCTGCTCGGCGCCTTCCAGCTGGGCGGCAGCGTGGACGACGCATTCGAATGGGGCCTGGGCCGGATCGTGTCGAGCCTCGACCCTCAGACGCAAGGTGTGTAGTCAGGAGCCGGGCGCCCCTGGCCACGTCTTGCCCGCCCAAGGGTCGTAGTCCGCGAGGAGCGCCTCCTGCAGCGGACGCTGCTCCTCGGGGACGTGCTGCAGGTTCACGCGCACGCGATACCAGATCGAGCTCGACCCGCGCATGCCGTCGACGAGAACGTCTGCGGGGCTGAGCTTCTCGGCCGCCGCCGGATGCTTCGCCCTCCACTCCTCGAGCGCGGCCATCGCCTCGGGCTTCGTCTCGGTGCGGGCGATCTCGATGAGGGGCATCGTCGACACGCGGCGCCCGTCGCCGGTGCCCGCCGAGCCGCGCGGCGCACGCTCGGCCGGTCCGAGCTCCGCCGCGAGCTCGAGCAGCCCGTCGAGGACGCCCACCTCGTCGTCGAGGCCTGCGTGCGGGTCGCCGATCGCCGCGAACCGCTCGAGCACCGTCGCCACCGTGAACTCCTCGGGGCGGCTCGAGCGCACCTCGCTCCACGCGAGCGGCGTCGACACCCGCGCATCCGGCAGCGGTCTGATGGAGTACGCGGACGCCACGGTCCGGTCCTTCGCGTTCTGGTTGAAGTCCACGAACACGCTCTCTCCGCGCTCCTCCTTCCACCAGCGCGCCGTGGCGAGGCCGGGTGCGCGGTCCTCGACTTCGCGCGCGAGCGCCTCGGCGGCGAGCCGCACGTCCTTGAACTCCCAGCGCGGCTCGATGCGCACGAGGATGTGCAGGCCGCGCGATCCGCTCGTCTTCGGCCACCCCACGAGGCCGCGCTCGTCGAGCACCTCCTGCGCGACGTATGCGACGTCGACGATCTGCGACCAGTCGACCCCCGGCATCGGATCGAGATCGACGCGCAGCTCGTCGGGGTGGTCGAGGTCCTCGGCGCGCACGGCGTGCGGGTTGAGGTCGAGACATCCGAGATTGATGATCCACGCGAGCCCCGCCGCATTGCGCACCACGGCCTCTTCGGCCGATGTGCCGCGCGCGTAATGGAGCGTCGCGGTATCGATGAAGTCGGGGTGGTTCTCGGGTACGCGCTTCTGGAAGAACGCCTCCTTGTCGATGCCCTTCACGAAACGCTTGAGCACCATCGGGCGTCCGCCCGCGCCGCGCAGCGCACCGTCGGCGACCGCGAGGTAGTACTCGACGAGGTCCAGTTTCGTGAGGCTCGGTCCGGGGAACACGATCTTGTCTGGGTGCGAGACGCGCACCTCGTGTCCGTTCGCCTCGACGAAGGTCTCCGCTCTGCCTGCCACCCTCGCCACGCTAGCGAGGGCCGGATGCCGCGGCCAGGGCCTTGCACGGGTTCACGCCCCGCCCCACCGCCGACCCCCACCGATGTCGAGTGCACGACATCGCGTCGAGTGCACGACGAAGCCGCGCAGGCAAGCCGTGCAGTCGACGGCAAGCCGTGCACTCGGCGAAGAGGGAAAGGAGGGAGGGAGGAGGGTGCGGCGAACACGACGAAGGGGCCGCCCGAACCGGGCGACCCCTTCGTGAAGGAACCGGAGCGTCAGCCGTCGCCGCGCGCGATGGCGAGGATGCGCAGGATCTCGATGTAGAGCCAGACGACCGTCACCATGATGCCGAAGCCGCCGAGCCAGCCGTACTGACGCGGGGCGCCGTTGCGCACGCCCTGCTGGATCTGGTCGAAGTCGAGCACGAGCGAGTACGCCGCCATGATCACAACCAGCACGCCGATGATGAGCCCGAGCGGGATGCCCGCGACCTCCTGGCTCAGGAGGCCGAAAGCGCCACCCGCGATCGGCACGTTGAAGATCATGAGGCCGACGTTGATCAGCGAGAACACGAGGTAGCCGATCATCGCGATCATGAAGACCTTCGTCGCGCGCTTGGACGCGCGGACCTTGCCGCTCGCGAAGAGAGCCAGGGTCACGCCGACGACGGCGAGGGTGGCGAGCGTCGCCTGGATGACGATGCCGGCCCAGATCATCTCGAAGAACGCCGAGATGCCGCCGACGAAGAGTCCTTCGAACGCCGCGTACGCGAAGATGAGCGCGGGGCGCACCTTCTTGCGCGACGTGAAGATCACGACCATCGCGAGGATGAACCCGCCGAACGCGCCGATGAGCCACGGCGCGATGTTCGGGCTCGGGTTCGCCGCTGTGACGCCTGCCATCGTCCAGACCCAGCCGGCGACCGCGGTCACCAGCAGGATCGCGAACAGGCCGAGGGTCTTCCAGACGGTGTCCTCCACCGTCATGCGACCGGTTTCGACCGCACCGGCCGGCGGGGCCGCGAAGGCTCCCTCGAGCTGCGCGTTGGCTGCGGCATCCGTCGCCGCGTGCTGTGCCGACGAGACCTGGGTCGGACCGCCGATGGTCGCCGCTTGTGGTCCGCCGGGGTAGGACTGCACGGCGCGCTGGTCCTGGAACGCCGGGTTGTTAAATGCGGGGTTGTTGAGGGCCACTGCTCTCACACTCCAAGATCGGGATAGGACAGCTGAGCGCTGTTGATCAACGATATCGGACCTTCGAGGGGGCTGAACCCTGCGTGGCTGTGAGAAGGCCATGACCGGATGCCGCGCCGGCGGCCCTGCGACAGTCCGCTTGTAGCCTGAAACCGTGCCTCGTCGGTGTCCGCTCGTGATCGGACACCGCGGTGCGCCCGGGTACCGTCCGGAGCACTCGCGCTCGTCGTACGATCTCGCACTCGCGATGGGCGTAGACGCGGTCGAGCCCGACATCGTCGTGTCGAAGGATGGCGTGCTCGTCGTGCGCCACGAGAACGAGATCTCGGGCACGACGGATGTCGCGACGCGCCCGGAGTTCGCCGATCGGCACACCACGAAGTCGGTCGACGGCGTCTCGCTCACCGGCTGGTTCACGGAGGACTTCACGTGGGACGAGCTCGCCACGCTCCGCTGCCGCGAGCGCCTGCCGGAGCTGAGGACGGTGAGCGCGTCGTTCGACGATCGTCAGCCCGTGCTGCGGCTGCGCGACGTGCTGGACCTCGTGCGAGACGCGTCGCTCGAGCAGGGACGCGAGATCGGGGTCGTGCTCGAGATCAAGCACGCCACCTATATGGAGGCGCTCGGGTGGGATCTCGCGGAGCTCATCGAGACCGAGCTGCGCGATGCGGGGTGGGCGGATGGGCGGCATCCGCTCGTGATCGAGGCATTCGAGGCGACGATCCTCGACGGCCTGCGGGAGCGCGGCATCCGAGGCTCGTACATCTACCTCATCGAGGCGAGCGGCAAGCCCTACGACCTCGTCGCGCGCCTCGGCCGGGGCGCGCCCACGTACAAGCGCGAGATCAGCCCCGCCGGGCTCGACGCGCTCGTCGGGCGCGTCGACGGCATCAGCGTCGACAAGCGGCTGATCCTCGCCCCGGACCGGTGGGGCCGCACGTCGGGCCCTGCGCCGCTCGTGAGCGAGGCGCGCGAGCGGGGCCTGCGGATCTTCACGTGGACGGTGCGTCCCGAGAACGCGTTCCTCATCGGGCAGTTCCGTGGGCACGGCGGCAAGGCCGCGTTCGGCGACTACGAGGGGGAGTGGGGCGTCATCCGCGATGCGGCGCTCGACGGGGTCTTCGTCGACCACCCGGACCTGGGCGTCGCGTTCTTCGGCTCGTAGCGCGGCGCCTCAGTCGGACTCGATCGCGGTCGTGTGGTGGGGCACGCCGACCGGCTTCGACTCGCTCGACCCGCGCTGGCGCAGGAAGATCGACAGCGCGATCATCGCGCCCACCGCGAGGAACTCGGACTGCCAGTTCTGAAGCGTGCGCGACCAGAAGTCCGGCGTGCCGAGGTACTCGAGCCACGTGATCGGCGGCTGGCCGTGCAGCGCGTTCTCGGAGTTCATGACGACCGTGCCGGCGAGGGATTGCGCGAGCCACGACAGCACGAACACCGTGCCCATCACGAGCAGGAGCGAGTTCGAGAACACGACCTGTCGGAGTCCGCGAGCGCGTGCCCACGACGGCGAGTCCTCGAGCGCGTGCTCGCCGACCTTCTGCTCCTCGTCCGTTCCGACACCCTCGTCGCCGGGCTTCTTCGACTCGGGCGAGCCGCGCTGGACGAGCCAGATCGTCGCGGCGATGAAGAGGAAGAATTGGAGGAACTCGGACTGCCAGTTCTCGGCGACATCGACGACGAACTCCGACGAGGTGACGAACGATCCGAACGATACGAGCGCCTGTCCGTGCTCCCGCAGCTCCTCGTTGTGTTCGAGATACCCGGCGATCGACTGGCCGATGAGCGTGACGAGGAACAGTGCGCCGAACAGGATGCTGAGGCCGTTGTCTCTGAGCGGGCGCACGCGATCACCGCCCCGTGAGCGGAACGATGATCATGTAGGCGAGCCCGACGGCGAGCACCGCGATCCACGACCAGAACACGGCGGCCTCGCCGACTCGCGCTCCTTCTTCTTCCGGGGTGAAGTGCGCCACGATGCCGCCTTTCGCCGCGAGTCCCGCGCGGATGCGGGACCACCACAGTCTTGATCCTGGGCCCGATCGGCGGGGCGAGGCAGGCCATTGACACGTGCTCGGGGAAGGGATACCGCCCGCTGCGGCATCCGCCCCCTCACAGTGCGTCCATGTCCCAGTCGATCATGCGTCCTGGGTCGGCGGGTTGCGGGCGCAGGCGGCGCATGCGCGCCCGGAGACGCTCGACGACGACGTCGTCCACGAGTTCGTCCTGACCGTCCTCGTGGGTGCTCTTTGCGACGATCTGACTCGACGGCCCGACGAGGAACACCGCGCTCCCCGCGGATCCGTCCTTCTCCCGGATCGGGATCTCGACGCTCTCGGCTGTCCCCACCGAAGCCAGCGCCTGGCTGTAGTCGACGAGTGCGAGAGCGATGTCGTCCCCGGTGAGGTACTCGCTTCCCGCATAGATCAAGAGCTTCATGCATCGTGCCTAACAGGGGACCGGGCGGATGCGTGTGGCCCTTGCAAGGCGTGATCGCATCTGTTACCCGCCGCAGCGGGACCAACGACCCACTCTTCGCCGCGCGATTCCGCGAGCGTGGAGGTATATCGGATCGAGGAGGACCGCATGGGCAACGTGATCTCGCTGGCGGCCATCACGATGGCTGACCTGCCGCAGGTGGGCGGGAAGAACGCATCGCTGGGCGAGATGATCACCCAGCTCGAGGGGACGGGTGTGGTCGTTCCGGGGGGTTTCGCGACCACGGCGACGGCCTACCGCCGCTTCCTCGCGGCGAACGGGCTCGCGGATCGGATCGAGCAGACGCTCGCGGCCCTCGACGTCGCGGACGTCGCGCGCCTCGCGGAGGTCGGCGCCGCGATCCGCGGGTGGATCCTGGAGCAGCCGCTCACCGAGGACCTCGAGCGGGACATCCGCGTCGCCTACGCCGACCTCATCGCCAGGGAGAGCGATCCCGACGCGGTGACGTGGGCCGTGCGCTCGTCGGCGACCGCCGAGGATCTGCCGGATGCCTCGTTCGCGGGCCAGCAGGAGACGTTCCTCCACATCGCCGGCATCGAGAACATCCTGGACGCGATCACGAAGGTGTTCGCGTCGCTCTACAACGACCGTGCGATCGCCTACCGCGTGCACCAGGGTTTCGCGCACTCCGATGTCGCCCTGTCGGCGTCGGTGCAGCGCATGGTGCGCTCCGACATCGGAGCATCCGGCGTCATCTTCACCGTCGACACCGAGTCGGGCTTCCGCGACGCGGTCCTCGTGACGAGTGCGTACGGCCTCGGCGAGGCCGTCGTGCAGGGCGCGGTCAATCCCGACGAGTTCCTCGTCCACAAGCCCGGACTGCGGGCGGGACGCCCCGCGATCCTGCGGCGGCGCCTCGGGCAGAAGGCCACGGCCCTGCGGTTCGGCGAGGGCGCCGACGTCGAGCGCAGCACGGAGTACCACGACGTGCCGGATGCCGACCGCGAGCGCTTCAGCATCACGGACGCCGAGGTGGCCGAGCTCGCCCGGCACGCGCTCGTGATCGAGGAGCACTACGGACGCCCGATGGACATCGAGTGGGCGCGCGACGGCCTCGACGGTCGCCTGTACATCCTGCAGGCGCGGCCCGAGACGGTCGTCTCGCGTGAGGACGCCGCCGTCCTCGACCGCTTCGTCATTCACGACCACGGTGAGCTGCTCGCGTCCGGACGCGCGACCGGCCAGCGCATCGGCGTCGGTCGCGTGCGCGTGATGGCATCGATCGAGCACATGGATCGGGTGGAGACCGGAGATGTGATCGTCGCCGACATGACCGACCCCGACTGGGAGCCGGTCATGAAGAGGGCGGCCGCCATCGTGACCGATCGCGGTGGACGGACGTGCCACGCGGCGATCGTCGCGCGCGAGCTGGGCATCCCCGCCGTGGTCGGCACGGCCACCGCGACGGAGGACCTCGTCGACGGCGACATCGTCACCGTGAGCTGCGCGGAGGGCGACGTCGGTCACGTGTACGCGGGCCGCGCCGAGTTCACGCACGAGAAGACGCGGGTGGACCGGATGCCGCCGCTCGACGTCGACCTCATGATGAACGTCGGCACGCCCGACCAGGCGTTCGCGTTCTCGGCGCTCCCCAACCAGGGAGTCGGGCTCGCGCGCCTCGAGTTCATCATCAGCGAGTACGTCGGCATCCACCCTCAGGCGCTGCTCGACGCGGAAGCGGCCGGAGAGCCGACCCTCGACGAGCCGTTGCGCGCCGCGATCGAGAAGCGGACGAAGGCGTACGGCTCGCCGCGCGAGTACTTCGTCAAGCGACTCGCGGAGGGCGTCTCGACGATCGCCGCGGCGTTCGCGCCCAAGCCGGTGATCGTGCGGACGAGCGACTTCAAGACGAACGAGTACGCGCACCTGCTGGGCGGTGCCCGCTACGAGCCGAACGAGGAGAACCCGATGCTCGGCTGGCGCGGCGCATCGCGCTACGTCACCGAGGCGTTCGCCGACTCGTTCGCGATGGAGTGCGAAGCCCTGCGGCACGTGCGGGAGGACATGGGCCTGGACAACCTGCAGATCATGATCCCCTTCGTGCGGACGCTCACAGAGGCCGAGGCGGTCGAGCGCGCGCTCGCCGCGAACGGCCTGCGACGCGGGGAGAACGGGCTGCGGGTCATCATGATGTGCGAGATCCCGTCGAACGCGCTGCTGGCCGACCGGTTCCTCGACCACTTCGACGGCTTCTCGATCGGGTCGAACGACATGACGCAGCTCGTGCTCGGCGTCGACCGCGACTCGGACCTCGTCGCCGAGTCGTTCGACGAACGCGACCCCGCAGTGCTCGCCGTCCTGGAGATGGCGATCGAGGCGTGCAACCGCCGCGACAAGTACATCGGGATCTGCGGCCAGGGGCCGTCGGACCACCCCGACTTCGCCGAGTGGCTCGTGGAGCGCGGCATCCGCTCGATCTCGTTGAACCCCGACACGGTCGTCGAGACGTGGATGCGGCTCGCCGAGCTGGGCGCTCGCGCTCCGGCCGCCTGACGTCAGGGGATCGCGAACGCGAGCGAACACGCGCGGCGCCTGATGGCGCCGCGCGTGGTCATGTCGGCCGGGCGTTCATCGGGCCGCGGCCGGCGAGAGCAAGGCGGCGAGCTGTACGCCCCAGCCCCGCGCGCGCTCGATCTCACCCGGCACGAGGTGGCTCTTGCGGTCGACGAGGAAGCTCATCGGCTCGGCGAGCCGCTCCGATCCGAGCTTCGTCAGCCGCTTGTCGATACCCGCGGCCGCCGATCCGGTGAAGATGCGGGGCATGTCCGCGCGCGTGTCGAACGCGGCGTGCCGCGTGACTCGCGGCTCGCTCTTGAGCCACTCGCGGATGCCGGCTCCGTCGAAGCCGGGCTCGAGCTCGAGGTGCATCTCCTCCTTCGCGACCCAGGTCGCCGCGTCCGCACGCGACTCGGGGCGGCTCAGGCCGTGTGCGTGGGTCGGGCCGCCGACGACCAGTAGGGCGACGTCGTCGGGGACGTTCCCCGCATCGGCCACCCGGGTGACCGTGACGTCATGGGTCGCGCGGATGCCGTCGGCGATCGCCTCGGCGATGCGTCGGGTGCCGCCGAACATCGACTCGTACACGATCAGGACCGTACCGGCTGGTGTCTCGTTCATGGTGTGCTCCTTCGATGGGCTCTTGTCCGATCGCCGCCCATCCGACGTGCGACGTCGTTCATGACACTCCTTCGTCTCGAGGTCATTCCACCGGCGCAGCGGGCGATCCGACGGGACCAACGGCCCATTTCGCGGGGACGCTCCCGACGTAGCCTCGCGATGGAAGCAGCGAGGAGGCCACTGATGGAACGCATCGTCATCGGCTACGACGGCAGCCCGGCATCCGTAACGGCTCTGTCATGGGTTGCCGCGCGCGCGGCGCGAGAGGACGCCGCTGTCGATGTCGTGAACGTCGTGTCGCGATCGGATAAGGAGCGAGCAGCGTCCCTCGACGTGCTGGGCGACGCCGAGGTGTACCTCCGCGAACGCGTGTCCGGAATCGAGGTGGAGCTGCATCGCCTCGAGGGCGGCATCGCCGACGAGCTCACCGAATTCGCCGACGAAGCGGATCTGCTCGTGGTCGGAGTGACCCCGGGCCGTCCCATCCGCGCGGCGGTCGCGGGTGCCGTCCCGCTGCGCCTCAGCACGCGCGCCCGCGTCCCGGTCGCGCTCGTGCCCGCCGGGTGGGTGGAAGGCGACGAGCCGGCCACGGTCGGCATCGCCGACGACGACTCGTCCGACGCCGCGCTCGCCTTCGCAACGAGGGAGGCGCGACGGACCGGCATGCCCCTGCGTCTCGTGCACGCGTGGCTCATGCCGACGCCTGCGTTCTACGGCAGCACGGCGCTCGTCGAGACGCCCGAGACCGTGATGGCGGCGCACCGCGCCGTCCTCGACGAGGCGCTCACGTGGGTGCTCGAGCGCAGCTCGACGATGTCGATCCAGACCGAGCTCGTCCGCGACAGCCGCTCCGCCGCGCTGCTGCGGTACTCGGGGCGGTCGTCGATGCTCGTCATCGGAACCCACCACCGCGGAATGGTCGCCGGCAGCCTGCTCGGCTCGGTCGCGCAGGAGATCCTGTGGCACGCCGAGTGCCCGGTCGTCGTGGTCCCGAACGAGGCCGGCGTGGAGCGGTTCGAAGAGTTCGCCTGAGCGGATGCCGCACCTACGGCGCGCGGGTCGCGGCGGGTCCCGGCGGATCGCGGTGCTCGAGTTCGAATACAGCGGCTTGTGTGCGCCGCTCGAGACCGAGCTTCGTCAGCAGCGACGACACGTAGTTCTTGACCGTCTTCTCGGCGATGCCGATCCGTTCGCCGATCTGGCGGTTCGTGAGTCCCTCGGCGATCAGGTGCAGGATCTGCCGCTCGCGCAGTCCGAGCGACCCGAGCCGGGGGTCTTCGTCGTCGGCGCGCTCGCGGATCTGCTGGGTCGCACGTCGGACGACACTCTCGTCCATGAGCGACCGCCCGGCGGCGACCGCGCGAATGGACTCGACGAGCCTGTCTCCGCCGATCGTCTTGAGCACGTAGCCGGCAGCACCCGCCATCACCGACGCGCTCACCGCGGTGTCGTCGTCGTACGCGGTGAGCATGAGGCACTTCACGTCGGGAACGCGTGACCGGATGTCGCGGCAGAGGTCGACGCCGTTCCCGTCCGGCAGCCTCACGTCGAGCACGGCGACGTCGGGCCGCGTCGCCTCGATTCGGCCGATCGCCTGCCGCGCGGTGCCGGCTTCGCCGATGACCTCGAGATCGTGCTGTGACCGGATCAGGTCTGCGAGGCCGCGACGCACGATCTCATGGTCGTCGACGAGGAAGACATCGATCACTGGGAATCGTCCTTTCGCGCTGTGATGGTCGGGTTCGGCAACGGTACGCGCCAGATCGCCCGCGTCCCCTCGCCGGGGGATTCGAGCGTGAAGGTCCCGCCGCGCCGCTGAGCCTTGTGGCTGAGGTTGTCGAGCCCGCTGCGGCGAGGCGTGTCGCCGATGCCGACCCCGTCGTCGTCCACGGTGACGACGACGTCGCCCTGGTCGACGGCGAGTTCGATCGAGATCCTGTCGGGATGCGCATGCCGGATCGCATTGCTGAGCAGTTCGCGTGTGACCCCGACCACGTCGTCGAAGAGGTCGCCGATGATGAGGTGGTCGACGGGACCGGAGAAGCGGATGCCGGCGGGGCGCCGCATCGAGCCGGACATCTCGGCGACGACGTCGATGATGCGGTGGCGGATCGCGGTCTCGTCGCGCCGCGACAGCGCGAAGACGACGGTGCGGATCTGCGCGATCGCGTCGTCGAGCTGCTCGACGGACTCGCTGAGGCGCTGCGCCTCTGCACCGGGCGGGATCGACGCGGCCACGGCCTGCAGGGAGAGACCGGTACCGAACAGCTGCTGGATGACGTGGTCGTGCAGGTCGCGGGCGATGCGGCTCCGATCGTCGGCGAGCATCGCGCGCTGTGATTCCTCTCGCGCGACGGCCAGCTCGAGTGCAATGCCGGCGCGAGAGACGAAGTCGGCGGCGCTCTCGATCTCGGACTGCGTCAGGCGGCGTCCGGAGGGCTTCCGCGCGATGCACACGACGCCCCACAACCGTGAGCGCGTGCGCATGGGCGCGACGAGGGCGGGGCCGGTGCCGGTCTCGTCGCCGATGAGGAGGACGTCGGATGCCGCATCCTGGCTGTGCGCGATGATGCTCGCCTCCGCGACTTCCAGCACCGCGCCCGCGCACACGTCGTCGACGTCGACGACGCGGCCGCGAAGCTCGGCTTCGTCGTCTCCGCGCGCGGCGACGATGCGCAGGCGACCGGTGTCCTCGTCCGTCAGCAGCACGGTGACCTTGTCGACGCCGGGCAGCTCGAAGATGCGGCTCGCGATGAGGTCGAACGCCGTATCCGTGGGCGAGGCCAGCAGCGCGGCCGACAGCCCGGCCGCCGCCCCCATCCACTTCTCGCGGGTGCGGGCGAGGTCGAGGAGCCGGGCGTTGTCGATCGCGAAGCCCGCCGTCGTCGCGAGCGCGGCCAGGAGCTGCTCGTCCTCGTCGGTGAAGCCGCCGTCTCGGTGGTTGGTCAGGTAGAGGTTGCCGAAGACCTCGCCCCGCACGCGGATCGGCACCCCGAGGAAGCTGGACATGGCGGGGTGGTGCGCGGGGAACCCGGCCGAGCGCTCGTCGTGCGAGATGTCCTTGATCCTGATCGGCCGCGGATCGGCGATCAGGGCGCCCAGCAGACCGTGACCAAACGGCAGGTGACCGATCTTGGCCGCCTCGTCTTCGTCGAGTCCGGCGAAGACGAACTCCTCGAGGGCGTCGCGCTCGGGCGCGATGACCCCCAGCGCGCCGTACTCCGCGTCGACGAGAGTGGTCGCGGCTACGACGATGCGACGGAGCACCGTCGAGAGGTCGATCTGTTCGACGACGGACTGCGTGGCCGCGAGGAGGGCGCGAAGGCGTCCCTGCGTGCTTCGAACCTTCTCCGCCTGTGCGAGCAGGGCCGCGAGGGCATCGTCGAGTTCTTCGCGGGGACCGTCTGCGAAGGCGAGGCTGTCGTCCGCGGCCATGGCCGCCTTCCTTTCTTGCGCCGTCTCCAGATTATTCCCGCGGAAGCAGAGGGGCACCAGGTTGACGCGCGGGACCAAATGCCCTGACACGGGTGATCCACCGCGGTTCGATGATGAGACGCGATGGCGGCGGCGGATTCCGCAGCAGGCATGGCGAAGGGGAGGCGACCTGGGGCGCCTCCCCGTTCCTTTGTCTTGGGGCTGTCTTCGGGCGCTTCCGCGCCCGCCCGGCCCTCAGCCTGCGAGGTTGTGAGATCCGGTGCCTTCCGGCAGCGGCGGATGCGACGGGATCTCGACGGGCCGCGTCGCACGCGTGCCCTCGGGGGCGGCATCCGGCACGTCGATGGGAGCCGGCAGATCGATGGCCTCCGTCGGCGTCGGGTCCACGTGGGGAACCGCCCGCGTGCGGTCGGCGAAGCGGCGCCCCGTGACCGTGCGCGGCGTGATCTTGAGGACGTGCTGCTTGTAGCGAGAGCTGGCCGTGACGACGTGACGGATGCCGCTCCGCTCGATCTCGAGCTCGTCGGTGACCCGTGCCGCGATGCCTCTCACGACGACACTCCACCAGCCGGACTCGTCGTGCCCGTCGATCTCGAATGCTGTCTCAGGATCCGCGGCGAGCCGTACGGCTTTGACGTCGGGTGCACTGCGGATGTACACGGCGCCCTCGTGCGCCACGAAGTTGACGGGGAAGATGTCGGGCCCGACGCCCTCCTCGTGGACAGCCAGGCGGCCGACGCGCGCGCGCTCGAGGAGGGACCAGCATTCAGCGGTGGTCAAGTGGGCGTTCGGCTCGGTCATTGTCCCATCCACCATGGCATCATCGGCCACATCTGGTCAGGCACCAGCACGAAGACCCGCGAGATCGCCGTGGTGATCAGCGACAGGCCGAAGCCGGCCGCGGTGATGATCCACGCGATCATCTTGTGCTCCTCGAAGTCGGGGAGCAGCCGGCCTTCCTTGTCGCGCTGCACGCCCGCGAGCGTCAGGATCAGGTCGATGAGCCACCAGATCCCGAGGCCGCCGATCGTCAGCAGCTTGAGCACGCCGGTGCCGATCTTTCCGAGGTAGAAGCGGTCGACCCCGAGGAAGCCCAGCAGCCACGCGAACATCCACGTGGCGATGAACGACCGCTCGGGTGTCGCGGTTGCTGGCGGGGGCGGAGGGCTGACGTAGCCAGGCACTCCCGTCGGGGGTGGGTACGTGGACATGTATGCCTCCTTCGGCTCATGTCCAGGGTGTGACGGCGGGGCGGAGCCGGTGGGGTCGAAGGTCCCGCGCCCCGGGCGGTCAGGCCTCCGCGTCGATCGCGGGTGCCGCGTCGGCGGATGCCGGCTCGCGCTGCCCGCGGCCGAGTGGAATCGTCGTCAGAAGGCCCACCACCAGGGCGGCGATGCCCACCCACGCGGCGACCGACACGCCCTGCGTCAGCGCCTCGCGCGCGGCATCCGCGATCGCCGCCGTCATCGGGTTCTCGGCGAGCTGGGCGATGAGCGCACCCGCCGAGTCCGATACGGCGTCGACGAGGCCGGCGAGGTCCGGGTTCGCGGCGAGCTGGTCGCTCAGGCGCGCCTCGGTGCCCACGCGGAGGGTCGTGAACAGGGCGGTGCCGAGGATCGCGATGCCCAGCGCCGACCCGACCTGGCGCGCCGTGGACTGCGTCGAGGATGCCTGCCCGGACTTGTCGACCGGCACGTCGGCGAGGATCAGCTGGGTCAGCTGCGCCGTCGCGAATCCGACGCCCATTCCGTAGAAGAAGAGCGGCACGCCCGTGACCCAGAGCGTCGAGTCGGGGCGGATGAGCAGTGCCATGACCGCGAGCGAGACGATCTCGAGCACGAGGCCCAGCCGCACCAGCTGCACGGGGGAGAGGTGCTTCGACAGGGAGTGGATCGACCCGCTCGCCAGGAACGAGCCGACCGCGAGCGGCAGGAGGGCGAGGCCGGCCTGGAGCGCGTCCATGCCGAGCACGTACTGGAACCACAGCGGCAGCGACAGGATCAGCCCGAACTCGCCGAGTGAGACCGTGAGCGCCGTCACGTTGCCGTTGCTGAAGGTGGGGATGCGGAAGAGGGTCACGTCGAGCAGGACGGACTTCCCGGATGCCACCCTCGAGCGCTCCCACAGCACGAGCGCGCCGAGCACGACGATCGCGAGCACGAACAGCACGGGGATGATGCTGAACTCGCCGAGGCTGATCGGCGCAGCATCCGTCGCCATCCACCAGCCGTACGCACGGCCCTCGATGAGTGCGAAGACGAGCATGCCGAAACCGACGACGGATGCCGCGGCCCCGAGCCAATCGGTGAAGCGCGCGGTGCCGTGCTGCCGCGACTCCGCGACGCACACGAGCAGCCCGATGACGACGAGGATGCCGAAGGGCACGTTGATCCAGAACGCCCAGTGCCACGAGAAGGCAGTCGTCAACCAGCCGCCGAGCACGGGACCGACCGCCGCCATCGACCCGATCGTCGAGCCCCAGACAGCGAACGCGATGCTGCGCTCGCTGCCGCGGAACGTGGCGTTGAGGAGTGCGAGCGTGGTCGGGAGGATCATCGATCCGCCGACGCCCTGCAGGGCGCGTGCCGCGATGAGCCAGGTGCCGGTGGGCGCGAACGCGCAGAGGATGCTCGATCCGACGAAGATCACGAGGCCGATGATCAGCAGCCGCCGCCGGCCGATGCGGTCGCTCATGGTGCCCCACACCATGAGCAGGGCTGCGAACACGAGCGTGTAGACCTCTTGCACCCATTGCACCTGGGTCGTGGTGAGGTCGAGCGAGGTGATGATCTCGGGCATCGCGACCGACACGATGGTCGCGTCCATGATGATGAGCGCGACCCCGAGCGAGATCGCTGCGAGGCCGAACCAGCGGAGGCGGTGGTATCGGTCGACTGCTGAGTTCACGAGAGGAGAACTTACACCCCTTTTCCGACATGGTGTCGGAATATGCGGGATAATGGCCGGATGCCGAGGATCTCCGCTCCCACCGTCGCCGAGCACCGCGCCATGCAGCGCGCCGCGCTCGTGCGCGCGGGGGAGGAGGTGCTGCTCGAGGGCGGGCTCGCGGGAGTCAACCCGCGCACCGTGAGTGAGCGCGCGGGCATGGCGAGGTCGAGCTTCTACGACTACTTCCCCACGAAGGACGACCTCCTGGTCGCGATCGCGATCGACGCCATCGAGCGGTGGGACGCCGAGGTCGAGGAGGCGCTCGCGGGAGTCGAGCCGGGACTGCCGCAGTTGCGCGCGTTCGTCGATGCGACGATGGCGATGACTGCCGAGGGCAAGCACGCGATCGCGGGCGTGCTGCGCGAAGCGGACCTGAGCCCGAGCCGGTTCGAAGACCTCATGACGCTGCACGACGCGCTGCTGCGGCCGGTCCTTGCCGTGCTGGGAGAGCTCGGGGTGGCGGAGCCGCAGACGGCGGCGGTGCTCGTCGAGGGGGTGCTCGGCGCCGGCATCCGGCTCGTCTCGCACGGGGCCGACCACGGGGCGGTGGCCGATGACGTGTACCGGATGCTGACGCGGGGGCCGGTCTCGTAGCATCCGGCTCTCTCGATTTCGCCTTCCCGTGATTTGGTGACAGACTGTCGGTATCTTTCCGACAGTCTGTCGGAGTAATCCAAATCCCCGAAGGTGCTCATGTTCCTTGCCCTGCGTGAGCTGCGGTTCGCCCGCGGCCGTTTCACTCTGATGGGCATCGTGATCGCGCTGATCTCGGTGCTCGTGGTCATGTTGTCCGGTCTGTCGTCGGGCCTCGTCAACGACGGCGTCTCGGGCTTGAAGTCGATGCCCGCGACGGCGTTCGCGTTCGACGAGGGCACGATGACCGACAACGCGTTCAGCCGATCGGTTGTCGACGACGAGCAGCTCGCCGTGTGGCAGGACGCCGAGGGCGTCGCCGCGGCCGAGCCGATGGGCGTGAACATCGTCAACGGCGTGACCGATGACGAGACGCAGATCGACCTGACGCTCTTCGGCGTCGAGCCTTCTGGCTTCTTGGCTCCGGAGGTGTCTTCGGGCGACGGGCTCGGGGCGGTCGACGGGATCGTCGTGTCGGAGCCGCTGCGCGACGCCGGGATCTCGGTCGGCACCGTCATCACGCTCGACCGCATGGACGTCGAGCTGACCGTGGTCGGCTTCACGCAGGGGCAGGCGACGTTCGGGCACGTCGACGTCGCGTACCTGCCGATCGATACGTGGCGGCTCCTCGCCGCGGGCCAGTCGCAGCCCGGGGCACCGACGCAGGAGCAGGTCGATGCCCTCGACTTCGGGTATTCGAGTGTGGTCGCGCTTCAGGCGGCCGATGGCACGTCTGTTGATTTCGAGGCGGTCGATGCGGATGCCGGCACCACCACCATGACGCTGACCGAGGCGTTCAACGCGTCGCCCGGCTACGAGGCCGAGACGCTGACGCTCAGCATGATCCAGGTCTTCCTCTATGTGATCTGCGCGCTCGTGGTCGGTGCCTTCTTCACGGTGTGGACGATCCAGCGCACGCACGACATCGCCGTGCTCCGCGCGGTGGGCGCGTCGAGCCGGTACCTCCTGCGCGACAGCCTCGCGCAGGCGGCGATCCTGCTGGTCGGGTTCACCGCTGTCGGGGTTGCAGCGGGCGTCGGGATGGGCGCGCTGATGCCGGATGCGATGCCGTTCGATCTCGAGTTCGAGCCGATCGCCGTGGCATCCGTCTTGACCATCGTGCTCGGCCTGATCGGTGCCGCTGTGGCAGTGGTTCGAATCACGCGGGTCGACCCCGCGCGCGCGTTGGGAGGACAGCGATGAGCTTTGTGGATGTGGTGCCGGCGCTCGAGGTGACGGATGCCGTGCTGGAGCTCGGCGACGGGGACTCGCGGGTTCGCGCTCTGGACTCGGTCTCGCTGACCGTGATGCCGGGGGAGTTCGTCGCGATCGTCGGGCCGTCGGGGTCGGGCAAGTCGTCGTTGCTCGCGGTCGCGGGGGCTCTGGGTCAGCCCGATTCGGGCACGGTTCGGGTGCACGGGACGGATCTCGGTTCGCTCTCGCGGCGCGCTCGCACGCGGTTCCGGTTGCACAACATCGGGTTCGTGTTCCAGTCGGGCAACCTGCTGCCGGCTTTGAGTGCGGCCGACCAGCTGCGCCTGGCTGGTCGACTCGCGGGCAATCGACGCGTCGACGCGGAGGCGCTCTTGGCTTCGGTAGACATGGCGCACCGGGCCGGGCATCGGCCGTCGGAGCTGTCGGGCGGTGAGCGGCAGCGTGTCGGGATCGCGCGGGCGCTCGTGAACTCGCCGAGCCTGCTGCTCGTGGACGAGCCGACCGCAGCGCTCGACCGGCGGCGGAGTCACGAGGTCGTGCAGCTGCTCGCGGATCGCGCGCATGCGGCGGGGGTCGCCGTGGTGATGGTGACGCACGACCGGGATGTGCTGGAGCACTGTGACCGGGTCGTGGAGATGGTGGATGGACGGCTGGGGGTGCCTGAGCTCGTCGGGTGATCGGGCGAGCGCGACGTTGCTTGATCGCACCTCAGTGCGGCGTGCAAGCCGCGCTCGGCGCGCGGGCAACGGCAACGCCCGCGAAGTGCCGGGGCGGATGCTTCCCGGCGGCAGAGCCACAGGCGTGTGCTGGCCCTTCTTCATCCGGAGTTCGTGGAGATTGGTCGCTTGGGGAAACGATGGTCGCGCGACGAGATCGTCGCGGCGTTGTCCAGCGAAAGTCGGCACTCATCCATCTGGTCGTCGGGTGGCGGGGGGCTGCCGATCCTCTTCCACCACGGGACATTCGTGGCCAAACGATAGCCCGTCTTCGGTGATGCGCGGACGATCCGCTTGCCTGCGTCGCGCGTAGGAGGGAGCTTCTTGGGCATCTGGCTCGATGGAAGCCTCATGTGCTTGAGATCGATGCGGCGGCGGGCGAAAGGTCTATATACTGCTCTATACAGACCGGAGGAGGAGTCATGACCGTCACGTCAATCGACATCGACCCGAACGAGCTGCGCCAAGCGAAGGAGCTCGCGGGCACGACCTCCAATCGCGAAACGGTGGATCTCGCCCTGCGCACTCTCATCGCCGTCCGTCGCCAGCCGGCAGCCGTCGAGCGGATCATCGCACGTACGTTCGAGCCCGACCAGATCGACGCGCCGACGATCCCGCCGGCGACGGCGATTGACGGCCAGTGACGACCTACCTCGTCGACAACAGCATCTGGCAGAAGGCCTCGACGAGCGAAGCGATTGCGACACGGCTCCGGGAGCTCTCGCCCACTCACCTGATCATCACCTGCCCGCCGCAAGTTCTCGAGTACTGCCATTCGGCCCGGAGCCCGCAGGAGTACCAAGAACTCCGCGCGGACATGGAGCAGCTACTGCCCGCATGGGAACACCCCGACGAGCAGCAAGCCCTGGACGTCCAACAGGCATTATGGGACACCGGGCTCAGGCGCGCGGCAGCGGCGTTCGATTGCCTGATTGCGGCGTACGCGGTCGTCAACGACGCTGTCATCCTGAACTCCGACCACGACTTTGGGTTCATCGAGATCGCCACGCGGGGCGCGGTCCGGCAGGAGTACGTGGCACCCTAGCGGGCCTCCGACCCGATCAATAGACCTGCTGCGGATGGACCGGGCCGCGGCTGGCAGCTGTGGCGGGTAGCCGCAACGACGCGGGTTCAGAAGATATGTGCTTCGCATGTGGCGAGGAATGCCACACGGCGGCGCTGCAATTCGCGGTAAACGGTCGCACGGGACACACTGAACAGCTCGGCGATCTCGGTCTGGGTGTACTCGCCCCGGTCCTGGACGTCGAACAGGAGCTTTCGCTGTGTCATCGACAGCTTGGGCTGCTTGCCTTTCAGGTGACCCTTCGCCCGCGCCACCGCCATCCCTTCTTTCGTGCGCATGCTAATCAGGTCGCCTTCGAACTCGGCGACCATCGCGAGCACGTTGAACAGCAGCCTCCCCACCGGGTCTGTGGGGTCGTACCTGCTCCCGCCGAGATTGAGCGCGACGCCTTTCGTGGTCAGTTCGTCGGCGATGTCGCGTGCATCCCTCACCGATCGGGCGAGCCGGTCGAGTTTGGTGACCACGAGCGTGTCACCTTCCCGGACGGCGGCGAGCGCTTCGCGCAGTCCGGGTCTGGCCCGGTTGGTGCCGGTCAGCCCGTGATCGACGTAGATGTTCGAATCGAGGACCCCCAGTCGCAGCAGTGCGTCCCGCTGCGAAGTGAGATCTTGATCCGCTGTGGAGACCCTGGCGTAGCCAATCAGTATTCCGTTCATGCCGCCGACGGTGCCACCCTCACTGCCGAGGTGCACCCGGGTTGGATCCCTGTGTGGGCAATGCACGCCAAGGACGCCGATTCGCACCGGTGCGATCCGAGCGGGCAATTCTACTGGCCGAGGTTCTCGCGCATCTCCTGGTACGACCCGGTGTCCAGCACTTCACCGGTCGCGTCGTCGACGAACTCGACGATCACGTCAATGTCGTCGGGAGCGACTCCGTTGAACTGCTGGTAAAGCGCTCCCTGGATGTAGAACCCGAGTGCTAGCAAGCTCTCGAGCGCACCGTACCTCGCGGCATCGACCGACACCTTGAACGACGTCATCTGGTCGTTGAACTCGACCTCCGTCACGGAGTTCGTGTCATCCGCGATCAGTTCATCGGCGGCATCTTGAGCGGACGAGCGCATCTGCGTGAGCATCTCGTCGCGTTGCGGCTTCGTCATCGTGTAGACAACGGTGTCGCCATCAACGACTGCAGCGATACCGTTCTCGCGTGCACCGGCCACGATCTCTTCGTCGGTGAGCGACCCGCTCTGGTCCAGCAACGAGCGGGCGATCCGCACATCGACAGTCACCAGTTCCTCTTCGACCTCGATCGCGGCCGGCGAGGAGGGCGAGCTGCTAGGGGGACCGTCCCCGCCAGCCGAGCAACCGCCCAGCACGAAAACCGAACAGGCGATGAACGAAACGATCGCACCACGAACCTTCACGAAGAACCCCCAGCTTTCTCGTTGAACAGCCGACCCATCGATCCTAGGGAAGCCGCCCGGCACACCGGCACCCGATGCCCTACCGCGCGCCGTACGAGGCCTGAACTGTCGCGGGAATTCGCAGTCAGGGGACTTCCAGACGGGCTGGCGTCGATCCGGGCTTTCTTTGCTCACTGCTCAATCTGCTGCCCTATCGGGCGGAATCGAAATCGGGCGGAATCGAAGTCGCAGGAGTCGTATGTACCGGAGCCGAAACGACAAGGGAGCGCCGCGAGGCCCCGTGTGGTGGCGACATTGGTTGGGTCACGCAGTTGGTTTAGTTGATCATAGGTGAGGGTAGGCCTCGACTTTGCTGTCCAGCGGCACCTTCCAGAAGTCAACGTTCCACGCCGCGGTGCCGCCGGAGGGCACGCGGTCGGTGTAGGTGTAGTCGACACCGACGATCTTCCCGCCGCCGTCGCGGGCGATCAGATCGATGCGAACCATGTCCTGGTCCTCGGAGAAGCTACTGGTGACGGTGCCGTTGACGGTCATGTAGTCGTACTCGGAGCCGGTCTTCACCTCACCGAGGGTGAATGAACCCGTCTCCGCGGCAGGCGAGTGAGTCGCCGCGTCGGCGGTAGGCCCGCGCACCTCAATGTGATCGATCTGCGCCGAGCCGATGTCAAAGAAGTCCCCGACATACCACGAGGTACCCGACAGGATGATGCCGTACGTGCTGTCGGTGTCAATCAGCACGCCGTTCGCGTCGTAGGCCTCCACGTCGATGCCGGCGCCGGCGAAGATGTAGTCCTCATTCGGGTTGGTAACCTGCACGGCATACCAGCCCATGCCACTGTCGGTGTCCACGCCGAACGCGGTTTCCCCGAGCACCAGATCCTCGGGGTCTGCGACCGCCGGTTCCTCGTCGGCCGACGTCTCCTCGGTCACGACGTCGGAGGTGCCGACGTCCTCGGTAACGGTGTCGTCGATGGCGTCGCTGACGGCGCCGGCGGCCAGCGCGATGAACACGATCACGCCGACGATCGTGCCGACCACGGAGACGATGATCGCGGTCAGGCCCTGCCACTTGGGCTGTTCCTTCTGGAACAGGGCGATGATTCCGAGGATGAAGCCGATCGGCAGGAGAATCCACCCGACGATCAGAGCGCCGGGAATGCAGGCGAAGATGAGTCCGACAGCGGCCACCGCGAGGGCGACGATTCCGAGAATGTTGCGTGGCTTCTTTTCGGGTGCAGGAGCGGTCGGCGGGGCGGGAACAGCGCCGGTCGCGGTGGCGATGGCCCCGACAGGTCGGACCTGGTCTGTCCACGAGCTGCCGTCCCAGTAGCGCTCCTGGCCTTCAACGCCTGCGGGGAACCACCCTGCGGGTGCGGAGGTAGGGGTCGAATCGGTCAAGGTGTTCCTTCCACAGAAATGGCCACGTCCGACGCCGTGACCTCAGTACGCGAGTGCTCGCCGGGCATAGGAGCTAACGAGACCTTATGAGAGCGTCCTCATCAGACCCGCGACTTTCGCTCAGGTTTCAGCCAGGTCCGCGTTGAGCGATCCTTCTGCGGGCATTGCGCGGAAGCGGGCGGGCACGGGCGCAGCATCTCATGTCGGCGACGGTTGAGAACCAGGCCAAAACGACGGGCGAAAACTAGGCCACCGATTCGTCGTTTCGTCAGTCTGCCGGATCTTGCGTCTTGATGCTGGGGAGGCTGTCGATGCCTCGTCCGCGGAGCCGGTAACTGGCGCCCTTCAGCGTGAGCACGTCGGCGTGGTGGACGATCCGGTCGATCATCGCGGCGGCGACGGCTTGGTCTCCGAAGACGCCGCCCCAGCCAGAGAACGGCAGGTTGCTGGTGAGGATCAATGAGGCGTGTTCGTAGCGGGATGAGACGAGCTGGAAGAAGAGGTTTGCGGCGTCTTGCTCGAACGGGAGGTAGCCGACTTCGTCGACGATGATCAGCCCGTAGCGTCGTAGCCGGGCGAGTTCCTGCGGGAGCCGGCCCTGCCGGTGAGCGTCGGTGAGACGGGTGACCCAGTCCGTCGCGGTCGCGAACAACACCCGGTGCCCGTGCCTCGCGGCAACGATCCCGAGAGCGGTCGCGAGATGAGTCTTGCCGGTTCCGGGCGGGCCGAGCAGGACGACGTTCTGCGCCTCGAGGAGGAACCCTCCGGAGGCGAGTCCGGCGATCTGCTGACGGGCTGCCGGCTGAGCGTCCCAGTCGAAGTCCTCGAGAGTCTTCCGGGCGGGGAACCCGGCGGCTTTGATCCGCAGCTCCGCGCCAGACGCGTTCCGCGCTGAGACTTCGCGTTCGAGGACGGCGGCGAGGTAGTCCTCGAACGACCAGCCCGCGTCCCGTGCTTGGGTGGCCATCCGGCCGGCCGCTTCAGTGATCCTCGGTGCTTTCAGCGCTCCGGCGAGATAGGTGATCTGCTTGACGGCGTCGGTCTGCTTGGCGGCCATCAGGCGACTCCCTCGATCCCGAAGGCGCGGTCGTAGTCAGCGAGATCCCTGGTGAGGTCGTCTCCGACGACGGCAGGGCGGGGCTGCTGGAACTGCTGCCGCAACCGTCGCGCCGTCTCGACATGAGCCGGGTCCGTGACGATGCTTCCGCGCGCCCAGACCCGGGCGTGGTCGGCGACGACGCGCCCATCCATCCTGACTCGGACGCGGTCCAGGTCTGCGGTCACGTCAACGATGCGGCCGATCGCTTGCGGGTCGACGGAGTAGTCGGACGCATCGAGGCGGACGTAATAGTCCCGGCCGAGCCTGACCCGTTCCCGCCAGCCCAGCTGCAACGGGATCGGCGGCAACGGCAGCATCCTCGAGCGGTCGTGCTCGATCAGATCGACCGGACGTGCCTTGAGGGTCCGCACGACCCTGCCGTTCGCGTTCTCCAGCCAGTCGGCGAGCTGGGCGTTGAAGTCCGCCGGTGAGGCGAAGGCCCGGCCGGGCATGAACGAGGTCTCGAACCAGCCGTTGCGCCGCTCGACGATCCCCTTCGACTCCGGGTCGAAGGGGCGCAGCTGCACGACCTTCGCCGCGAGGGTCCCCGCGAATGCGGCGACGCCTTGCGCGAGCCGCCCCTTCTGACCGATGCCGGGCTCGTTGTCCCAGATCAGCCGTCGCGGCACCGCCCCTAGTTGCTGGATCAGCTCCCACGACCCGAGCAGCAGATCCTCCGTCTTGCGCGTCGGGATCATCCTCGCGGTCACGAACCTCGAATGCGCCGCGACGATCACCAACACCGGCAGCAGCACCGCCGTGCCGTCCTCGAGCGGGATCTTCCGGGGCGGGAACCACAGGTCGCACTGCGCCGCATCACCCGCTGCCCAACTGAGCCGATCAGCGGGATCGACCGGGCGGTGCTCCGGCCGCAGCCGACGCACGTTCTCCCGGAACCAGGTGATCGACCCCGACCACTCAAGCCGCTCCGCGATCACCGTCGCCGGCATCGACGGATGCTCCGCCAGCAACGCTCTGACTCTCGCCTCGAACGGCGAGAACGACGTCGGCTGCAGCGGCCGCTGATACCTCGGCGGCCGGTCAGACCGCACCGCCGCCGCGACCGTGTCCCGCGCGATACCGAGATCTCGAGCAACCTGACGCTGCGGAACACCGTCCGCGACAAGCCGCCTGATCAACGCCCAATCTTCCAAGGAGATCACCCACCCAATCTGGTCCGGGTGGCCTAGTTTTCAAGCGTCGTTTTGGCCGGGTTCTGGAGCGTCGTCGACATCTCAGCTTGAACGATCAGCGACCCATCTACCTCGGTAGCGATCGGTGAGCGCACGCTGTCGGCGGTGCCGCGTCCGTCCGATACCTCGGTGAAGCCCGTGCGCGCAGAAGTGGGCGATCCGCCGGGACCGTGACCTAGGGGTGTCCAAATGACACCCCTGCCTTTCTCTTCCGAGCGAACCATACGTTTCCGCTACCTTGGGCACATGGAAAAGGGGGATGAGATCAGCGTGCGTGACCTCCAACCCCCAGCCCCAGCCTCATCGCTGACCGCCGCTCAGGCCGAGCAGGGACTTCGTCTCGCTCCTCGGAAGGTCATTCAGACCTATGATCCGGACGAGTGGGAGGTCTTCATTGAAGAGTGGGCGACGGGATTGTCGCTGAACTACGCCCGAGTTCAGCGTTTCGGCGGATCAGGCGACCGCGGCGTCGATGTCGCCGGTTTCAAGACTGATCGCGGCTTTGAGGGGGAGTGGGACTGCTTCCAGGGCAAGCACTACGAGAAAAGCCTGACACCTTCGATCGCATGGCCGGAGGTGCTCAAGGTCTTCCTGCTTCCCGTGCGTACGCCTGTCTATAGGCTGCCGTCCAGCTACAGCTTCATCGCGCCTCGCGGCTTGGGGACGAATCTGGCGCACTTGATCTCGACGCCGACGGAAATGCGCGTGAAGTTCCTCGAACAGGTCGAATCCGGCACGGCGAAGCCATTCAAGGAACTCGACGACGACACTCGAAGCGCCGTATACGCGCTTGCCAGCGCGACCGACTTCTCGATGTTCGGCTCGGTCGAGGTTCTGGCCTTAATAGATCAACACAGGGCGACTCCGTACTACGCAGCTCGATTCGGAGGCGGACTGCCCGCCCGCCCCGCGTCCGAAGACCCGCCGCAGGCGGTTGGCCCCGAGGAGCTCGTCTACCTAACCAAGCTTGTCGACGCCTATCGGGAGCGGTACGTGACGGTCGACACCATCGCGTCTGCCGAGCTGCACGACAAGGCTGGGGCGCATCTTCGGCGACAACGGGAAAGCTTCTTTCGCGCGGAGGCGCTCCGCACGTTCGCTCGAGATCAGGTGCTACCCAACACGTTCGAAGGACTCCAGAACGAGCTGTTGGACGCGGTCATCGAGACCGCCGAGGCAGATCACTCCGACGGGTTGGAGCGTCTCCGCCACACCCTCGAGCAAGCGGTGAATGCACAGTTGAGCGCCAATGCACTCATCCAAGTCACCGAGCCAGCCGATAGACGGGGCATCTGCCACCAGCTTGCTAACGACAACCGACTCACCTGGGTCGTCGACAGATGACGCAATTGCTGAACAGCCCGCTTGAGATCGGCATTCGTGTCGTCGCACTTCTCACCGCCCTGTATCCCGGGCGAGCTGACCTCGCCCGAGTCATACTCCTCGACCACGTCGTGCTTCACAGCGGTGACTTCGCGGGTGCGAGCAGCCTGCACCCGGAGATCCCGGGTCGTGCCGGTGAGCTTGGGGTAAAGCGAGAGCTCATCCGCGAGGGCATTACTTTGATGGGCGCGCGGGGACTGATCGTCCGCGATCTGACGACGGAGGGAATCTATTTCAGCGCCGGCGAGGATGCTCGTCCGTTCCTCGACTCAATGGATGCGGTCTACCTCACTCGCCTTCGGGCGCGGTGCGAGTGGGCGGCCTCCACGTTTGGGGCTCTCGATGATGACGACATCAGGGCAAGGCTCGGTGCCGTGTTTGGAAGCTGGGCTGAGGAGTTCGAAAAGTTGAACGGGCAGGATCCTGATGGTTAGTCGACTCCACCTCGTTCACCTCACCGCCGTCGGCAAGAATGTCGCTCCGGCCTCGATTGAGTTCGGCGACCACCTCACCGTGATCCACGGCGCATCGGACACCGGGAAATCCCACGTTTTCGACCTCTTGAACTACTCGTTCGGACTCGCTCAGACGATCGAGCTCCCAGACGAGGCGAAGGGCTACCAATACGTGCACCTCGGCGTTCGGACCGAGGAGGGCGAAGTCGTCACGCTGGTCCGTGACCTGGCCGGAGGCAAGATCGGGCTGGTCGAAGAAGATCTTCGCGAGCTCATGACCAAGCCGGCCCCCGAGTACCTGGCAGCGAAACACATTTCGAACGACCCGCGAAGCGTCTCACGAGTTCTTCTCTCGCTAACGGATCTCGACGGAGCGGTAGTCCGAACGAGTCAATACAACGAGACGCGCCCGCTGCAGTGGCGGGACGTCATCCGCCTCACGGCAGTCGACGAAGAGACGATTCTCACCAAGCGATCGCCCATCGAGTTCGGCCAGTACTCTGATCGCCCTGTCGAGGCCGCGATCTTCCGCATGTTCATCGAAGGCAGGGACGATTCCGGACTGACACCGATTCCCAAGGCTGCCGAGTTGAAGAAGATCTCGGCGAACAAGCTCGAGGTCCTCGATCAGGTCATCGCGGAGCTTGAGCAAGAGCTGGCTGCGTCTCCACCGGCAGATCAACTCCGCGATCAACTTGGGCGCCTCAACGAATCTCTGATAGCCGCCAGCAAAGCACTCAACGACGTCAGTTCTGAACGCGACGAGCTCGTGCTGCGTCGCGCAGCAAACGCCGAAAGGCTGGCCAGCTTCGTCGGACGCCACGACGAGCTCGGCAGCCTCGAAATGCGTTTTGGCCTGCTCCGTAGCCAGTACGAGTCGGACCTTTCTCGCCTCGACATGCTTGCACAGGCTTCCGACGTGCTTGCGGTTGAAGAAGGCGGAACATGTCCCTTCTGTGGCGCGGAGCCCGCGCATCAGCTGTGGCCGGATTCCCCGCTTGACACGGACGAGCCGGCGACATTCGCGGCCGCCATCGCACCCGAGCAAGCGAAAATTATGGCGCTGCGTGCCAACCTTGACGAGACGATCAGCTCTATCCAGGTCGAACGACAAGACATCGCCTCCCGTGCCGCTGCGCTATCGGACGACAGCTTGCAGCTCACCAGCGAAATTCAACGCCTCGACAGTGAGATCAAGACGCCGGGTGGCGAGCTATCACCGCTTCTCGAGGCTCGGTCCCGCGTGGAGCGAGAGATCGACAATCACGACCGTCTCCTGAACCTACTCGCGCTGCGGAACGCGACCGCCCAAGTCGAGAAGCCGAAAACATCGACCGAAGTCCCGATCGTTTCGGCGGACCTGCATCAGTTCGACGCAGTGGCACAGGAGATACTTCGGCTGTGGTCCTTCTCGACGGACAGCACCGTCCACTACTCCACCAGCGAGCGCGACCTGGTCGTCGACCAACGCGTCCGTCGAGTGCGGGGCAAGGGAGTCCGTTCGATCCTCCGTGCCCTATTCAACGTGGCTCTCGCGGAGTATTGCCTCCGCCGTGACTACCGACACCCAGGGTTCGTCATCCTCGATTCGCCGATTGTCACGTACCGACAGCCGGGGGATCCGGAACTCAGCGGCGAAGACGAAACAATCAGTACCAATGTTGTCGACGCGTTCTACGCCTATCTTCAGAATCAGTTCACTGGCCAATCGCTCATCCTCGAGAATAGGTCGCCGGTGTCGCCACTGCCAGACGGAAGCCGTGAGTACTTCTTCGGCGGCACAGCGACGACCAGCGAGCGGACGGGGTTCTACCCACCTCAGGTCTAATTAGCCCCAAGCGTCAACTGCTTCCCTGAGTTGGGCGTGAGGGGACGAATTGGTGACGGGTTGACGCCGATTCGTTCCTCACGCCCACAGTCACATTGCGCGAGGGCGGTTCGTCGGACGAGCATTAGTTCCGCTGCCCGTCGTCAGCTTGTCGGGCGGTGGCTTTGCCACGCGGAACTGAGCACGCGGCCAGACGGCTGAACCGCCAAGTGACTGAGACACTCTATGAGTGAGTCAACTTACAGTCGCCGACAGAACTTTCCTCGAAGCTGCGCTGCAACTCGGCGGCGGCTACGTCCTCGACTTCACCAACAGCTCCTTCGCGCAGTTCTTCGACGCACTCGGGATCGACATCTTCGAAGAACGGTACGCGGAGTATGGCACGTCGAAGGCCAATAGGCTTCGGGCCTTCTGGAAGCTCGGGACCGAGTTAGAAGTCTCTGCAAGCCTGGCCGCCCTCGCTGACTATGTGCAAGCGAAGAGGATTGCTGAGGGCTACGACGCTGTGCCGGAGGAACATGAGGCGCGGATCCGCGAGATCGCCTCGAGTTTGGCTGGCACGTCGTCGCCGAGGCCAACGCTCTCCGGCGCGACCACGACGGAAGCCACGGTGAGCAAGAACCTCATTTCGATCGAGATTCACGAGGACATCTACAGCCACATCGAGCGGTACCTCGCCACAGACGATTACTTCCACGCCGTTGAAGAGTCGTACAAGGTCGTCCGAGAGAAGCTCCGCGAGTTGACCGGCAGTGAGAAGTCGACCGACGTGTTCAACGAGAATGCACAGAGCAACAAGCACTATCGGGCGCTGTTCGGCAAGTCAGCGCCAGCTGGCATGGCCGAGGCTGACTTCTTCCGCGGGATCGGATACCTGCACCTCGGCGTGCAGTTCCTTCGCAACGAGAAGGCGCACAGTCTCGCCACGTTCGTCGAGCCCAACCTCGCGATCCACTACATCTCGCTCGCGAGCCTTGCGTACGATCTGATCACGCGGTTTCTCAGCGAGGAGGCAGTCGCGGAGATCGAAGAAATTGTCAGAGCCAAGCGGAAGTCCTACAGGTCCGTTCGGGCGTTCTACGCCGACTTCGAGGATGGCAAGTGGCTTCAGGGGATCTCTCTTCCTGCTTCCGTGCAAAGTGCCTCGGCTCGCCGGCTCCTGAAGACCAGGTGGCTGGAAGAAGCTGACCTCACCAAGAGCTACGACCACAGCAACATGGTCTTCATGCGCCTCGAGTTGGTCGTCGACGAACTCACTGAGGCGGACCTCGATCTGCTCATTGATCTGCCGACGGAGGACTCCTACGGCAATCATCAGGAGGCGGGCATGTGGCCTTTCCTGGAGTTCGTTCAACGGCGTGACCCAGGCAAGCTCTCCGAGCGGGCCAAGAAGCGACTTGCTGAGTTCGCAGCACGCTGAGGGGTCGCTCAGCGATCGAGTGCTGCCGGCAGCGCGGTGCCGCGGCTGCACGGTCGCCGCGGCGCACGCAAAGCCCGCCCGCGATCACGCCCGTAGGGGGATGGTCATCTGACACGCTGGTGCCAACCGGTTCGGCCGCGAGGCGCGCGAGTGATCGACGCGACGGCGGGAGTCGAACCCGCGACACCCCTGGGTATGAGCCGGAGGTCCGGGAGCCGCCCGGTCGCCGCGATGTCCTTCACGTTAGCCCGGGGCATCCGGCTATCGCCTATGTGTAACTGAAGTTTTCCCTATGCGTCACAGGGTTTCACCGACGCGTAACACGGGTTGCGCTTCGTCTCGCTGCGCTCGCTCAGCGACCGACCAACCGCAGATCCTTGCGCGTGAATAAATTTTCCGCGGACTGCATCCAAACCCCACTCACGGTCGGAATCACTCATCGATGGGCAGCGTCCCGCCGCCCCGACGAAGGAGACCAACCGTGCGAAACAAGATCCTCGCGGGAATCGCCGCCGGGGCCGTGATCGGCCTGGGACTGGTGACCCCCGCCACTGCCGCCACTGCCGGCAACGCGTCGCTGTCGGTGCTGCATGGCATCCCCGACACCCCCGTCGACGTGTGGGTGAACGGCGAGCTCACGCTCGACGACTTCCAGCCCGGCGATCTGGCCGGTCCGCTCGACCTTCCGGCAGGCGACTACGAGGTCGCATTGACGGCGACGGATGCCACAGACGCGAGCTCGCCCGTCCTGGGCCCGGTCACCGTGTCGCTGTCGGCCGACACGAGCTACACCGCGGTCGCGCACCTCGATGAGGCGGGCGAGACGACCGTCACTCCGTTCGTGAACGACACCGCACCCATCGCCGCGGGCGAGGGCCGCCTCACGGTGCGTCACGTCGCGGCGGCACCCGCGGTCGACGTGCTCGCGAGCGGCACACCGGTCATCGAAGACCTCGCGAACCCCGACGAGGCGACGCTCAACCTCCCCGTGGGGACGGTCTCGGCATCCGTCGCTGCGGCCGGCACGACCGATCCGGTGCTCGGACCCGCCGACGTCGACGTGCAGGAAGGCGTCCTCACCATCGCCTACGCGTGGGGCAGCCTCGAAGACGGCAACCTCGCCCTCGCCGTGCAGACCATCTCGGGACTGCACTCCGCTCCCGACGGCGTGAACTCCGGCACTGGTGGGCAGCTCGCCGCGCAGGATGCGGCCGCGCAGTCGATGCTGATCCTCGGCGGTCTCGTCGTGGCCATCGGCCTCGCAGCCTCGGGCGTGGTCGTCAGCCGCGCTCGCGCCCGGGCACAGCGCTGAAGGTTCCGGCCATGACGAGGACGATCGCAGGGGCGCTCGGCGCTCTTGCGATCGTCCTCGCGCTCGCGGGGTGCGGATCGGTGACCGAGACAGCGCCGACCCAGACCGACCCAGCGCCGACAGCAACCGCACTCCCGACACCGTCGGTCGACGTGCCGGTCGCGGCGGCCACTCCGACCCCGGCACGGCAGGGTGTGCCGCCGGTACGGGTGGTCGCCGCATCCGTCGGTGTAGACGTCCCGGTGATCCCCGTCGGAGTCGAGACCGGAGGCTTCATGGAGCTGCCGGTCGACCCCGCGATCGCCGGGTGGTACCGCTTCGGCGCTGACCCCTCGAGCGCAGAAGGGAACGTCGTGATCTCGGCCCACGTCGACGCACCGGACTACCCGATCGGCCCGTTCAGTGCTCTCCGCGACCTCGCCGCGGGAGCGGTGATCGACGTCACCGACTCAGCCGGGGGCATCCGCTCTTATGCGGTGCAGTCCGTCACCTACTACCCGAAGGCCGAGCTGCCGGTCGGTGAGTTGTTCGCCCGTGCTGGCGAGACGCGACTGGTGCTCATCACGTGCGGAGGCGCATTCGACTCCGCAACGGGGCGCTACGCGGATAACGTTGTGGCCATCGCCACACCGGTCCGCTGAAGGACGACGCGATGGTGATCATGAGAGGCAAGAATGTGGACGACGCACAGGAGCGCGAACTGTGCGACCGGTTCCGCGCCGGCGACGAGCGCGCGCTGGAGGAGATCTACCGGCGCTGGTCGCCGATCGTCTTCACGCTCGCGCTGCGGGTCGTCGGCGACCGCGGCGACGCCGAAGACGTGACGCAGAAGACCTTCGTATCGGCGTGGACGTCGCGCGCGTCGTACGACATCGAGCGGGCGGCCCTGTCGACGTGGCTCGTCTCGATCGCGCGGCGACGCATCGCCGACACGCTCGAAGCACGCCGCCGCGTGAAGGCGCTCCAAGAGCAGCTGCAGCGCTTCACCGATCCCGACGACGCGGTCGGCGCGGAGATCGACTTCGGTGACCGCCTCATGCTCGCCGACGAGATCGACCGGCTCGAAGACGACGCGCGAAAGGTTGTTCGCTTGGCGTTCTACGACGACCTGACGCACGAGCAGATCGCGGCTCGACTGCAGATGCCGCTGGGCACGGTCAAGAGCCACATCCGACGAAGTCTCGCCCGACTGCGCACCCGATTGGAGGCCGGCCATGTCACACCTTGACCCGGAACGAATGACGCTGCTGGCCATCGGCGAACCCGCCACCGACGACGAGCGCGCGCATCTGGCCGGTTGCGACCAGTGTGCGCTCGACCTCGCGCAGCTGGAGTACACCGTCGCCGTCGGCCGGTCCACCGCGACCCTCGGCGACCTCGAAGCCCCGCCCGAGCGGGTGTGGCGGGGGATCGTGGACGAACTGGGACTGACCGGCTCGGGCGCTCAAGCAGACGAGAGTTCACGGATGCCGCCACCGGCGCCCTCCGCGGATGAACCTCCTGCGCCGGAGCGGCCGCGACGGGGCATCCGGATCCTGTATGCGCTCGCGGCGAGCGTCGCCGTGATCCTGGTCGCCGTCGGGACGTGGGCCTTCGTGCAGCAGGCCACGCCCACGCAGATCGCCGCAGCGACCCTCGACGCCTTCCCCGCGCACCCCACCGCCGTCGGCGAGGCGGTCGTGGTCGAGGAGGCCGACGGCACGCGTGAAGTGCGGGTGACGCTCGACGCAGCCGAGGCGGAGGACGGGTTCCGCGAGGTGTGGCTGATCACGGCGGATGCCTCGGCGCTCGTGAGCCTCGGAGTCATGGAGGGCGACGAGGCGGTGTTCACCGTGCCGCGGGACGTGGATCTGCATGAGTACGTGCTCGTCGACGTCTCGCTCGAGCCCGAGGACGGGGATCCGGCGCACTCGGGCGACTCGATCGTGCGGGGGGAGCTCAACTTCGCGTGAGAGGAGGGGGCGGCGGCGCATCGAGCGCCCGCAGCATCCGCTCCAACGCCTCCCGCAGCTCCTCGCGTTCCGGCGACGGCAGCGACGTCGTGTACTCGACCCCCGCCGGGATCCACGACAGCGCGTACATCGCATCGCGGAAGTCGCCACCGCCCATCGGCCACCGCGTGTGCCCTTCGCCCTCTGCCGTCGCCCCCTGGCCCCACTGCCCGAAGTAGGCGCGCATCTCGTCGAAGGGCAGCTCCATCACGGCATCCGCCTCGATGTTCTGCGGAGCCCACGACCGTGCGACGAGGATGAACTCCTCGATCTCCTCAGCGGTCAGCGGCCGAGGCGTGAACAGCACACGCGTGTGCTCGACGCGCGAGAGGCGGTCGACGCGGAAGGTGCGCCAGTCGTTCCTCTCGAGGTCCCAGCAGAGCAGGTACCAGTGGCGGTCGGCGGGCGCGAGCACGTGGGGCTCGACCCGGCGGCGCGTCACCTCGCCCGACAGCGCCGTGTACGTGAACCGCACACGCTCGTGGTCGCGGCACGCGAGGGCGAGCTCGCCGAGCACCTCCGTCGAGACGGGAGCGCCGGAACGGATGCCAGCAGGCCACACTGTCTCGGCCAGCGCGTTCACCCGCCGGCGCAGCGGTCCCGGCAGCACCTGCTCGAGCTTCGCGAGTGCCGTCAAGGTGGTGTCGGGTCCGTCGACGAGTCGCTGCGACGCGGCGACGCGCAGGCCGATCGCCATCGCGACGGCCTCCTCGTCGGTGAGCAGCAGCGGAGGCACTGCGCTTCCGGCCTCGAGGCGATAACCACCGGATGCGCCGGGCGTCGACTCGATGCGATACCCGAGCTCGCGCAGCCGCTCGACGTCGCGCCGTACCGTGCGCTCGGTCACGCCGAGCCGTTCGGCGAGCTCCGCGCCGGGCCAGTGCCGGTGCGTCTGCAGCAGGTTGAGCAGCGACAGTGCTCGCGAGGTCGTATCGGACATGACTCAAGATTGCCCGATATCGCGGACGGGATCTGTCCGCAATGGTTCCTAACCTCGAGGAATGGCGAACGAACCGATCATCGAAGCGGATGGACTCACCAAGCGCTTCACCGTCAAGAAGAAGACCGTAGAAGCCGTCACCGACCTGACCTTCCAGGTCGAGAGGGGCGCGCTTGTCGCGTTCCTCGGACCCAACGGCGCAGGCAAATCGACCAGCCTGCGCATGCTCACCACCCTCATCCCACCGACCTCAGGCGCCGCCCGTGTCGTCGGCTTCGACATCCTGCGCGACCCCGCCGACGTGCGGGCGCGCATCGGCTACGTCGGGCAGCTCACGAGCGGCAGCTTCGCCCAGCGCACGCGCGACGAGCTGCTCAGTCAGGGTGCGTTCTACGGGCTGTCGCGCACCGCGTCGGTGCGCCGGGCCGACGAGCTCATCGAGTCGCTCGACCTGGCGCCCTTCGCGACGCGCTCGGTGCAGCAGCTCAGCGGCGGACAGAAGCGCCGCCTCGACATCGCTCTGGGCCTCATGCACGCGCCGCCGCTGCTGTTCCTCGACGAGCCCTCGACCGGACTCGACCCGCAGAGCCGCGCGAACCTGTGGCAGCACATCCTCGACCTGCGCGCGACCTACGGCACGACCGTCTTCCTCACGACGCACTACCTCGAAGAGGCCGACCGCTACGCCGAGCGAGTCATGGTCATGGACAAGGGCCGCGTCATCGCCGACGACACGGCCGCGCAGCTCAAGGCGAATCTCGCGGGTGACCTCCTGACGTTCGGCTTCGCAGACGAGACGGATGCCGCAGCCGCCGTCGCGGTGATCCAGAGGCTCACCGATCGCGAGGTGCGGCGGGAGGGGGCATCCGTGATTCTCACTGCCCCCGACGGCGATGCGCTGTTGCCTGCGGCGGTGCGGACCCTTGATGCCGCCGGACTTTCCGTGCGCACGGCGACCGGCGTGCCGCCGACGCTCGACGATGTGTTCCTCGCGCTCACGGGGCGCACGCTGCGCGAAGCGGGCGAGGGCGAGCCGGCCGAAGACGAAGAGACGGATGCCGCGGCATCCGTCGAAGAGAAGACCACGACGGGAGCGAACCGATGACCACCACCGAGACGACCACGCACCCCGACACCGTCGTGCGCGCCAACCCCGCCCGCGACACGTGGAACGTGCTCACGCGCGAGCTCAAGCCCGTCGTGCGCGACCCGTTCACGCTCATCTTCAGCCTTGTGCAGCCGCTCGTCTTCCTCGGACTCTTCGGGCCGCTGCTCGTCGGCACGTCCGGTGCACCCGTGGGGGAGACGCTCCAGTGGTTCGTCCCGGGAGTGCTCGTGATGATCGTGCTGTTCGGCACCGGTGCGACCGGATCGAACCTGCAATACGAGATGATGACGGGCTCGCACGAGCGCACGCTCGTCGCGCCGCTGTCGCGATCGTCGCTCCTCGTCGGGCGTGCCCTCAAAGAGATCGCGCCGATCGTGGTACAGGCGCTGATCATCGTGCTGATCGCATGGCCGTTCGGCTTCACGATCAACTGGGCAGGGCTCGTCGCTGGGCTCGTGCTGCTCGCGGTGTTCGGGGTCGGCCTGGGCGCGCTCTCGTACACGCTCGCCCTCAAGACGAAGGATCGGGAGTGGCTGTTCTGGGGCGTGCAGCAGACGCTGATCTTCCCGCTCCTGATCCTGTCGGGCATGCTGCTGCCGCTCGACGAGGCTCCGGCGTGGATGCGGGCGGTCGCGACGGTGAACCCGGTGAACTGGGTGGTGCAGGCCGAGCGCGCGCTGTTCGCGGGTGACCTCGGAGCGGTCCAGATCCTGTGGGGCTGGATCGCGGCTGTCGCGCTCGCGGTCGTCGGGCTCGCGGTCGGCGTGCGGGCGATGCGCAAGAGCAATTGACGGATGCCGTGCGGGGGCGCTGCTCGTCGAACCTCGTTCGGCGGGCGTGCTCCTGCTTTCGGTTCGGCCGGATGTCGGTGGGGGCCGGTATGTTCGCGGTTGTGGCGATCAGCGTGGTGCCGGCGGCGGAGGCGGGGTGGGCTGCCGTCGAGGCCGTGTTCCAGAGCGAGGCGAGCTCGCGGAACTGCTGGTGCCAGTTCCACGTACTCGTCAATCCGGAGCAGCGCAAGACGACCCGAGAGTCTCGTCGCGAGCTGCTGCGCGAGCAGGTCGAGACGCTCGACCCGCCGCGCGGCCTGATCGCCCTCGACGACGGTGAGCCGGTGGGGTGGTGCGGTGTCGAGCCGCGTGTGCGACTGCTCCACATTCTTGCGTCGAAGCTCGTCGTCGCCAGCAGCCCCGAGCCGCTGAGCGACCGGAATGTGTGGTCGGTCTACTGCATCCTCGTGCCACCGCGGCGTCGGCGGCAGGGGATCGGAGCGGTTCTGCTTCATGCGGGCGTCGAGCACGCCGTGGCGAATGGCGCCACCGCGCTCGAGGGCTACCCGATCGACACGGCGCTTCGTGGAGGAAAGCTGCCTCCGGGATTCTCGACCGGCACGGTGTCGATGTTCGAAGAGGAGGGGTTCGAGCGAGTCGCGGCGCTGCCGTCGGCGCGGACGCTGGTGCACCGGCGGGTGTGACGCATCGGGGGCAGGGGGCGCGGCCGCGTCTGCGCAGGCGGCAGCCCGGGGCCTCGATGTGGCGCCAAGGCGTCGCGCCGATCGAGTGGGTGGGGCTGCCTTGTATCGAGACCGGCCCTCAACAAGGCGCCATCCGGCGGCGCTCTCCACAAGCACTCGGACTGCGAATCCGAGTGTCGTAGATATGTTCTAGAGTCGCCGTATGTTCATCGCAGCCGAGGAGGAGTTACTCCCTCCGATCGTGGAGGCGATGGACCGTGTGCGGGAGACCGGTGACATGGTGACCATGTTCGCCGCGGAGTACTTCGTCACGGTGGATCGTGCCCGCCGGGAGGCGCTCGAGGACGCGGCCCGGCATGGGCGGGAGCTGACCGAGGTGGTGGAGCGGGGCTTCCGGTTGGAGTTGGCGGCGGGGATGCGGATCACCGAGCACGCCGCGGGCGATCTGATCCGGCGTGCGGAGGCGCTGGTGCGCCGCTACCCGGGTGCGTGGGAGTCGCTGAGTCGGGCGGGGATGACGGTCGCGCACGCGGAGTTCCTGGTGGACCGGCTGGACGAGTGCGAACCCGAGCTGCGCGACGCGCTGGTCGGGGAGGCGGTGGCGCTGGCGGAGGAGTACCCGGTGGGGCCGTTCCGGCGCGCGCTGCGCAAGCTCATCGACCTGCACCGGACTGTGACTCTGGCGCAGCAGCATGAGGCGGCGCTGGTGAAGCGGCGTGTGGTGGTGGAGCACGGGGATGACGGGATGGCGTGGCTCAGCGCGTACCTCCCGGCGGTGGAGGCGCACGCGATCTACGGGCGGCTCACCAAGATGGCGAAAGCGATCAAGGGTCACGACGAGACCACATCGCGCGTTGACGACGTGACCCCGCCGACCGGCGCCCGCACGATCGACCAGCTCCGCGCGGACGTGCTCAGCGACCTGCTGATCGAGGGTGACGCGACCGTGCACCCGACCGAGGCGCGCGGGATTCGTGCGACTGTTGCGGTGACCGTGCCCGCCCTCACCCTGCTCACCCCAAGCGACACGGACGCCGACCGGGCCGCCGCGGGGCTCGCGCCCGCGGTCGTCGAGGGCCTCGGACCCATCCCGCTCGACCGCGCCCGCGAACTCTGCGGCGGCGCGGACGGATGGATGCGGATCCTCACCCACCCCGAGACCGGCATGGTCCTCTCCGTGGGCCGGTCGCAGTATCGTCCGCCGCCGATGCTGCGGAAGCTGATCAGGTGGCGGGCGGACCGGTGCATGGCGCCCGGATGCGGCATCCCCGCTTCCCGGTGCGAGATCGACCACACCATCGCGTGGGAGTACGGCGGGCACACCTCGCTCGACAACCTCGCCCCACTGTGCAAAGGGCATCACACCGTGAAGCATCACGGTGGCTGGCGGGTCAGACAAGTCCCCGACAGCGGGGGAGCGCTCGAGTGGAGGTCACCGGCGGGTCGCACCTACGTGGTGCAGCCGGAACGGCGGGTGCCCGTGTTCCGACCCGCCGACGCCGCCAACGCACCCTTCTGAATCGAGCCCCGGGCGCGAGGAGGAGTTGTACCCGTAGGACTCTGCAGACCCCACCGACCTACGGCCCCCGGCGGCTTTCAGCGTCCAAGGCGACGGTTCAAGGCGAGGGTCCAAGGCGACGATTCGAGGCGAGGGTTCGAGGTAACGAGCAAGGAGCGCCCGACGCCGAGCGCCGGGCACCCCTGCCGTGTCAGCGGTAGAACCCGCCGTAGTAGGTGTCGAGGCGACCGCGGTACGCGTCCTCCTCCTCCGTCTGGACTCCCTCCCATTCGGGCGAGTCCTTGATCTGGTCCTTCGTGAGGTCGACGTAGACCTTCTCCTCGTCGTCATCCACGCGCTGCACCGTTCCCGCCGGAAGGATCACCTTCCGGCCGAAGATCCACGGACCGGTGTCGACGACCAGGCGACTGGCGCCTGCCTCGTCGCTGGCTTCGTCGATCTTGCCGATGTCGCCGTCGCTGGCGTGCACGTGGTATCCGACAAGGCTGCGCGAGCCCGCCGCGCGTCCCACGGACTCCCGATAGTTCCATGCGTCCCAAGGTGTGGACATGATCGCTTCTCCATTCGGCTTCCTGCGCGTGACCGGTTCCGTCGCGGGCGGCCACAGCGCACCTTCACAGCCCAAAGAACGTATGCCGCATGACGAGGCTTGGCCCGGGGTTCCGCATACGCGAGCCGAGAGTTACCATTCCCGGCCCTCGGGTCTCCAGCGACGCACACCTCGCAGCCGCCCCGAAACTCCACAGATCGCGGGTTGTCAACCCCCGAGCCAGCCCAGGCTGCGCGGGCTACCGTCGCACAACCTCGCAACACGTACGTCGATCCCACGTACGCCGATCCGTAGAGAGGACCCGCGGTGATCCCTCATCTCGATGAGAGACCGACCCTCGCCCTCCTGGACGGCCGATACCAGCTCCACGAGCGCGTCGGCGAAGGCGGCATGGCGCATGTCTACCGCGCCGACGACGTTCTTCTGGGCCGGACCGTCGCGATCAAGATGATGAGGTCGGATGCCGACGTGCTCGCCGCATCCTCCCGCGCCCGCAGCGAGGTCAGCGCGCTCGCGATGCTGAACCACCCGTCCCTTGTGACGCTCCTCGACGCCCGCATCGAACCGGAGCGGCAGCGGTACCTCGTGATGGAATTCGTCGCGGGCCCGACTCTCGCGGAGCGCCTTCGGCATGGCCCGCTCACCCCGGATGAAGTCGCGCATCTCGCCTCGGAACTCGCGTCCGGCCTGCACGCCGTGCACGAAGCGGGCCTCCTGCACCGTGACGTCAAGCCGTCGAATGTGCTGCTCGGCGCGGCATCCGATCCCGGAGTCGACTTCCACGTCAAGCTCGCCGACTTCGGCCTCGCACAGATCATCGGCGCCGAGTCCGTGACGACCCCGGGAGTCGTGCTCGGCACCGCCGCGTATCTCTCCCCGGAGCAGGTGCGGGGCCACGGGAGCAGCCCGGCATCCGACATCTACGCCCTCGGACTCGTCCTGCTCGAAGCACTCACCGGTGAGCGCCCGTTCGGCCACACGTCCGGGATCGGAGCGGTGCTCGCGCGTCTCCTCGAGCCGCCCGCGATCCCCGATGGCATCCCGACGCCCTGGCGCGCGCTCCTCGAGGCGATGACGGCAATGGACCCAGCGGCACGCCCGACGGCTCTCGACGTGGTCGATCGCGTCGCCGGGATCCCGACGGAACCCACACAGGCCACGTCCTCGCAACCGCGAGCCGAACCGCCGACCGAACCGCTGATCCAGACCGCGCGGATGCCGGCCGGCCGTCACATCGCACCGGCAAGGCGCCGCCGCCCTCTCGTCACCCCGCCCCAGGGCGCGTGGCTGCGCCGAGCGGCACTGGCCACGTCGGCGACTCTCGCCGCCCTCATGGTGTGCGCGGCGATTCTCGCGGATGCTGCGTCTCCGAGTGCGCCGGTCATCGCCGGAGACCTCGGGCCCGCTCCCGCGTACTCCGAGCCCTTCGTGCTCGTCGACGAGACGGATGCCCCGGCCGTCGCTCCCGAGAAGCAGGCCGGGCGCGAGCCGACCCCCGACGACAACACGCAGCGCGCCGAGCACGCCGACAAGCAGGCGGCCGCCGCAGCACGCGAAGCGGCGAAGCAGACTGCTGCACAAGATCGCGAAGCCGGCAAGCGGGCCGCCGCGGAGCAGCGCGCCGAAGACAAGGCGTCGCGAGAGGCTGCGCGCGAAGCAGACAAGGCCGCCATGCAGCAGGGCAAGCAGCGGGGCAAGCAGCAGAACAAGCAGCAGAACAACAGCTGACCGACACCCACTCATCGGGCGCCGGCGCCATTCCGGCGTGTCAATCGCGGCATACGCGGCGCCGTAGGCTAATCGAATGACGACGGCCGTGCGACGGGGGATCACCGCCGTCGTCACCGTTCTCGTCCTCGTCGCCCTCGGAGCGGGCATCGGCGTCGCTGTGGGCGATGCGCTCGGCATCCGCGTCCAGGAGTCCGGCCGCATGCACCCGGCCGAACCCGGGATCGCGGCGGTCGCGGCATCCGTGCCCACCCCCTCGTTCACGACGATCGACGCGCCGGCCACCCCGCGATTCGACGCGGCCATCGATGAACTGACGGATGCCACGGCCGACGCCTCCGCAGCCGCCGATCAGCTCACCCTCGCTGTCGCCGCCGGAACCGCACAAGACGAGCAGAACGACGGCTACACGCTCACGATCGAGGGCTCCGGCGTCCGCATCGACGCCCCGACCGAGGCGGGCGGACTGCGCGGCGTGTACGACCTCGCCGCGCAGATCCGCGCCGGGCGGGCGCTCACAGACCTCGAGGGCGCGTACGAGCCGTCGCGGCTCCCGTTCCGCATGGTCGACATCGGCGCCGTGGGCGTCACCGCCGATCCCGAGGAATGGCGCCCCGGGACCAACTACTCGCACGTCTCCGAGGCCTTCCGGGACGTGTATCTCGCCGATGCCCCCTACATCGACGAAGACGCACTCGACGACGCATTCGACGACTGGGACGCGTTCCTGCGCACTTCGGTGGCCCAGGGCTACAACGCCGTCGCATGGCCCGGTTTCATCGAGTACGTCGATTTCGCGGATGCCCCCGACGGCCCCGTCTACCCCGACGATGACCCGCACATCGCCCGCGCCGCCGCGCTGCGCGAGGCGTTCGGCCCGTTCTGGGACCGCGCCGCCGAGCTCGGTGTCGACGTCTTCCTGCGCACCGACATGCTCGCGCTGACGCCGGCCCTCGACGACTACCTCACCAAGCGGTTCGGCGGGGCCGACACCGAGAACCTCGAGCTCTGGCAGGTGTACGCCGACGCCCTCGACGAGCTTTACGAAGACCAGCCCGCGCTCGACGGCGTCGTCATCCGCATCGGCGAGGCCGGCGACATCTACGACACCCCGGGGTGGGACTACTACTCCGCGCTCACGGTGCGCAGCGTTGACGCCGTCCGCGCGATGCTCGACGTGCTCACGGCCCAGGCAGAGTCATCCGGCACCGACGTGATCTTCCGAACGTGGAGCGTCGGGATCGGCGACGTCGGCGACATGCACATCGACCCCGAGTCGTATGAGGCCGTGCTGGGCGGCATCGACTCCGATGCGCTGATCGTGTCGACGAAGTACACCGCCGGCGACTTCTACAGCTGGCTGCCGCTCAACGAGACCCTCGCGACAGGCGATCACCGGCGCATCGTCGAGTTCCAGAGCCGGCGCGAGTTCGAGGCGTTCGGCGCGTTCCCGAACGACCTCGGACCCGAGTTCCAGTGGGCACTGAACGAGGTCCTCGCGGCGAACCCGAACATCGAGGGCATCTGGACGTGGACGCAGGACGGCGGCCCGTGGCGCGCCGGCCCCATGTCGCTCTACCTGAAGTCCGGCTTCTGGCAGCTGTACGAGCACAACGCCCGGCAGGCCGCGGCGCTCGCGCGCGACCCCGACGCGGACCTCCCGCAGGTGACCGCCGACTGGGCTCGCGAGTGGTTCTCGGATGACTCCGCCACCGTCCAGGCGATCGCACAGGCGATGGCGCGCTCGCGCACCGCGATCGAGCAAGGCCTCTACCTCGCACCTTTCGCCGAATCGCGCGTGTCGGCGCTCGGTCTCGAGCCCCCGCCGCAGATGTGGCTGTTCGAGTGGGACATCCTCACCGGAGACTCCGCCACCCTCGACGTGATCTACGCGATCATCGGACCCGACCGCATCGACGAGGCGGTCGAAGGCGGCCGGGTCGCCCTCGGAGCGGCCGAGCAGATGCGCGACGACATAGAACAGACGGATGCCACGACCTGGCGCGACCCCGAGCTTCGCGGCGCCTTCCTCGACACGATCGACTATGAGATCGACACCCTCGGCATGCTCGGCGCGTACCGCGAGATGTTCCTCGCGAAGGGCGAGTGGCATGACACCGGCTCGTCAGAGGCATACCACCGCTGGCAGAACGCCCGCGACGACTACGTCGCCCGGGCCGACGCGCACGTCGAGGCGTATGAGGGCGATGTCGACCACCCCGCGTGGAATCTCACCGCCGCGCAGCTCGGCATCGACCGCGCCGACCGCGACCTGCTCGTGGCGTGGGGCGCGCGGATCCTGCTCGTCCTCGCCCTCGCGTGGCTCATCATCGGAATGCTCTCCGCCCGCACGCGGCTCGTCCGGCGCCCCGGGGCGGCAGCGGCCCGCGCAGCCTGGATCGCGTCGACGCGGCCGTGGCGAGCGCGCGAATCGACGCTCGGCATGCTCGAGCTCGACCGCTGGCTTCTGCTGATCATCCCCGGGGGACTGCTCGTCGCAACACGAGCGCTGCAGACCTCGCTCCTCTCCTGGACGCACCTCGCGATCGTGTTCGGGGCGTGGCTTGTCTTCCTTCTCGTGGTGCGCGTGTGCGTCGGCAGCCGTTCGCCCTACCCGGCCATCGCGGCCGTGGGGGGCGTCGTCGTGATCCGGTGCATCCTCACGCTCTTCGCGCTGTCGTTCACCGGTCCCGGAGGGTACTGGTTCGCGTTCTGGACCGAGCCCATCGCGCGCGTCGTCTACATCGCGCTCGCGTTCGCCCTCTTCGTGTGGGCGTTCATCGCGGCCGGATGGGCGATCTCGATGCAGGTCGGGGCGCGCCGCGCGACCGGGTTCGTGGTCGCCGGCGTCGGCGCCGCGCTCGCGGTCACGTCCTTCGCGGTCGCGATCGTGGGCCTCGAGAGAGCGCTGACCGTGTGGAACGACGAGATGGGCCTGCTGCCGTGGGGCATGGCGCGCATCCTCGGCATCACGACGTTCCTCGAGATCCCCGAGTCGACGCCGTGGTGGGCTGCGGCGGTCGGGGCGGTCGTGCTCGGCGTGGGGGTGGTGCTGAGCCTGCGGATGTCCCGTCGTGGCGTCCGCCAGGTGGGCGAGGAGTAACCTGGAGGTTTCCCCAGCCCCAATCGAAGAGGTGTTCGTCATGCGCTCGCGCAGCACTGCCATCCTGTCCGTCCTCGCCGTGTCCGGTCTGCTCCTGGCCGGCTGCGCATCCGGGTCGAAACCGTCGGAGACGACCTCCGCATCGGATCTCGCCATCGTCGAGTCCACGGTGGCGGATCCTGCGGCCGTCGGCGAGCGGGTCGGCGCCGACGGGGTTCTGCTCGAGGTGTGGAGCGGCGCCGTCCCCGACGAGACGATCGGCGAGGCCGACGAGGGCAACCAGTGGGTGACCGCGAACGTCGCCCAGTGGGTGACCGAAGAGGGCGTTACGGCCGCGGATGTCGCGCCGGTGGTCCGCTCGACCGCCGACGACTCCTTCTCGGCCGAGGGAGAGGCGCGCCAGAACGTCGACATCGAGCTGGTGCCGAACCGGTCGTACACCTTCGTGTGGAGCTACCAGGTCCCCGAGGAGCTCGTCGACCCCGCGTCGCTCGTGCTCTGCGTCGGCGACGGCGACGAGGGCTGCAGCCGCCTCACCGACTGATCACACCCCACGCTTGGCGAGGGCATCGTCGAATTCGCCCTGGCGCGTCGAGACGATGTCCTTGCCGAGCGGCATGATCGAGATCGGCACCATCTTGAAGTCGGCGATACCGAGCGGGATGCCGATGATCGTGATGCACAACGCGATGCCCGAGACGATGTGGGCGAGCGCGAGCCACCAGCCCGCGAGGATCACCCAGATGACGTTCCCCAGGAACGCCCACACGCCGGAGTTCTGCTTCTCGACGATCGTCCGCCCGAACGGCCATAGGGCGTACGTCGCGATGCGGAACGACGCGATGCCCCACGGGATCGTCACGATGAGGACGCAGAGCAGGATGCCCGCCGCGATGTAGGCGAGGAACAGCCAGAACCCGGACAGGACGAGCCAGATGACGTTCAGGACGGTGCGCACGAGTCGATTGTCGCAGTCAGCGCGACCTCACGGGGGCCGTGTCGGTGGGCGCGAACTAGACTTGAGGGGCCATGACCGACGCCGTCACACCCATCATCGTCGGCGGGGGCTCAGGGCCTCGCCCTGGCGCGGCGCGCGCCGACGAAGACCTGCTCGCCGGCCTCAATCCGCAGCAGCGTGAGGCGGTCGTCTACCGCGGTCCGGCGCTGCTCATCGTCGCGGGCGCGGGATCGGGCAAGACGCGCGTGCTCACGCACCGCATCGCGAGCCTGCTTCGCAACAAAGAGGCGTGGCCGAGCCAGATCCTCGCGATCACGTTCACGAACAAGGCCGCGGGCGAGATGCGCGAGCGCGTCGAGCACCTCGTCGGCGATTCCGCGCGCGGAATGTGGATCTCGACGTTCCACTCCGCGTGCGTCCGCATCCTGCGGCGCGAGGCCCAGCAATTCGGCTTCACGAGCTCGTTCACGATCTACGACTCGGGCGACTCACGCGCGCTCATCAAGCGGCTCGTCAAAGAGCATGAGGCGGATGCCTTCGGCCTGACGCCCGCCGCCGTGCAGGGCAAGATCTCCAAGCTCAAGAACGAGCTCGCCGACGCCGAGTCATACGCGCGCCAGGCGAACATGAACGACCCCGTCGAGCGCGTGTTCGTCGAGGTGTTCGGCGCCTATCAGCGCGAGCTGCAGCGCGCGAACGCGTTCGACTTCGACGACCTCATCGCCCAGACCGTCTACCTGTTCCGCGCGTTCCCGCACGTCGCCGACGTCTACCGCCGGCGATTCCGCCACATCCTCGTCGACGAGTACCAAGACACGAACCACGCGCAGTACGCGCTCATCAACGAGCTCACGAAGCCCGTCGGGTCCGACGCGCAGCCCTTCGAGGCATCCGGCGGCATGATGATCTTCGACGCGCCGGCAGCGGATGCCCCCGGGCCCGCGTCCCTCACGGTCGTCGGTGATTCCGACCAGTCGATCTACGCGTTCCGCGGAGCGGACATCCGCAACATCACGGAGTTCGAACGCGACTACCCGGGCGCGAAGGTCGTGCTCCTCGAGCAGAACTACCGCTCGACACAGAACATCCTGAGCGCGGCGAACGCGGTGATCAGCAACAACTTCGACCGCAAGGACAAGAAGCTGTGGACCGACGTCGGCGCGGGTGAGAAGATCGTCGGCTTCACCGGCTACTCGCAGCACGACGAGGCGCAGTTCGTCGCCGACGAGATCGAGACCCTCCGACGCGAGGGCGTCGCGTACGGGCAGATGGCCGTCTTCTACCGCACGAACTCGCAGTCGCGTGCGCTGGAAGAGATCTTCATCCGCTCGGCGGTGCCGTACAAGATCATGGGCGGCACGAAGTTCTACGAGCGCGCCGAGATCAAGGACGCGCTGGCGTACCTCATCGCGGTCGCGAATCCCGCCGACGAGATGGCGCTGCGCCGCATCGTGAACAAGCCGCGGCGCGGCATCGGCGACGTGACGATCGAGGCGATCTCGCGGTACGCCCGCGAGGAGCAGATCACGTTCCGCGACGCGCTCGCGAACTCGTCGGCGCTCGGCGTCGGGCCGAAGATCCAGGCGGCGATCGCCCATCTCGACGCGGTGCTCGCCGAGGCATCCGACATCATGCTTCCGCCCTCCGGCGAGATCGCACCGCCGACGTCGGTAACCGAAGGACTCCAGCTGCTGCTGAACAAGAGCGGCTACATCGACGCGCTGCGCGCGAGCCGCGATCCGCAGGATGAGGCCCGCGTCGAGAACCTCGACGAGCTCGTCGCGGTCACGCGCGAGTTCGCGCGCAACAACCCCGAGGGCACGATCCTCGACTTCCTGACCGAGGTTGCGCTCGTGTCCGACGCCGACGACCTCGAAGACGCGTCGGGCTCGGTGTCGCTCATGACGCTGCACACCGCGAAGGGCCTCGAGTACGATGCGGTGTTCGTCACCGGCGTCGAGGAGGATCTGATCCCGCACCGCATCTCGGCGGGGGAGCCGGGCGGCCCGCAGGAGGAGCGGCGCCTCTTCTACGTGGGCATCACCCGCGCGCGCAAGCGTCTGTACCTCTCGCTCGCGATGACCCGGGCGCAGTTCGGCGAGGTATCGGTCGCGATGCCGAGCCGCTTCCTGCAGGAGATCCCGCACGAGCTGCTGCACTGGCGCCAGTCGCCGGGCGACGTCAACTCTCGCGGAGGCTCACAGTCGCGGGCGCTCAACGCGCGCCGCGGCGGGTTCGGCGGCTCGACGCCGGGCAAGCGCTACGGCGACGACCTCGTGCCGCTCGCGCGGCGGCAGCCGAACGGGTCGATCGAGAAGTTCGCGAACCGCATCCCGGCGAAGGTGCGCGACAACGGCGACCTCGAGCTCGCTCCCGGCGACCGCATCCGCCACGACGACTTCGGCGAAGGCCGCGTCGATCTCGTGACGGGCGAGGGCGCGAAGCGCGTCGCCCACGTGCGGTTCGACACCGCCGGCGCGAAGAAGCTGCTCATCAAGGTCGCGCCGATCGAGAAGATCTAGGCTTCGGGCGGCGGCACCTTGCCGCTCACGAGCAGGTGGTGGTGCGCGAGCCGCCGCAGCGCGAGCATCACCGGCTCGTACAGCGCGGTGCCGAGCACCGCGTACACGACCGCATCCGTCACGGTCATGTCTCCGATGGGGGCGACCTCTTCGCGTGCGACCTCGCGCATCGCGTCGGCGTAGCGTCGCAGCACCGCCGGATCCCACCGCAGCCCCGCGTCCTCGATCGCGCGAATCGCCGACTCGAGCTGCGGCACGGCGGCGAACCGCGGTTCGTACGTCAGCCCGGCCCGCTCGATCGCCTCGCGCGCGCGTGGGTAATCGTCGGCCTCCTCGACGTAGGGCGGGAGTGCGCCGACCGCGCGGCCGAGCGTGTCCACCGGGTCGGAGGCGGGCTCGTCGATGAGCGCGAGGATCTCGCGCACACGTGACAGCGGCAGTCCTCGCACGTCGGAAAGCGCCGCAATGAGCCGGACGCGAGCGAGATGGTCCTCCCCGTACTCCGCGTTCGTCGCGGACACAGCCTCGCCCCGCGGGAGCATGCCCTCACGGATGTAGAACTTCAGCGTCGCGACGGGCACGCCGCTGCGCTTCGAGAGCTCGGAGATCCTCACGGACGCGTCCGGTGATAGGGGGGCCGCGGGAATGGACTGGACATATAGATAGTTTAGGTATCTAATACTGGATAGCCAAACTATCCAATTCATCCCGACCGAAGGAGTCGCCATGGATCCCATACTCACGATCGTCCTCGGCGCGACGGTGCTCACGGTCATCGGCATCATGTCCGGCGGCACGTTCCTGCTGCGGATCGCATCCCACGGCCTGCCGTTCAACGGCCTGCAGAAGACGTTCTTCCGCGCGGGTCACGCCCACGCGGGCGTGCTCGTGATCCTCGGTCTCGTGTCTGCGCTGCTGCTCTCCGCAGCCGGCGTGACCGGCCCGTGGCTGTGGTCCGCGGTCGGCGTGCTGGCCGCCGCGATCCTCATCCCTGCGGGGTTCTTCCTCTCGGTGCTGGGTCAGGATCCGAAGCGCCCGGGCCGGTTGATCGCCCTGCTCTGGGCGGGCGTCGTCGTGCTCGCGCTCTCGCTCATCGCGGTCGGCGTGAGCCTCATCGCGACGGGGGTGAGCGGCTTGGGGTGACTCGCTCGGGGGTGTCCCTTCGCAACTTTCGACCGATAGTGTGTGCCCCGGAACCCCTATCGGCTGAGACTCTGTAGAGGGGACAGATGCTCTCGAAGACACATTCCCGGCTCGCCGCCACCCTCGCCGTCGTGGCGGTCGCAGCATCCGCGCTCATCGCGCCCGCTGCGGCGGCCGCACCGATTCTGCCCGACCCTGAACCCGGCGCCATCTCCGCGTTGGCCCAGCTCGACAAGATCGCGTCGGCCACCGAGGTGGCGCCGGGCGAGACCTTCACCTACACGCTCACCGTCGGTTGCTCCGCGATCACCGACCTCGGATGTCGCGGAGCCGTGCTGAACGACGTGATCCCGGCGCCGTTCGTCGTGGTCGACGCGGTCGTCGGTGGAGGTGTCAACACCGCTGCCGAGCCGGTCATCGAGGGCAACTCGGTCACGGTCACGTGGACGACCCCGCTCGGCGACGGCACGGTCGGCATCCTCGACGCGACGACGGGAGTGGTCGAGATCACCGCGATGCTGCCCGCCGACGCCTCATATGACGTCTCGGACATCCCGGTCGTCAACGAGGCGACGATCGAGGGCGTCAACTTCGCGGACGAGGACGCGGCCGTCGCCGTCACCCCTGTCATCCCGCTCGCGCTCGCGACGACGGCGACCAAGGCGTTCACGCCGACCGAAGCCGTCGCGACCCCGGGCACGCCCGTGTCGGCGGCGCTGGGCGCCGCGAACACCTCGAACGCGACGGTCGGATCGCTCACGATCCAGGATCCGGTCGATCCGGATGCCGCCCCCAACCCCTTCGACTCGCTCGCGTTCGCGGGGTTCGGCACCGTCACGCCGCCGGCCGGCGCCGATCCCGCACTGACCACGTACGAGGTCTACGTCGACGGCGCGTGGGTCGCCGCCCCGGGCGGAACGCTGCCCGCGGGCGTCACGCCCGACGAAGTGAAAGGCACGCGCGTCACGTTCAACGGCGCGATTCCCGCGGGCGCGACAGGTTCCGTCGCGCTCGACCTGACGGTGACGGATGCCGCGGCATCCGCCCCGGACGGCACAGCCGTCGCCAACGACGTGCTCTCCACCGTCGCGCTCGACGGACAGACCGCGACCGGCGAAGCGGACGCGACCTTCACCCTCAGGCAGAACGCCGTGACGGTGACCGCCGCCAAGGCGTTCGATCCGAACCTCGTCGTCGCGGGGGAGCCGACGACGGTGACGATCGGCGGCACCAACGCTTCGACGATCCCGATCGAGTCGCTCACGATCTCCGAGCCTGCGACGGGCTCGTTCCCCGATGCCTACACGTTCGGCGGTTTCACCGGCCCGGTGGCGTGGCCGGCGGGCGCCGCGTCCGGCGAGGTCGTCTACACGCTGTCGGACGGCACCACGGCGACCGTGCCCTTCGCCGACAACACGACGCCGGCGCTCCCCGACGGTGTCGACCCCGCCGATGTGACGTCGTTCCAGCTCGTCTTCACGGGCGACATCGTGCCGGGTGCTGAGACGTCGGCGCCCTTCGCGGTCGAGACGGATCCCGATCTCGCGGGACTCCCGCTCACCGTTCCCAACGTCGTCGGGGTCGAGGGTGAGAACGCGGGCGTGACCGGCACCGCCGAGGCATCCGACGATCTCTACATCTACGACGAGGTGATCGAGCCGTATATCTCGAAGCAGGTCCGGCCGTCGCCGATCCTGGCGGCCCCGGGCCAGGTCGTGACGGTGTCGCTCGAGGGCGGGCTCACCGAGCGGCCGTCGCCGCCCGACGACCCGACCGGCACGACCGGGCGCGCGCAGCAGGTCGTGATCCAGGACCCGCAGGATCCCGTCGAAGGCGACGCCTGGTGGAACGCGTTCGACCTCACCGCGATCACGCAGACGCCCGTCCCGGCCGACTCGACGCTGACGATCGAGTACTACGACACGACCACCGGCACATGGGAGATGCTCGCCGGCCCGATCGACGGGCCCACGATCTACTCGCAGCAGGTGCCCGCCGACATCGGCGACGTCGCCGGCGGAGTCCGCTTCGTCTACGACTACACAGGTGACGCGGGCGGCTTCGCGCCGGGCACCGACTTCGCGCCGAACTTCACGTCGTCGCTGCGCGCCGACGGCCGGTACATCGGCGCGCCTCCGTTCAGCACGACCGAGCCCACGTTCGTCCCGAACTGTGCGCAGACGGATGCTTCGAGCGCGAACCCCGCCGTGCCCGACGGGCAGGCCGTGATGCCGCCCGACGAGTGCCCCGAGCTCGAGCTCATCCCACCCGATCCCGGCAGCGCGGACATCATCGACAAGTCCTTCGGAACCTCGAGCTCCGGCGGCATCAAGTCCGTCATCGCGCGCTCGGGCGACACCATCCCCTCGACGCTGACGTGGTCGACGGGCGGCTTCTCTGGCCTCGAGCGCGTCGAGATCACCGACATCGCGTCGCGCGAGACCACCGACATCACGGCGTCGATCTACAACGCGTTCGATCTCACGCGCATCGAGCCCATCACCACGGCGACCGATCCGCTCATCGCGTACGACGCCGTGCAGGCGGTCGAACTCTACAACGGAACGACGTGGGTGCCCGCGACGAACAACCCGTGCGAGCCGCTGTGCATCGGGCAGTTCCCGGGCATGAACCTCACCGCGGCCGAGCGCGCCTCGACGACCGCCGTGCGACTGACATTCGTCGAGAGCCCTGACCGTGAGGCGGCATCCGAAGGCGATCCGACGGCACCGCCCGTCGGATCGGGCGTCGCTCGATCGTTCGCGAACGACCGCCCGATCACGCTCGTGTGGCAGGTGCGCGACACGCGCCGCAGCGACGGCACCGCCGTGCTCGGCGACGAGCTCTACAACCTGCCGACCGACGGCGTCGTGCGCAACACGGTCAGCGCCTCGGGGTTCTTCGCCGACGGGAGCGACCCCCTGTCGGCGAACGACCAGGACGACGTGATCATCGTCGACGTCCCGATCACGACGACGACCGACAAGAACTGGAACGGCGGACCCCTCGCCGTGCCGACCGACCCGAGCATTCCGGCCAGCCAGTATCCGCTGAGCCGGATCACCGTCACGACTCGCAACACGACCCCCGCCAGGGTCGACATGCTGCAGATCACCGACACGGCGCCCGGGTCGGTGACCGACCGCCGCGAGGATCCGTTCCAGGCCTTCACCTTCAACAACTTCTCGCGCATCGACGTGCCGGCCGGCGCGACCGACACCGTCGTGACGCTCTTCTGCGTCGGCGGCGACGCCGTCGAGTTCACGCGCGACGAGGCGCTCGCGCTCGTCCCCGCCACGATCCCGTGCGAAGTGTCCGGCGTGCAGGTGACGTACACCGGACGCATCGACGCGAACGCCGCCGGCGTGGTCGAATTCGACGTGCGACTGCGCCCCTTCTGGCGCGGCACGATGGAGCGGGTCTCGCCGGCGGACTCGCCGATCGCCAACGCCGCCCAGGGCGTCGTCGCCGACGTCGACCCCTTCACGACGTGCCCGCCGCCCATCGACGCGCGGTGGGCGTGCGACGAGGGCGCCGCGACGATCGCGCTGGAGGAGCCGTCGTTCTCGGTGTCGGCCGCGAAGTCGATCTCACCCGCGCAGCAGAAGGAGGACGACTTCTCACCCGTCACCGTCACCCTCACGGGTCAGCCCGGAGGCTCGGCCCGTCCGCAGACGATGATCATGACGGACGACGACCCGACGTTCTGGAACGCGGTCGACTTCGTGGGGCCCGACCCGGCGTGGACTCTTCCCACCCCCGTCGCGCAGGTGCGGGTCTGCTATCTCGACGGTGGCACGTTCACCGACGCGACCGTCATCGCCGGCGATGTCGGCGGCGAGTGGACCTGCATGCCGCGGCTCGGCGACCTGTCGATCGACGCGGCGAGGGCGTTCCTCGAATCAGCTCCGAGCACCCTCCACGGGCTGAGCTTCCAGTTCTGGTCGAGCAACGAGCTCGGGTGGCTGAACCCCGTGAACCCGATCGTGAACGTCCCGTTCCTCGTCGAGCGGCGCGTCGACCTGCGCACCGGTGAGCCCACGCCCACCACTCGCAGCGACCAGGTGCCCGCGCCGGGCGAGCAGGAGGCCGGCATCTTCTTCGACACCATGACCGTCGAGGGCCGGTCGGCGGAGATCGCTCCGGGCGTGTGGCTGACCGACGAGCAGATGGCGGATGCCGAGTACCGGAACCTGCACCTCGAGGCATCCGTCAATGTCGTGAAGTCGCCGACCGGTGACGTGCAGCCGGGCGTCGAGATCCCGTTCACGCTCGCCTACACGAACACGGGTGAGCGCGCGCTCACCGAGATCGTCTTCATCGACGAGCTCCCGCTCACCGCGACCGGCGAGCCGCAGCTCGTGTTCCACCCCGACCGGGACCCCAGCGTGCCGCCCTGGTCGTTCACGCTCACGGGCGCCGCGCCGACACCGCCGGCAGGCGACCCGCTGCCGACCGACCCCGATGAGGTCGACGTGCAGGATCTGGGCACGAGCATCGTCTTCACGATGCCCGCGGGGAGCGTGCTGGAACCCGGGCAGACCTACACGATCACGCTGCGGATGATGCTGCGACCTGGGCTCACCCCGGACGACTCGGTGACGAACACCGCGCTCATCGACGTGGCCGAGCCCCTCGACGAGTGCGTGCCCGAGTACGACCCGGCGACGGGACTGTGCTCCGACACGGCCACCGTTCAGCCGCTCGCGGTGCCGGCGCTGAGCACCGTGAAGTCGGTGCGCGCCGACAACCCGCCGAACCTCGCCGGCATCCCGAACGTGCGCAGCGATGACGCGAACTACTCGTGCGAGGGTACGGCGACGCCCGACGAGTTCTACCGGTTCCCGTGCGTGCCGCTCACGCTCCCAGGGGACACCGAGACGTGGCGCGTGCGGATCACGAACGCCGGCACGCTGCCGATCAACGAGCTCGTGGCGATCGACAACCTCCCGACACCAGGAGACCAGGGCCTCGTCGTCGTCCTCCCGCGCGGCAGCCAGTGGCAGCCGACGTACGCCGGCAACGCGGAGCTCGTGGTCGAGCCCACCACGCCCGCCGGCGCCGTGCTCACGCTGTACTACTCGACGAGCTCGACACCGTGCACGGCCGACCTCAACCCCGTGGGCACCCCGTGCGCCGGCGCGTGGCTGCCGCTCGAGGACACGGTCGACCCCGCGCTCGTGCGTAGCCTCAAACTCGAGGTCGACTTCCCCGGTGTCGACCTCTTCGACCCCGGTGACTCGCTCACGCTGCAGTTCCAGACGCGCACGACTCCGAACGCGGTCGTCGACGTAGAGCAGCCGACGGCGTACAACACCGTCTCGCTCGGAGGGGTCGCCCTGAGCGGGACGACACCCGTCGTGGTGCCCGCGACGGAAGGCCGCCGCGTGGGTGTCGCGTACCCCACGGGGGCGATCGCGCTGCAGAAGATCGTGTCGGGTCCGGCATCCGAATTCGCCCCCGACTCGTTCCCCGTGACACCCGTGTGCACGATCGACGGCGTGCCGATCGAGGGGCTGGCCGAAGTCGACCTCGTCCCCGGTGATCCGGCGGTCGTCATCGACGGGCTCCCGCTCGGGGCGGAGTGCACCGCGACCGAAGGCCAGTGGGGCCAGACGGAGCAGGTCATCGGCACCGCGACGGTCGGCCTCGACACGGAGGAGATCGGGCTCGTCACCGTCGAGAACATCTACGAGGTCGCCGACCTGCGAATCAGCAAGGCGGTCGACACGGATGCCGTCGACAACAGCGGCAACCCCGTGCCGTACGGGCCGTTCGCCTTCGCGGTCGACTGCACGCTCAACGGCCAGCCGGCGTACGCCGACGGCTACGGGCCCGATGACCCGATGGTCGCCGAGATCACGCCGGAGCAGTCCTGGGCGCTCGCGGGGATCCCCGTCAACGCGACGTGCACGATCGAGGAGACGGACGATCTCGGCGCCGGGGGCACCACGATGCAGGTGACCGTCGACGGGCAGGCGGAGCCCCCTGTCGACGGCACGTCGGTCGACGTCGTGATCGAGGAGGACACCGAGGTCCAGGTGCTCGCGACGAACACGTTCGGCGTCGGCTCGTTCCGCCTCACGAAGGAGCGGGTCGGTCCCGGTGCCGCCGATTTCGGAGCCGGCCCCTTCGTGTTCGCCGTCGTGTGCACGCTCGACACCGGCAGCGGCATCCGTCTTGTCTGGGCAGGCTTCCTCACGCTCGACGAGGGCAACGGGTACGAAACCGAGGTCGACGATGTCGCCTCCGGAGCGACGTGCACCGTGAGCGAGACCGATGACGGTGGCGCCACGACGGTCGAGATCACGCCGACCGAGTTCACGGTCGCGACCGACCAGACGATCGAGATCGAGGCGGTCAACACGTTCGAGGCGGGCGCCCTCACCGTCACGAAGGCGATCGACGGTGCGGGCGCCGACCTGTGGGGCGCAGGACCCTTCGCCGTCGCGCTTGACTGCATCGACGACGGCGGGGCGTCGGTGGCGATCCCCGGTGGCGCCGAGCAGCTGCTGAGCGAGGCGAACGGCTACTCGTACACGTACGAGCCGCTGCTCATCGGGCTCGAGTGCACGCTGACGGAGACCGACACGGGCGGGGCGACATCGACGACGATCACGGATGCTGCGGGCGAACCGATCGAGGTCATTGAGATCGTCGAGGGCGACACCGCGATCACCGTCACGAACACCTTCGACGTCGGGCAGATCGAGGTCGTCAAGACGGTCTCGGGCGGCGACGCGGCCGAGTACGTGGGCTACTCGTTCGAGGTGACGGCCTCGTGCGCGTGGGACGGAGCACCGATCGAGGTTCCGGGTGGCGCGGTGCGCGAGCTCACGACGTCCGCGCCGGTCGTGTACGACGACCTCCCCGTGGGCGCCGAGTGCACGATCTCCGAGACCGACGACGGGGGTGCCGACGCGATCACGTACACCCCGGCCGATCCGGATGCCCCGACCCGCGCCCTCGTGACGGTGGGTACCGGCTCCGTGGCATCCGTCGCCGTCGACAACCGGTTCGACTGGCACCTGCCGCCCACCGGAGTCGACGGCAGCCGTCTCGCGGGCGTCGGCGCGATCGGGGCTCTGACCGTGCTCGCGGGTGTGCTCTGGATGATCGCGGGGCGGCGTCGTCGGATCGGCTAGTCCGCTGCGTCCTCGTGCTCGTCCTCGAGGATCATGCCGACCGACGTCGCGCACGTGTCGCCACGCCACGCCTCGACGCCCTCGCGCACGGCGAACGCCGCGATGACAAGGCCCGCGACGGCGTCGGCCCACCACAGCCCGAACCACGAGTTGAGCAGGAGGCCGAGGAGCACCGCGGCCGAGAGGTATGTGCAGATCAGAGTCTGCATCGAGTCGGCGACGGCGGTCTTCGACCCGAGCTCGCGACCCGCTCGACGCTCGGCGTAGGAGAGGAGCGGCATGACGACCACGCTCAGCGCCGTGATGACGATGCCCAGGGTGCTGTGCGCCGCTTCGATCCGCGTCGCGAGCGAGACCACCGATGTCGCCACGACGTACGCCGCGAGGGCGAAGAACGCGACGGAGATGACGCGGAGCGTGGGCTTCTCCCACCGCTCGGGATCGCGGCGCGTGAATTGCCACGCGACCGCCGCGGCCGAGAGGACTTCGATGGTGGAGTCGAGCCCGAACGCGATGAGGGCGCCGGACGACGCGATCGCGCCGGCCGAGATCGCCACGACGGCTTCGACGACGTTGTAGCCGATCGTCGCGGCGACGATCCAGCGGATGCGTCGCTGCAGAACCTGTCGCCGCTCCGCGGTGAGCGTTCCGGTCATGCGCAGCGGCAGCTCTCGCCGGTGCAGCACTCCGGATCGACCGAGAGCACGACCTGCAGCAGCTCGCCGAGAGCGGGCGCGAGGTGCTCGTCGGCGAGCCGATACGACGACCGTCGCCCTTCCGGAACGACGTCGACGAGCCCGCATCCGCGCAGGCACGCGAGCTGATTCGACATCACCTGTCGCGACACGCCCAGCGACTCGGCGAGGTCGGACGGGTAGGCCGGCCCGTCGCGCAGCGCGAGGAGCACCCCGGTTCGCGTGGCGTCGGAGAGGGCGTATCCCAACCGCGTGAGGGCGGCGGTGTGGGTCACGGTTGCGGTGGCCATGGCGCCGATAGTACATGTATACGTGAATAAACGGATACCTGAACAGACGTGCGTCTTCGCGCCCCTGGCCGGCGCTCGGGAATCCTACGAGCGCCGGCGCTCGCGCGTCTGGGTGCCGACGCGGGCGAGCGCGATGCCGCAGCCGAAGAGCAGCGCCGCGCCGACCACACCACCCCACGCGACGGATGTCTCGCCGCCTGACTCCGCGAGCTCCGGAGCGCCCGGATCCGTCGGGCTCGGGCTCGGCGACGGCGGGGGAGAGGGTGAGGTGTTCGTGACGGTGACGGTCACGGGCGTGTCGAACACGTGCACGATCAGGTCGGTCGTGGATGTCTGGTCACCCGACTGATATATCACCGTCCATCCCGGAGGCAGCGACGCGGTTGCCTCGGCGATCGCGCAGTAGGTGCCGGCCGTCGTCACGATCGGCGCGGACGTGCCGCCGGTTTCCGGAAGCGTGACGCTGCCCTCAACCCCGTCGAGGCACGCATACTCCACGACGAACTCGGCCGGGATCTCGGCGGGCGGCAGGGTCGACTCGACGACCTTCGTGATCGTGAGCGACCCCTGGAGGATCGCGATGCCACTGAAGTCGTTGGTCACGACCACCTCGACACCCTCCGTGTCACCGATCTGCACGGTGGAGTCGGGCGAGAACGACACGACTGTTCCCGCGGGGAAGCCGTCCGTGTCCTGTTCCTCGATGGTGCAGGTGGTGCCGACCGGCAGATCCTCGATGAGCACAGAGTCTGCGCTGAGCGCCACTCCACCGGCCCGGCCGAACGTCAACACCACCGGTACGAACCCGGGAGCGTCGCACGTCACGAGGACGCTGAACGATATCGGAAGCGCGTCCACCGGAAGCCCCGGAGGAGGGATGACGTCCTTGTCGACGAGGAGTGAACCCGTAGGGAGCGCGTCGAAGTGGTAGCAGACGAACCAGTGACTGATCTGGGCGATGTTGCCGGCCCCGACGAGCGGTGAGACGTAGTCCTGCGGTGGCAGAAGAGCGGGAGGGAGGACGGCGGGGTTGGTGTACAGATTGAATCCGTCGCCGCCTTTGACGACGACGGCGTCGATGACGACACCCGCGCTGACGCCCGCGGATGTGATCGCGACATCGACGAACCGCTGCTCGCGCGTGGTGACGGAGACGTACGCGTCGGCGCCCGGCTCGTCGTGCGACCCGCCGAGGCGGATTGAGCCTTCGAGTCCGAGCTGCGCGCAGGTCATCACGTTGCCCTCGACGAACTCGGCGCGCGGGTCGGACGGCATCGCTATGGGGGCGGGGACTGCGACGGCCGGCATCGCGGATCCGAGGACGAGCGCGAACGCCACGAGCGCGACGGCAGGCCATCGCCGAGGGCGCCTTCTGACGGGCGCTGGCCGTTCTCCCTCGCATCCGGTGCGCACGCGGCGAACCTCCCTCGTCACCCGTACCCCGGAAAATACTCCCGAGGGCCCAGGCGGCGATAGGGGGAAGGTTCAGCGGTAGTTGACGAACTGCAGGTCGACGTCGAGATCGGCGGCCTTCAGGATGCGGATGACCTCCTGCAGGTCATCGCGGCTCTTCGACTGCACGCGCAGCTCGTCGCCTTGGATCTGCGACTTCACCGACTTCGGTCCTTCGTCGCGGATGATCTTCGAGATCTTCTTCGCGTTCTCGGACGAGATGCCGTCCTTCAGCGACGAGACGATGCGGAACTCCTTGCCGCTCGCGACCGGCTCGCCCGACTCGAGGCTCTTGAGCGAGATGCCGCGCTTGATGAGCTTCGACTGGAACACGTCGAGCACGGCCTTCGCGCGCTCGTCGCTGTTCGCCTTGATGAGGATCTGCTCGCCGCTCCACTCGATCGAGGCGCCCGTGCCCCGGAAGTCGTATCGCTGCTCGACCTCTTTGCGGGCCTGGTTGAGCGCGTTGTCGGCCTCCTGGTGGTCGACCTTGCTGACGATGTCGAAAGAGGAATCAGCCATGCGCGGCAGTCTATCCGGCGCCTCTCTCACCGCATGGGCGAAACGGATGCGCGACGCCCCGTGCAAGCGCTTCCAAACGTCACGCCGAATGATCACGGGATGATATCGGGTCCATCTCGGGATTGCGCGAAGGGCCGTCATCGGTGAAACTGTAAGCGCTTGCATTACCAAGGGGCGACGACGTGGACGCCGACGCGTCCATCTCGTCTCCGCAGACAAGAGAGGCACACACCGATGAAGGTGAACAAGAAGGGCGCGATCGGCCTGGCGGCGATCATCGCCGGCAGCGCGGTCGTCCTGGCGGGCTGCGCGGGCGGCGGCGGCGGCAACGAGACCGAGGCCCCCGAGTCGGCCGGATCGATCACCGTCTGGGTCGACGCCGACCGCGCCGGCGTCCTCGAGGACGCGGCGAAGGACTTCACTGCCGACACCGGCGTCGAGGTCAAGCTCGTCCAGAAGGAGTTCGGCGAGATCCGCGACCAGTTCGTGCAGCAGGTTCCGACCGGCGAGGGTCCTGACATCGCTGTCGGCGCGCACGACTGGCTTGGCGTCCTCGTCACCAACGGCGTCGTCGCGCCGGTCGAGCTCGGTGACAAGGCGGGCGACTTCGAGCAGGTCGCCATCGACGCATGGAGCTACGAGGGCCAGACCTACGGCGTGCCGTACGCGATCGAGAACATCGGCCTGCTGCGCAACACCGACCTCGTCGCCGAGGCTCCGACCAGCTACGACGACATGATCGCCAAGGGCGCGGCCGCCGGCACCGAGTACACGTTCCTCGTCGGTCTCGACCCCGAGGCATCCGACCCGTACCACCTGTACCCGTTCCAGACGTCCTTCGGCGCTCCCGTCTTCGGCACCGACGCGGACGGCGCGTACGACCCCGCCGACCTGCAGATCGGCAACGCCGGCGGCCAGGAGTTCGCGACGTGGCTCGCCTCGCAGGGCGCGACCGGCGCCGGCGTCTTCAACACGAACATCACGGGCGACCTCGCGCGTGAGAACTTCGTCGCGGGCAAGGCGCCGTTCTTCCTGACCGGCCCGTGGAACGTCCCCGCGGCCGAGGAGGCCGGCCTGAACATCGCCGTCGACCCGATCCCGTCGGCCGGTGGCCAGGACGCGCAGCCGTTCGCCGGTGTGCAGGGCTTCTTCCTGAGCGCAGAGAGCGAGAACCGTCTCGCCGCGAACGAGTTCCTCATCAACTACATCGGCAGCGAAGATGTCCAGACGGCCCTCTACGAGGTCGGCGGTCGTGCCCCGGCCCTGACGTCGGCGTTCGAGGCCGCTGTCGGCTCCGACCCGATCACGGCGGGCTTCGGCGAGGTCGGCGCGAACGCCGTGCCGATGCCTTCGATCCCCGAGATGGGCTCGGTGTGGCAGTTCTGGGGCGTGACCCAGGCTGCGATCATCAACGGCCAGGGTGGCGACCCGGTCGAGCTGTGGAACAAGATGGCCTCTGACATCCAGGCGGCCATCGAGTAATCGACGCCGGTGCGGGGCGGCATCCGCAAGGCTGCCGCCCCGCATCCGTCACAGCACGCGACCGAGGAACATGCGATGACGACGCCGACCATCGAAGAACCAGACACGGCCGAAGCGCCGAGACCCACCAAGCGGGCCCGCCGGGCCGCTCGCATCGCGGAAGCCGCGTCGGGCGGATGGAAGGTCCTCCTGTTCAAGGTCATCGCGCTCGGCATCATCGACGCGATGGCGCTCTATGCGATCCTCGTGCTCGTCCAGAGCGACCAGTGGGTCATCGCGGGCGTCGTGCTCGCCGTCACCGCGTTCGCGAACTGGATCTACTTCAGCCGCGGCCATCTGCCCGCGAAGTACCTCATCCCCGGTCTCATCTTCCTGTTCGTCTTCCAGATCTTCGCGGCGGGCTACACCGGCTACGTCGCGTTCACCAACTACGGCACGGGCCACAACAGCACGAAGGAGAGCGCGATCAACGCGCTCATGCTGTCGGCGCAGGAGCGCGTACCCGACTCGCCGGCCTACGAGCTGACGATCGTCGAGCAGCTGGGTGAGCTGTCGTTCCTCGTCACAGATCCCGACGGCGACGTCCGCCTCGGCGGTGAGGAGCGCCCTCTCGAGCCGGTCGACAACGCCGAGATGGACGGCGGCAAGGCTGTCGGCGTCCCCGGCTACAACACGCTTTCGTTCGCGCAGATCGTCGCCGACCAGCAGCGCATCGCGGACATGTCGGTGCCCATCAGCGACGATCCCAACGACGGCGCGCTGCGCACGCCCGACGGATCGGTCGCGTACGCGTACGTGTCGAAGCTCGTCTACGACGAGGCCGCCGACACGATGACCGATACGCGCACGGGTGTCGTCTACTCCGACAACGGCACGGGCGCGTTCACCGCCCCCGACGGCACCGAGCTGCTGCCCGGCTGGCAGATCTTCGTCGGCTTCGACAACTTCACCCGGGCATTCACCGAGGAGTCGATCCGCGCGCCGTTCTTCTCGGTCCTGACCTGGACCTTCGTGTTCGCGTTCCTGTCGGTGTTCCTGTGCTTCGCCGCGGGGCTCTTCCTCGCCATCGTCTTCAACGATCCGCGCATGAAGTCCAAGCGGTACTACCGCGTGATCATGATCCTCCCGTACGCGTTCCCGGGCTTCCTGTCGGCGCTCGTGTGGGCGGGCATGATGAACCAGGAGTTCGGCTTCATCAACGTCGTCCTCTTCGGCGGTGCCGACATCCCGTGGCTCACCAACGAGTGGCTCGCCAAGTTCAGCATCCTGCTCGTCAACCTGTGGCTCGGCTTCCCGTACATGTTCCTCATCTGCACGGGCGCTCTGCAGGCGATCCCCGACGAGCTGCAGGAGGCCGCGCGCGTCGACGGCGCGTCGGCGTGGCAGGTCTTCCGCAACATCAAGCTGCCGCTGCTGTTCGTCGCAGTCGCTCCGCTGCTGATCGCCTCGTTCGCGTACAACTTCAACAACTTCGTGCTGATCTACATGCTGACCGGTGGTGGCCCGCGCGATGTGAGCGCTGGCGTGAACGTCGGCGCGACCGACATCCTCATCTCGATGGTCTACAAGGTCGCGTTCGTCGGCTCGACCGCCGACTACGGCCTGGCGAGCGCCTTCTCGATCATCATCTTCCTGCTGGTGGGCACGATCTCGGTGATCGCCTTCCGGCGCACCAAGGCCCTGGAGGAGCTGGTCTGACATGAGCGATCTCAAGCCCGGAGCCCCCGCAGCGCGCAGTCTGCTCGACACCGTCGCGGCGGCCGACGACGAGCTCACGACCGCGACCCCGTCGACGGCCACGGGCGGCGGCGTCCGCGGCGAGGGCAAGCTGCCCCGCCGCACCTTCAAGCGATACTTCCGCGAGACCGGCTGGCGCCACCTCGTGGGCATCGGCGTCGCGATCTTCGCGATCTTCCCGCTGCTCTACATCTTCTCGGCGTCGCTCAACCCCGGCGGCACGCTGCTCACCGCGAACGCGCTGTTCTCGAACTTCAACTTCGAGAGCTACGCCGACCTGTTCAACAGCCCGCGGCATCCGTATGGGGCCTGGTTCATCAACACCCTCGTGATCGGCCTCATCACCGCGGCCGGCACGGTGATCCTCGGCGCGCTCGCGGCGTACTCGTTCTCGCGCATGCGCTTCACAGGACGCCGCTTCGGCCTGACGACCCTGCTCGTCGTGCAGATGTTCCCGCAGATGCTCGCCGCGGTCGCGATCTTCCTCCTCATGGTGGCGATCGGCGACATCTTCCCGGCGCTCGGCCTCAACACCCAGATCGGCCTGATCATGGTGTACCTCGGCGGCGCGCTCGGAGTGAACACGTACCTCATGTACGGCTTCTTCAACACCGTGCCGTCGTCGATCGACGAGGCCGCGAAGATCGACGGTGCCGGCCACGCGCGCATCTTCTTCACGATCATCCTGCGATTGGTCGCCCCGATCCTCGCGGTCGTGGGTCTGCTGTCGTTCATCGGGACGGCGAGCGAGTTCATGCTCGCGAGCGTCATCCTCATCGACCCCGAGAAGCAGACGCTCGCAGTCGGCCTGTACAAGTTCGTGTCGGACGAGTTCTCGAAGAACTGGAGCATCTTCGCGGCGGGCGCGGTGCTCGCGGCGATCCTTCCGGTCGCGCTGTTCCTCGCGCTGCAGCGGTACATCGTCGGCGGGCTGACGGCCGGAAGCGTGAAATAGCGGATGCCTCGCCCGGCGCGCCTCGCGGGCGCATCCGTCGTCGCGCTCGCGCTCGGGCTCGCCGGGTGCAGTGCCACGCCGTCGACGCCTGAGTCGGCAGCGCCCGACGTCGGTGTGCAGCTCTTCCAGCTGCCGTGGACGTCGATCGCCGAGGAGTGCGAGACGACCCTCGGCCCGAACGGCTTCGCGTGGGTGCTGACGTCTCCGCCGAACGAGCACATCGCGCGCGACGAGTGGTGGGCCTCGTACCAACCCGTGAGCTACGAGCTCGAGACGCGCCTGGGCACGCGCGACGAGTTCGCCGACATGGTCGCGCGGTGCGACGCAGCCGGCGTCGACGTGATCGCGGATGCCGTCATCAACCACATGACGGGCCAGGACGCGCCCGGCGCGGGATGGGCGGGCACGCCGTACGAGCACTACGAGTACCCCGGCCTGTACACCGCCGGCGACTTCCATCGCTGCGGCCTCACGTCGAACGACGACATTCAGGATTACGACTCCCGCGAGCAGGTGCAGACGTGCGAGCTCGTGAACCTCGCCGACCTCGACACGTCGAGTGAGACGGTCCGCGGCACGATCGTCGCCTACCTCGAAGACCTGCTGTCGCTCGGTGTCGCGGGGTTCCGCATCGACGCCGCGAAGCACATGACCGCCGAGGACGTCGAGGCGATCGTCGGAGCGCTCCCCGAGGACACGCGCATCGTGAGCGAGGTCATCCGCGGCGGCGGGGAGCCGATCGTGCCGGAGGAGTACGCGGAGTTCGGCGAGGTCTTCGAGTTCACGTACGCGCGCGATCTCGCGCCGCCGCTCGAGAGCGGCGTCTTCAGCGATCCCGAGCTCGAGGGCGACCGGCCTCTGCACGTGCCCGCCGGCGGCGCGATCGTGTTCGTCGACAACCACGACACCGAGCGCGGCGAAGCCGACGTGACCTATCGCGACGGCCCGCTCTACGTCATCGCGAACGCGCTCATGCTCGCCGACGACTACGGCACGCCGGTCGTGTACTCCGGGTACGCGTACAGCGACCGCGACGCGGGGGCGCCGACCGACGCCGACGGCCGTGTGCTCGGCGCGAGCTGCGCCGGCGTGTCCGGTCCCGTCGAGGATTACGACGACGGGGACCGTACGTGCGTCCACGCGTGGACCGCGATCGTCGGCATGCTCGAGTTCCGCGCGTTCGCCGGCGACGCTCCAAGGCTCGCAGGCGTCGACGAGGGCGACGCGTACGGCTTCGAGCGCGAGGGCCGCGGTGTCGTGGCGGTCAATGTCGGAGCGGAGCCCGCGACGGTCACGATCCCCACGTCCTTGCCTGCAGGGGAGTACCGCGACGTCATAACGGGCGCGACCCGCACCGTCGCCGACGGGAGAGTCGTGTTCGACCTCGAGCCGCTCGGGGTGGCCGCCATCCACATCGGCGCCCCGACGGCCGGAATATAATCGACCCGCACAACTGAACAACAACACAACTGAACAACAATCTGAGGGCTCTGTCACGGCGCGACCGTGCAACCACGTCGCTTCCATCGGCGGCGCTGCCGCCTTGTCTCGAAAGGCTCGCCCGTGACCACCCTCATGCCGCACCACGACGGTTCGCCCCTGTACGTCTCGAACCTGGCACCCGACCTCGGCGAGACCGTGACCGTGCGCCTCCGTGTGCCCGCCGGCTACGGCCCGCTCTCGGCCGTCCGCACGCGCTCGAACCCCGACCATGAACCGGAATGGACGGATGCCGCGCCGCTCGGCTCGGCCGACGGGTGGGAGTGGTGGGAGGCATCCGTCACCGTCCGCAACCGCCGCCACGGCTACCGCTGGCTGCTCGTGCACGAGGACGGCACGGTGGAGTGGCTCAACCAGACCGGCCTGCACACGATCGAGACGCTCGACGCCGAGGACTTCGCCCTCGTCGCGCACCCCGCACCGCCCGCGTGGCTGTTCGACAGCGTGATGTACCAGATCTTCCCCGACCGCTTCGCCCGCTCGGCGCAGGCCGACCAGCGCCCGATGCCCGACTGGGCGATCCTCGCGAAGTGGGACGACCCCGTCGACCCGGTCCTGCCGGGCCGATCCCACCAGTTCTACGGCGGGGACCTCGACGGCATCGTCGAGCGCCTCGACCACCTCGTCGAGCTCGGCGTGAATCTGCTGTACCTCACGCCGGTGTTCCCGGCGGCGTCGAACCACCGCTACGACGCATCGAGCTTCGATCGCGTCGACCCGCTGCTCGGGGGTGATGAGGCTCTCGTGCGTCTCGTCGAGGCGGCGCATGCGCGCGGCATCCGTGTCATCGGAGACCTCACGAGCAACCACTCCGGCGACCGCCACGAGTGGTTCCAGGCGGCCCTCGGGCACCCGGGGGCGCCCGAGGGGGACTTCTACTACTTCACGAACGACGACAACACCGAGTACGAGTCGTGGCTCGGCACCCCGACGCTGCCGAAGTTCAACTGGGCGTCGGAGGAGCTGCGACGCCGATTCATCGCGGGCCCCGACTCGGTCGTCGCGAAATGGCTCAAGCCGCCGTTCCACTCCGACGGCTGGCGCATCGACGTCGCGAACATGACGGGCCGCCTCGGCGACATCGACCTCAACGCGGAGGTGCGGCAGCTGCTGCGCCGGACGATGGAGGAGATCAACCCCGACACGATCCTCCTCGCCGAGTCGACGAACGACGCCGCGACCGACCTGCAGGGCGACGGCTGGCACGGGGCGATGACGTATCCGTCGTTCACGCGGCCGCTGTGGGGATGGCTGTGCGAACCGACGGGCGAGCCGTACCTCACGGCCGAGGGCGAGCTGCGCTCGGACCCATGGTTCTTCGGGCAGCCGATCGGCGGCATGCCCCGCTACACCGCGAAGCAGTTCGCCGACGCGGTCGTGCGGTTCACGGGGTCGATCCCGTGGCGCGTGCGCCTCGGCAACATGCAAGCGCTCGACACGCACGACACCGGCCGCTTCGCGACTCACGCCGCTGCAGGCACAGTCCCGGTCGCGGTCGGGCTCTCGATGACGCTGCCCGGCGTGCCGGTGCTGTTCGCCGGCGACGAGTACGGCCTCGAGGGCGTAGACGGCGAGATGAGCCGCACCCCGATGCCGTGGGGCACGGAAGAAGAACCGGATGCCGCGGCCCGCCTCGCCCTGTATCGCGACCTCATCCGCCTGCGGCGCGAGCACCCGGTGCTCGGCACGGGCGGCCTGCGGTGGGTGCACGTCGACGACGCGGCGCTCGCGTTCGTGCGCGAGTCGGCCGACGAGACGGTCCTGGTGATCGCGTCGCGCGGCGATCTCGACGTGTCGCTGCCGGCGGGCGCGCTGCCGGATGCGGATGCCGCCGAGGCGCTGTTCGGCGAGGCGACGCTCGCTGTCGCCGATGACGGCTCGGTGCTGCTGTCGGCCGAGGGGCCGGCGTTCGCCGTGTGGGCGCTTCCCGGCGTCGTGGTGCCGTGATGGTGAGTCCGGAGCGGTTCGAGGCGCTGAGCGCCGGACTCGCGGAGGGCGTGCGCGCACGCGACGGTCTCATCGGGCTCGTGCTGCTCGGATCGGCGTCGGATGAGGCATCCGCCCGTCGCGACGAGTGGTCCGATCACGACTTCTTCGCGATCGTCGAGGACGGTCGGGGCGCGCAGGTTCGCCCCGACCTGTCGTGGCTGCCCGATCGGGAGCACATCGTGCTCACGGCGCGTGAGGGCGAGATCGGCTTCGTCGCGGTGTACGACGACGGGCACGTGTTCGAGTTCGCCTTCTCGGAGGCGGGCGAGCTCGCGGGCGCGGCCGCCGGCGACGCGACGGTGGTCGTCGACGACGAGCGCGGCACCACGACCGAGCTCATCGAACGAGCGCGAGCCCGCGCCGATGCCGCCGATCGCTTCGACCCCGCGAACGACGCGCGGCTCGTGCTCGTGAAGCTTCTCATCGGCGTCGGACGCGTGCGTCGTGGCGAGGTGCTCAACGGCGGCCAGCTCATCCGGCAGTGGGCGGTGCAGCACCTCGTGCGGGCGATCCGGGGCAGGTTCGCCGCGGCATCCGGACCCCTTCGCGACACGATCGACCCGGTGCGGCGGTTCGAGCGGGACTTCCCGGAGTGGGGTGTGCGCATCACGGCGGCGCTCGAGCGTCCGGCGGAGGAGGCCGCACGTGAGCTGTTCGCGTTCACGCGCGAGGTGCTCGAACCGGGGTGGGATGATTTCCCGTCGCGGGCGGCGGATGCGGTGGCGAAGCGACTGCGCTGGGAGAAGTTGTCCACAGGCTATTGACGACAGGTGACGCCGGGTATCGGCATCCGTCACACTGAGTCCCATGGGATCAGCGTTGACCACCATCGGATTGCCCGTCGCCCTCGGCATCATCATGTTCGGCCTGGGCCTGAGTCTGACTCCGGGCGACTTCGCCCGGGTCGTCAAGCAGCCGAAGGCGGTGATCATCGCGCTCGTGTGCCAGCTCATCCTGCTTCCCGCGATCTGCTTAGGCCTCGTGCTGCTGTTCCAGCTCCCGCCCGTGCTCGCCGTCGGCATGATGATGCTCGCCGCCTCGCCCGGCGGCACCACCGCAAACCTCTACAGTCACCTGTTCCGAGGTGACGTCGCCCTCAACATCTCGCTCACCGCCGTCAACTCGGTCATCGCGGTCGTGACTCTGCCGATCATCACGAACCTCGCGATCGCGTACTTCAACCCGTTCGACGACCAGCTCGGACTGCAGTGGTCCAAGGCGCTCGAGGTGTTCGCGATCGTGCTGCTGCCGGTCGCGCTCGGAATGGTGGTGCGCCACTTCTGGCCGAAGTTCGCGAAGGCGATGGACAAGCCCGTGCGCATCGCGTCGATCATCATCCTCATCGTCGTGATCGCCGGCGCGGTCGCCTCGAACTGGGATCTGCTCGTCGCCAACTTCGGACGACTCGCGGCCATCACCGTCGTCTTCTGCCTCATCAGCCTCGCGGTCGGGTACTGGGCGCCGCGGGTGTTCCGGATCGGCAGGCGCCAGTCGATCGCGTCGTCGTTCGAGATCGGCATCCACAACGCGACGCTCGCGATCGTCATCGCGCAGTCCGTGCTCGGGTCGACCGAGCTCAGCCTGCCGGCCGCCGTCTACGGCGTGCTGATGTTCTTCATCGCGTTCGGCTTCGGCTTCATCATCCGCGAGCGGGAGACGACCGATGCCGAGGCCGAGACCGAGCCCGAAGAGACGGCGGCCTCGACGACCTAGACTGTGTCGGGACGGCGAGGAGGTTCTATGCGCCCGCTGACCGAAGACGACGTCGTGGCTTCTTTCGTGAATGCGGCTCCCGACGAGCTCCGGCTCATCGCTCTGCCGCCGGATTTCATGCTCACCGATTGGGATCACCTCGACTTCCTGGCGTGGCGTGATCCCCGCACGCGAAGTCGCGGGTACGTGATCGCCGAGGTCGACGGAGAGCCCACGGGCGTCGTGCTGAGGGCGGCGGAGGGTTCGTCGCGAGCCCGTTCGGCGATGTGCAACCTGTGCCACACCATGCAGCCCGGCGATCAGGTGTCGCTGTTCACGGCCCGCAAGGCAGGCCCCGCCGGGCGCCACGGCGACAGCGTCGGCACCTACATGTGCGCCGATCTGTCGTGCCATGAGACCGTGCGTCTCGCGGCGCCGCTCGCGCCGAGCGAGGTCCGGGCGAGCGTCGATCGCCGCATAGACGGAACGCGGGAGCGCACCGAGGCGTTCGTCGAGCGTGTGCTCGAGGGGAGCGCCGCATGACCGAGCGCGTCGTCCTCATCGGCGACGCGCTCATCGACGAACTCCGCGACGACCACGGAGTGCGCGAGTTCGTCGGCGGCGCCGCTCTCAACGTGGCGGTGGGGCTCGCACGCCTCGGCGTGCCGACGACTCTCATCGCGATGGTGGGCGATGACGAGCCGGGCTCGCGCATCCGCACGTACCTCTCGGACTATGGCGTGGAGCTCATCGCGACGCCGTCGCTGCTCGGATCGTCGCGCGCCGTCAGCACGCGCACGGGTGGGGGAGAGCCGGTCTACGTGTTCAACGAGGCGGCGAAGGCGCGGCGCATCCGCTTCGGCGATCAGGAGCGCGCGGCGATCGCGGCTGCCCCGCTCGTCGCGGTCAGCTGCTTCCCGTTCGACGACGCCGAGCAGACGGAGGAGCTGGCTCTTGCCCTGGCCGGCGCCCGCGTGGCAATCGACCCCAACCCCCGCAGCGACCTCATGCACGATCGCGACGAGTTCGTGCGCGGCTTCGAGCGCCTCGCAGCCCGCTCGGCCCTCGTGAAGATCGGAGTCGACGACGCGGAGCTGCTCTACGGCGAGCCCATCGACGCGGTGACCCCGCGACTCATCGATCTCGGCGCAGGTGCGGTGTTCGCCACGGAGGGTGCCTCTGGCGCGACGATCGAGACGGCGACGGATGCCGCGACCCGCCCCATCTCGGACCTGCCCGGTCGCATCGTCGACACGATGGGCGCCGGCGACGCCGCGTTCGCCTCCGTGCTCTCCGCACTGGTGTCGGGCTGGCCCGAAGACGCCGACGCGTGGGGGACGGTGCTCGAGAACGCGATGGACGTCGCGGCCGCGACGTGCCGGTTCGAGGGGGCGCTGCTGCGCCTGCCGTCGGCGCTCGTCGGACCCGATCTGGACCGCCTCGGGACCTGATCCACCGGTCATCCGCCGCCGATTTCGAGCACTCCGTCCGAACAGGTAGGATTGTTGATCGCGCCTCCGGTCGACTGTACAAGCCGGGCGGGTGCGCACCCGGCGAGTTACCCAAGCGGCCAAAGGGATCTGACTGTAAATCAGCTGGCATAGCCTTCGGGGGTTCGAATCCCTCACTCGCCACCCAACGAATCAGGGGCTCCGCGCAAGCGGGGCCCCTGATTCGTTTGCGCTCTCAGACGCCCGCGATGACCCGCCGCACCGCCTCGACCACATTCCCGATGGTGATGCCGCGGCGCTCGAGCACCGCTGCGCCGGGGCCGGACTCGCCGAAGTCCTCGACCGAGACGACGGCGCCGTCGAGGCCGACCCACTTGTACCAGCCGGCACCCCTCCCGGCTTCGACGACGACGCGCGCGCGAAGCGACGATGGCAGCACCTCGGCCCGGTAATCGGCAGGCTCGCGCTCGAACCACGTCTCGCACGGCATCGAGACGACCCGCACTTGGACGCCCTCGTCGGCCAGGTGCTTCGCGGCCTCGATCGCGAGGGACAGCTCGCTCCCGGTCGCGAGGATCGCGGCATCCGCCCCTCTTCCGTTCATCCACGCGACATACGCGCCTCGCGCAATCAGGTCGGGATCGGGGGGCGCGCCGGCGGGCGCCACGGGCACTCCCTGACGCGAGAGCACCAGGGCCGTCGGGTGCATGCGGTCGTGCACGAGCCGCCGCCATACGCCGACGACCTCGTGCGCGTCGGCCGGACGCACGACGTCGAGATGCGGCACGGTGCGCAGCGACGCGATCTGCTCCACGGGCTGGTGCGTCGGCCCGTCCTCGCCGACCGCGACCGAGTCGTGCGTGTACACGTACACGACCGGCTGCCGCATGAGCGCCGCCAAGCGGATCGACGGGCGCTGGTAATCGCTGAACGCGAGGTAGGTCGAGCCGAACGGCCGCCACAGTCCATGCACGGCGATGCCGGTGAGGATCGCGGCCATCGCGTGCTCGCGCACGCCGAACCGGATGAAGTCGCCTCCCGGGTGCGCCGCGTCGACACCCGTGCCGGGAACGGCGACGCTCGTCGAGTCGGAGAGGTCGGCCGAGCCGCCCCACAGCACGCCCTGCGGCGCAAGCGCGTTAAGCACCCTCCCGTTGGTCGCGCGGGTGGCGACGGATGCCCCGGGCTCCGGGATCCCGGCGGAGACGGTGTCCAGCTCGCGCGCCAGGGCCTCGGGGTCGCCGCCGCGTGAGAGCACGCGCCGTCGCGAGGACTCGGCGCGGTGCGTGCGTTCCCACTCCGCGAAGCGGATGAGCCACTCCTCGCGCATGCGTGCACCGCGATCGAGCGCCTGGCGCGTGTGGGCGAGGACCTCGTCGGGGATGAGGTCCTCGAGACCCGCATCGGGCGGGAACCGCAGGATGCGCTTCACCTCGGCGACGTCGTCGACGCCGAAGGCCCCCGCGTGCGCGGCTGCGGTCCCCGCCCGCGCGGGCGAGGGGAAGCCGATTGTCGTGCGGATGGCGACGAACGTGGGGCGCCCGGTGCGCTCGCGCGCTTCGCGCAGCACTCCTTCCACGGCGTCGAGGTCGAGCGGGTCGTCGATCTCGAGCACACGCCACCCGTAGGCGCGGTAGCGCGCACGCACGTCCTCCGTGAAGGCGAGGTCGGTGGGACCGTCGATCGTGATGCGGTTGTCGTCCCACAGCATCACCAGGTTGTCGAGGCCGAGCGTGCCGGCGAGGCTGCTCGCCTCGCCGGAGATGCCCTCTTCGAGGCATCCGTCGCCGGCGATCACCCACACCGTCGGGTCGAACAGTCCCGTGCCGGCGCCGTGCAGCGCCTCGTCGCGTCGGGACGCGAGGCTCATGCCGACGGCGCTCGCGACGCCCTGCCCGAGCGGGCCGGTCGACAGCTCGATGCCCGGCGTGTGGCCGAGCTCGGGGTGACCGGGTGTTCGTGAGTCCAGCCCGCGGCTGCGCTCGAGGTCCGAAGGCTCGAGGCCGTAGCCCGTGAGCAGCAGCTGCACGTACAGCAGCAGCGACGCGTGCCCGGCCGACAGGATCACGCGGTCGCGGCCCTCCCACGACGGATCCGCCGGGTCGTGGCGCAGCACGCGCGAGTACAGCACGTGCGCCACGGGCGCGAGCGCCATCGCGGTGCCGGCGTGCCCGTGGCCCTTGGCCTGGACGACGTGCGCGGGGAGCGCGATCGCCGTCTCGACCGCGCGCACCTGGGCGGGATCGGGCGACCGCACGATGGAGGCGCGGTCGTCGGAGAGAAGCTCGTCATTGCGCATCATCCCACTTTGGGATAGGTCTATACAAAAGTCAACGTGACGGCGTGGTCGTCCGATGGCGGCGAAAGGGGAGACGGATGCTGCCGACCGGCCCAGGAGCGGTGCTCGAGCTCATCCGCACGGGGCGCGCCACGACACGTGGCGAGCTCATCGCGCACCTGGGGTGGTCGCGCGTCACGCTCGGCCGGAGGCTCGACGAACTGTTGGGCGCGGGGCTCATCGTCAGCGGCGGGCAGCTCGACTCGTCCGGCGGGCGCCCGCCTGAGCGGCTCGCCGTGAACAAGGATGCGGGGGTGCTGCTCGCGCTCGACATCGGCGGCTCGCACACCCGCATCGCGCTCACCGACCTCGTCTCGAACGTGATCGAGGAGGACGAGGCGGATGTCGGGAACGAGGACGGCCCCGACGACATCTTCGAGTGGGCGCTCCAGGTGGGCGACTTCCTCCTCGCGCGGGTCGGCCGCACGCGTGCCGACGTGCGCGGGATCGGCATCGGCGTGCCGGGTCCCGTCGACCCCCGCACGGGCGAGCTCGGCGCGGGGCAGCCCGACCGGCGGTGGGAGGACGTGCGCGTCTCGCGATACTTCGACGGCTTCGACGCGGTCTTCGCCCTCGACCGGGACGTGAACGTCCACGCGGTCGCGGAGAGCCGCATCGGGTGGCCGACGTACGGCGACCTCGTCGTCGTGAAGGCGGGGATCGGCCTGAGCTGCGCGATCGTGTCGAGCGGCCGGATCGTGCGCGGAGCGCGCGGGGGAGCGGGGCAGCTGAGCGCACCGCGCACGGGCGGCATCGATCAGCCGCTGCGCGAGCTCCAGGTCACCGCGAGCGGAGCGGTCGTGCGCGACCGCCTCGCACGGGACGGGATCGCAGCTCGCACGAGCGCCGAGATCGTGGCGCTCGCGCAGTCCGGCGACCGGACGACCGAGGAGGCGCTCGTCGAGATGGGCGCGAGCCTCGGCTCCGCGCTCGCGGATGTCGTCGGGATCCTCAATCCCGAGGCGGTCATCATCGGCGGGAACCTCGCCGACGCGGGCGATCGGTTCCTCAGCGCGATCCGCGCGGAGCTGCTCGGAACCGCGCTTCCCTACGCTCGGCGGGGCCTGGTCATCGAGAAGAGCCGGCTCGGCGATCGCGCCGGAGTGCGTGGAGCGGCGCTCATCGCGCAGGACGCGCTGTTCGACGCGGACCGGGTCGACCGCCTCGTGGCCGCGGGCGCGGACGGCGCGGGCGGCGCGGGAGTGGGGGAACTCTAGTGGCCGCATCCGCTTTCGTCCAATACTGTTCAAAAGTCCGGCGAGCGTATATGGTGACGACCACGGGGCGCCCGCCCCGGCTCGGGACCGTGAGAAGGAGGCGCCGTGACCCTCGCTGATTCGCTGCCGTCCGAAGCGGTTCGCACTCAGGCGCACGCGACCGACTGGCGCGAGGCGATCCGCCTGGCCGGGGATGGGCTCGTCGCCGGCGGCGCGACCACCGACGTGTACACGCAGGAGATGATCGACACCGTCGAGCGCCTGGGCCCGTACATCGTCATCGCGCCGGGCTTCGCCCTGGCCCACTCGCGCCCCTCGCCCGCCGTACTGCGCACCGGGCTGAGCTGGGTGTCGCTCGCCGAGCCCGTCGAGTTCGGCTCGGAGCACAACGACCCCGTCAGCGTCGTCGTCGGACTCGCCGCGACCGACCACGACGGGCATATCGGCATGATGGCCGAGCTCGCCGGGGCGATCGGCGACGATGCCCTGTTCGCTCGGCTGAAGCAGGCCGAGACACCGGAGCAGTTGCTCGAAGAGCTTCGCGCGGCGGGAAGCGCCGGGCAGGACGCGGCGGCGACGCCGCCGGAAGGGGAGACCCCATGAAGATCATCACCGTCTGCGGCATGGGCATCGGGACGTCCGTGCTGCTGAAGATGAACGCCGAGAAGGCCCTACGCGGGCTCGGCGTGGACGCCGACGTGGAGGCCGCCGACATCGGCACCGCGCGCGGCGCGGCCCGGACGGCCGAGATCGTCCTCACGTCGGCGGACCTCGCCGACGAGATCGGCGACGTCCCGGCGAAGGTCATCGTGATCAACAACTTCACGAACGCCGAAGAGATCACAACCAAGCTCACCGAGGCGCTCAGCTAGCACCCGAAACCGCCGAAGCGGCCGACGCCTCGCGGCCCGCCCGGCCCACAAGAAGGGAAGTCCACGATGGAGTGGCTTGTCGCCATCCTCGATTTCATCGGTCAACAGATCCTCAATGTCCCCGCCTACCTGATCGGCATCATCACCGCGATCGGCCTGATCGCGCTCCGCCGGTCCGCAGGACAGGTCATCGGCGGCGGCCTCAAGGCCGCGCTCGGCTTCCTGATCCTGGGCGCGGGCGCCGGCGTCGTGATCGCCTCACTCGACCCGCTCGGCGAGCTCGTGCTCGCGGTGACGGGGGCGCAGGGCGTGATCCCGACGAACGAGGTGATCACCGCGATCGCGGCCGAGCAGTACGGCGCACAGGGTGCCTACATCCTCACGCTCGGCTTCATCGTGATGCTGATCCTGGCGAGGTTCACCCCACTGCGATACATCTTCCTCACCGGCCATCACATGGTCTTCATGTCGATCATGCTGACGGTGGTGCTCTCGGTCGGTCTCGGCGAGAGCGGCCAATGGGCGGTCGTCCCCCTCGGCGCGATCCTCGTCGGCGTGATCATGGTCGTCATGCCCGCGTTCGCGCAGCCGTGGACGCGCAAGATCACTGGCGACGACACGATCGCGATCGGGCATTTCGGCACCCTCGGGTACATCGCCGCCGGTGCATCCGGTCAAGCCGTAGGCCGCCGCAGCCACTCGACCGAGGCGATCAACTTCCCGCAGGGGCTCCGGTTCCTGCGCGACTCGATGGTCGCCACGGCGCTCTCGATGGTGCTGATCTACTGGGTCTTCGCGATCTGGGGCCTCATCGCGCTGCCGCTCGACGAGGCGCTCGCCATCTTCGGGTCCGCGGACGTGGGCGCCTACATCATGGCCGCGTTCGGGCTCGCGCTGCAGTTCGGCGTCGGTGTCGCGATCATCCTCTTCGGTGTGCGCACCGTGCTGGGTGAGCTGGTGCCGGCCTTCCAGGGCATCGCCGAGAAGGTCGTCCCGGGCGCGAAGCCGGCGCTCGACATCCCGATCGTGTTCCCGTACGGCCCGAACGCCGTGCTGATCGGCTTCATCTTCTCGTTCATCGGCGGACTCGCGACGCTCGGCGTCATCGCCGCGTGGCTCAATCCGGTGTTCGGGCTCGCGCTGATCCTGCCCGGCATGGTGCCGCACTTCTTCACCGGTGGCGGTGCGGGCGTGTACGGCAATGCGACGGGCGGCCGCATCGGTGCGATGGTCGGCGGCTTCGTCAACGGCGTGCTCATCACGATCCTGCCGGCGCTCCTGCTGCTCGTCTTCGGCGAGCTCGGGTTCGCGAACTCGACGTTCGGCGACGCCGACTTCGGCTGGTTCGGCGCCCTGATCGGCTCGAGCTTCCTCGGCGGTCCGGTCCTCGGCATCGTCATGAGCCTGCTGATCGCAGTCATCCTGGTCGTCGCCGCGTCGATCTTCCAGCGCAGGGTCGTCGACACCGGCTGGACGCCCGGCAAGCGCCGCGACGAGTACCTCGCCGCCCAGGAGGCGGAGGCCAAGGAGGTCGCCGCGCGCGCACAGGCCGAGGCAGCCGAGCCGGCGCAGACCCGCGCCGGGGCCAAGGCGCAGGCCGACACGGAGAGCAAGCCCGACAACACCTGACCGGGGGGCCGTGGGGCGGTGCGGATGCGCCGCCCCACGGCATCGCCGGGCATGAGACCCCGCACGCAACCTGAAGGAGAAGAGGAGAAGAAGGATGCCCGAGCGCACCGTCACCGTCGCGTCTGCCCAGGGGCTGCACGCCCGACCCGCCGCGCTGTTCACGCGCGCGGCCGCCGGCGCCGGCGCGAAGGTCACGATCGCCAAGGGCGGCAAGACCGTCGATGCCGCCAGCATCCTGTCGGTGCTCTCCCTGGGAGTCGTCCAGGGCGACGAGGTGACGATCGCCACGGACGGCGACGACTCGGTCCTCGACGGGCTCGAGGAGCTGCTCACGACCGACCACGACGAGGAGTGATGGGCTGGACCGCCACCGGGACCCTCACGGCTGAGCCTGCGCTCGAACGACTCGAGCTCGTCGCGGAGCCCGTGGCCCGCGGCATCCGCGCCCTCGGTCCCGACGTCGCCGCGACGATCGGCGTGGCGTCGATCGACCCGACGCTCGCCGACACGGCGGCGTTCTGCGAACGGTACGCGGTGTCACCGGATGCCTCGGCCAACTGCGTCATCGTCAAGGGCAGGCGCGCGGGCGACGTGCGCTACGCCGCGTGCATGGTGCTCGCGACGACGCGCGCCGACGTCAACGGCGTGGTGCGGCGGCTGCTCGACGTGCGCACCGCGTCGTTCGCGCCGATGGACGAGGCCGTCGAGCTCACCGGCATGGAGTACGGCGGCATCACGCCCCTCGGACTCCCGCCCGACTGGGCGATCTTCGTGGACGCCGCCGTCGCGGCGGCGCCGGAGGTCGTGATCGGCGGGGGAGTGCGGTCGAGCAAGCTGTTCCTCCCCGGCGCGGTGCTCTCCACACTCCCCGGAGCGAACATGGTCGACGGATTGGGCCGCGTGCCAGGATGAGTCACGCGGGCGCTGCCCGCATCGAGAGGAGCGACATGGCCGTGCCCGAACCGTCCGAGCCGCACGAGGCGACCGACACCACTCGAAACCCGCTTCTGCGAGCGGCGATCTGGGTCGCGATCGGCGCCCTCGTCGCCGCCGCGATCGTGTGCGTCGTGTGGGTGCTCATCGGGTCGCAGAACGGAATCGTCGGCCGGGCGTTCCTCACGATCCTGCTGCTGGCGGCGTTCGCCGGTGTCGCGATCCTCGACGCCCACTTGGCGCCGCGGCGTCCGGCGTGGTTCGCCCTCGCGAGCATGGGGTCGTGGGTCGCCGCGCTGCTCATCGGCGCCGTGCTCATCTGGATGCCCGAGCGCTACGCGCTCGGCACCTTCACCCGGTTCTTCCAGTTCCTCGTCGTGGTGCTGATCCTGCAGCTCCTGCTGCTGCACATCCGGCTCTACGTGAAGGCTTACCAGCGGTACGTGACGGCCTTCACTCGCGTCGTCGCGATCATCACGCTCGCGCTGGTCGTCGCGCTCGCGGTCATGCTCATCCTCCCGATCGTGCTGAACGAGTGGCTCGAGTTCCCCGAGCTCTACTGGCGGATCGTCGTCGCCATCACGATCCTCGCCGCGGTCGGAACCGCGCTCATCCCGCTCGTGAACGCGCTGTTCGCGCCCAAGAAGCCCCGAATGCCGCGCGGTGTGCAGCAGCCGATCGCCGGCTACGCGCCTGCCCCGTGGCCGACCTACGCCGACGGCGTCACGCCGCTGCCTGTCATGCCCGACGGAACGCCCGACTGGAACGCGTACTACACGGGCTACCCGACGGTGCAGCCGTATCCGACCGAGCAGTATGCCCCCGAGCAGTACGCCCCCGAGCTGCCGCAGCCGCCGGTTCCGCCCGCGGGATATGAGGGCTATCCGCCGCCCCCGCCGCTGCCGCCGCGCCCCTAGCCCGTCACGCCCCGAGCATCTCGAGGGCGGCCATCGCGGCGCTGTGCCCGCCGAGACCGCTGACGGCACCGCCGCGGCGGGAGCCCGAGCCGCACATGAGCACCCGTTCGTGCGCGGTCGCGACACCCCAGCGCCGCGCCGGCGTCGAGAGGTCCTCGTCGTCGTCGGCCCACGGCCACGAGAGCCGGCCGTGGAAGATGTCGCCGCCGGTCATGCCCAGTGCCTCCTCGAGGTCGGCCGTCGTGCGGGCCTCGATGCACGGCTCACCGTCGGGGCCGATGTACACGCAGTCCGCGATGGGCTCGGCGAGCACCGAGTCGAGCGAGCGCTGAGCGGCTTCGAGCAGCTCGTGGCGCGCGGCATCCGGTTCTCGTCCTTCCACCAGGCGATGCGGCACGTGGAGGCCGAACAGCGTGAGCGTCTGGGCACCCGACGCCCGCAGCTCCGGGCCGAGGATCGACGGGTCCGTGAGCGAATGGCAGTAGATCTCGGCCGGCAGGGGATCAGGCACCGCTCCGCCCGCCGCGCGCGCGTACGCGTCGTCGAGCTGGGTCATGGTCTCGTTGATGTGGAATGTCCCCGCGAACGCCGCCGCGGGATCGACGTTCGTGTCGCGCAGCCGCGGAAGCCGCTCGAGCAGCATGTTGACCTTGATCTGTGCGCCCTCGGGGGCGGTGTCCGGCGATGCCCCATCCGCGAGCAGCCGCTCCAGCACAGCCGGCCCCACGCCGCTCAGCACGATGCTCCCGTGCACGCGCGTGCCGTCGGCGAGCGTTACGACGCCGTCCGGGTCGATCGAGGCGACCTCCGCGTTCGTGCGGAGTGTCGCCCCCGCTTCGCGCGCGGCCCGCTCGAGCTCGCCGGTCACGCGACCCATGCCGCCGACCGGCACGTCCCAGTCGCCGGTTCCGCCGCCGATGACGTGGTACACGAAGCAGCGGTTCTGCGCGAGGGTCTCGTCGTCCGACGACGCGAACGTGCCGATGAGCCCGTCCGTGAGCGCGATGCCGCGCGCGATGTCGCTGTCGAGCGACGCGCGCAGCACGCGGCCGAGGGGCTTCTCGAAGACGTCCTCCCACAGCCCGTCGTCGCCGAGCTCGCGGCGAACCTCCGAGCGGTGCCGCAGGGGCTCGGTCATCGCGGGGAAGAGCACCTTCGCGACCGGGCCGATGCGGTCGTAGAAGCCGGCGAAGCGCGCCGCTTCGGCGGTGTCGCCCAGCACTCGGGCGAACGAGGCGGCGGTGGCCGCGGCATCCGCTGTGTCGACGAGGATGCCGCGCGAGGGGTCTGCCGGATCGGGCGTGTACGACGAGTACCGGCGACGGCGCAGCTGGATGCGCAGGCCGAGGCCATCGATGATGCGGCGGGGGAGGAGGCTCACGAGGTACGAGTAGCGCGACAGGCGCGCGTCGACGCCCGCCCACGGCCGCTCCGACACCGCGGCGCCGCCGACGTGGTCGAGCCGCTCCAGCACGATCACCGACCGCCCGGCGCGGGCGAGGTAGGCGGCGGCGACGAGGGCGTTGTGCCCTCCTCCGACGATGACGACATCGTGCGAACGGGCGGAGTCTTCGGCGACCATCCCTCCAACGTAAGCGACGCCGACGCCCCGCGCCGACGCGGCCGATACTGTAGAGGCATGGTCGACGCGCGGGAACTCGAGAGCATCGCACGAGAGGTCGCCCGCGAGGCCGGCGAGCTCGCCCACCGGCTGCGCTCCGCGGGGGTCGCGATCGCCGCGACGAAGTCCGCGCTCGCCGACATCGTGACCGAGGCCGATCGCGAGGTCGAGGAGCTCATCCGCGAGCGGCTCGCCGCCGCGCGCCCGGGCGACGGGTTCCTCGGCGAGGAGTCCGGTGCCGAGCCGGGCGACACCGGCGTGACCTGGGTCGTCGACCCGATCGACGGCACAGTGAACTACGCCTACGGCATCCCCGCGTACGCCGTGAGCATCGCCGCCGCTACGGGCGACCCCGACCCGAGCCGGTGGGAGGTCGTCGCGGGGGTGGTGCGCAACCCCGCCAGCGGCGAGGAGTTCCACGCGGCGCGCGGTGGGGGAGCGTGGCTCGGCGATGTGCGCCTCGCGGTCAACGACCCCGTCGGCGAGGCCGGGGCGCTGCTCGCGACGGGACTCGGCTACGACCCCGCGACCCACGAGGGCGACCTCTCGCGCGTGATGCGGGTCATGCCGTTGGCGCGCGACATCCGGCGCATCGGTTCCGCCGCGCTCGATCTCTCGTTCGTCGCCGCAGGCCGACTGGACGGGTACTTCGAGCGCGGCATCTGCGCGTGGGACCACGCCGCGGGAGAGCTCCTCGTGCGCGAGGCCGGTGGGGTGTTCCGGCGCTCGCTGAAGTCCGGCGAGACGCGCGCGCTCGTCGTGGCCGCGGGACCGGGTCTCGTGGAGGAGCTTTTCGCGACCGCGCTCGCCGACTGAGCGGGACCGCTCCCACGCCGGACAGGGCGAAGTCAAGCCCCCGCGCTCGATTTGCCCCGCCACGCGGGAACCTGTACATGGCATTCTCAGAGATACCGGGGTAGTGTTTACCCGATTGTTACCTTCGTCGCCCGAACGGCGAGGGTGATCAGAAGCCCGATTGTCCGCCCGTTGCCCCCCGCGAGCGACCAGTACCCGAGAGCCCCCGCGTTTTGCCTTTCGACGCCCCGATGGCTGAGCCTGCGCCCACGCGCCGCTCGAGCCGCCCCGCCTCGTCGCCTACCCAGGCGCGTGCGGAAGCAGCCGGGATCTCGCGCGCCGAAGCGCGTCGTCGTGAAGGAGCGAACGCTCCGGAGCGCCCCGCCATCGTGTGGGGGCGCCCCGCGACGCCCCCTTCCGCAGCAGTTCCCGCCCCCAGCGCGACCGCGTCCACGACTCCGGTCGTTCCTTCGTCGACGGCACCGGCCGAGCCGGTGACCGAGCCGACGGCGACGGATGCCCCATCCGCACCCGCGCGTCGCGCGCGGTCCGCTCGCCGTCCGGTCGACGCGGTCACCGCCGAGACCCCCTCGACGCCGACCGCCGTGCCCCAGGCCGTCGCCGGTTCGACCCCCGCCGCATCGTCGACGGCGCCGATCGCTCCCGCGACGCCCACGACACAGACGACCCCCGCGGGCCGCCCCTCTCGTCGCGCCACTCGCATCGCGCGCGCCGCGACGGGCGAGCAGGGCGTCGTCGCCGTTCCGGGTCCGAAACCCGCGGCCGAGGACCGTCCCGGCGCCCCGCAGCCCGTCGTGGCGGCCGTGCCCGAGCCCGTCATCGAGCCCGAGCCCGTCGACACGGTCATCGCCGTGACGACGAGCACGAGCCCCGTGCCGGTGTCGCCGACGAGCATCGCCGCTCCGGCCGAGCCGGCAGACGAGGTCGCCCAGCAGGCACAGCAGGCCCAGCAGGCACAGCAGGCCCAGGTGCGCGCACGCCGAGCGCGCCGCGCCGCCGAGCGCGCCGCGGCCGCGCCGGTGATCCCCGAGCCGATCCCCATGCCGGCGGCTTCGACCCCGGATGAGCCGGTCGCCGAGCCGGTGGCGGCTGCCGCATCCGTCGAATCCCCCGTTCAACCCGTGATGACTCCGGCTGAGCCGTTCGAGCTTCTCGAGCCCGTCATCGCGGAGCCGACTCCCGTGCACGAGCCCAAGGTCGTCGAGCGCGCCGCGCCCGCCCCTGAGCGGCACGTCGAGGACGAGATCGACGACGTGTTCGAGGTCGCCGCGCGCGTCTTCTCGTTCACAGGCGAGATGCCGGTGCAGAAGGAGTCCGAGCCGAAGGCGGAGCACGCTGAGTCCGATGCGAAGCGGCAGGCGTCATCCGACGACCACGTCGCGCCGCGCCGCTCGCGTCCGACTTCGCGCACCACGATCAAGCGCATCGCAGGGCTGTCGTTCTCGATCGGCGTCATGGGCGTCGTCGGTCTCATGACCGTCGGCATGACGACTCCCGCCGAGGCCGTCGCCGCGATGAACGGCTCCGTGCCCGAGCCTCTGTCGGTTGTCGCGGGCAGTGAGGTCGCAGAGGACGAGCTCGACGCCGATGAGATCCAGGCGTACGTCGCGCCGGCCGAGCTCGAGGCCCTCGCGATCGACCGCCCCGAGGACTACTCGACGATGACGCTCGCAGAGCTGGCGTCGCAGTCCGGCATCCGCAACTTCTCGAACTTCTTCGTCAACGACCCGAACTCGCCGATCCAGTGGCCGTTCGCGGTGGGTGTGCCCATCAGCTACGGCTTCGGCATGCGCTCGGGTCGCATGCACGAGGGCGTCGACTTCACGCCCGGCGCCGGTGCGCCGATCCAGGCGATCGCCGATGGCGTCGTGCGCGTGTCGACGGACTCCGGCGGCGCGTACGGCGTGCACGTCATCATCGATCACGTGATCAACGGTCAGCTGGTGTCGAGCCACTACGCGCACATGCAGTACGGTTCGCGCCGCGTGCAGGCCGGACAGCACGTCACGGTCGGCACGATCCTCGGTCTCACCGGCAACACCGGCCGCTCGTACGGAGCCCACACGCACTTCGAGATTCTTCTCAACGGCACCACCGCGATCGACCCGATTCCGTGGCTCCGCGAGCACGCCGGAGGCTGATCTCGATTAAGCCGGATGCTCCGCCTCTGGTATCCTCTTCTAGTTGCCCGCGTGCGGGTGACACGCCCCGATAGCTCAGTGGCAGAGCACTTCCATGGTAAGGAAGGGGTCGTCAGTTCAATCCTGACTCGGGGCTCGCAGCATCCGTTTCTGTGACCGCGGATGCATCGCGGCAGGGTAGCTCAGTTGGTGAGAGCGCACGACTCATAATCGTGAGGTCGCGGGTTCGAGCCCCGCTCCTGCTACAGATCGAAGGCCCGCCTATTGGCGGGCCTTCGATCGTTCCCGGGGCAGCGGGGAGGAATGGGGCGCGGGCATCAGGCCGTGGTGGGTGCTCATCTCTACCGCAGCTCCGGCCGCGGGCAACCTCTCCCGCATCGCGTCGATCACGCGCTTCACCGCCGGCAGCGGCTCGAGCTCCTAACGCCACGTGAAGTGCGTCGTGATAGCGGGTACGGGGTCGACGAGCGGCTTGAGCACGATGTGATCCGCTGCGACGCGGAGGTTGTACGGCGCAAATATGTAAGGATTACACATATTTGATCGACGCTGGCGCCGCGCCTCCGTCGTCGAAGTTTCGAGAAGAGGACTGCGTATGGGGACGTTCATGTTCGACGACGGGCCGATCAGTCTTCGCCACGAGTTGCGCGCGCTCATGGAGGAGAAGCTGCCTCCCGAGTGGCTTGGTCCCTTCACCGCCGATCCCGAGGACAAGGCGATGAGCGACGCATTCTGTCGTGAGCTCGCGGCGCGTGGACTCCTTGTGCCGGAGTGGCCCGCGGAGTTCGGCGGGAGTGACATGACGTTGGACCGCGGACTCGTCATTCGCGAGGAGATGTGGTCCCACTCCGAGCCGCGCGGTGGTCAGTACTACGGCCCGAACTGGATCGGCCCGGCGATCATGGAGTTCGGTACCGACGAGCAGAGGGCGCTCCACCTATCGCCCATCGCAAGGGGCGCGGTGGTGTGGTGCCAGGGGTTCAGTGAGCCGGACGCTGGTTCCGATCTCGCCGCGATGCGCACGCGAGCGGAACCCGATGGCGACGGATTCCGCATCACGGGTCAAAAGGTGTGGACCTCGTGGGCGGGCTGGGCTGAATGGTGCTTCCTGCTCGCGAAAGTACCGACTGAGTCCGACGACGCGCGTGCGGGCGTCACCGTCTTCCTCATCCCGATGAACCGCAAGGGCATCGAGGTCCGCCCCATCGACGGACTGCCTGGTCCGCATCATCTCAACGAGGTGTTCTTCGATGGCGTTCGCGCCGAGCGCTCCGAGGTCCTCGGCCGCGTCGCCGGTGGGTGGGATGTGGTTCGCGCGGCACTCTCCCACGAGCGAGTCGGCATCGCCCGCTACGCGCGGTCGGACAGGATGCTCTCACGCGTCGCCTCGCACGTCGCGGTCGACCGGCCCAGTACCCTGCGATCCGACTGGATGCGGGCGCGCATCCTGAACCGCGTCTCGCGGCTCGTCTGTCGCCGGACTCTCGCTGCCCAGGCGGAGTCCGGCTCCCTCGAATTCGAGGCGAACGCCGCCCGCCTCATCACGGTTCGAGCCGATCAGTTCGCTGCTGATGTGACCTCGGATGCTCTCGGGGCGGCCTTCTTCGAAGATAGGTCGACCGCTGGCGCGCCCTTCGGTGGTGCGGTCGAGTTCTTCTGGAGATACTCACAAGGGGCGACGATCGCGAGCGGCACGACGGAGATGCTGCAGCTGAGACTGGTCAGCGAGCTGAAGAAGGGTCGTCGGCTGTCCGCGGCGGAAGAAGTCGCCGACGTGGGCGAAGCCGTGACGAACCTCATCGGCGGCGTCGACCGGCTGCCGGCGCTCCGGCGCGCCGTTGACGACCCCTCCAGTCGCCAGGCGCTGCGTGACGCGATGACGGAGATGATCAGCGGTCTCGATCCACGCGATGGGCTGGACAGCGCGGAGCAGGCCGCCGAAGTCGCGCGCCGCTGCGGGATGGCAGCAGCCCCGCTGCCGATCGAGGCCATGCTCCTCGCACGAGACGGCGTTCCCGTGGCGTGGGCCGGTCCGGGAGGCGTTCTCGAGCACGCAGATCTCTACGATCGTTGGCTTCTCGTCGGCGAGGAGCCTCTGCACGCGATCTATCGCGCCGCGCCGCTGGGAACGCGCACAGGCGCCTTCGTCGTCCCCGAGCCTGATGAGCTCACGCACGCGCCGGCACCCGGCCCTGCCGATGCGCCACTCGCCTTGGCTCTTCAGTCGGGCTACATCCTGGGTGCCCTGGAGACGAGCCTCGACTTGGCGACCCGCTACGCGTGCGAGCGGGTGCAGTTCGGTGCTCCGATCATCACGCGGCAGGCGGTCGGTTTTCGGCTTGCCGACGTCGTCGCCGAGCTCTACGGGATTCAGAGTCTTCTCCACTACACGCTGTGGCGAATCGACCGGGCGCCCCACAAGGCGCTTTCCGACGCGCTCGCGCTGCGCTGGTATGCGGTCGACCTCGCGCGCCGAAGCCTGCGCGTCGCACATCAGGCCCTCGGCGCCATCGGGCTCACCTACGAGCATGACCATGCGATGATCACCGCCGCACTCCAGCCTCGGCTGCGCTTGCCCTTCTCGGTGGGCCACACACTCGACCGGGTTGTCGACGCTGTGCGAGTCGTCGGATTCGCCTCGCTCTTCCCGCCCGACGGTGAGCCGCACGCAGGGTGACTGTGTCCGGCGCGGCGCCAACGGAACAGAAAGTGTTCATCCCTTGCGGTCAGCCTCCGAACTCGGCGTGAAGAATGACGGGCGTGTGGTTGGCACTGCCCGCCCGCGAGATCTCGCCCGCCGCCTCTTGGAAGGCGGGGCGCCATAGTCGCTCCGACGGCTCGTTCAGGATCGCGGACCACGCCTTCCAGCGTCAGGAAGGAATTCGCGAGGTCCGACATCGCGGTCGCAGTGTCGCTCGACGGATGTCGGCCGGTTGTGGAAAGGTGCTCCCATGCCCTCGAAGCGCCGCTCCCGCGCGGCATCCGCTTGCCCCCTGATCACCGTCGCGGCACTGGCGACTGTCTCGCTCGTCGGATGCGCGACGAACGCACCGGGGGCGGATGCCGCGGACCCGGGCGCGATCGCCGAGCGCGCGAACGTCGTCGGCATCGCACCCGACCTCGTGTACACGACAGAGGTCGACGGATACGAACTGCAGGCGCAGTCGGTGGGTCCCAGCGCCGGTGCCGGCATCTCGGGGACGTGGTTCAACTACAGCACCGGCACCATGCTGACGATCCGCACTGATCGCGGCGAGTACACCGCCGCGGCGTGCGAAGCGACGCCGCTGTGGGACGCGTCCGACCTCGCCGTGACGTGCACCGAGGAGGAAGACGGCATCTGGCATCGCCAGGGCGGCGCCATCCATGAGTACGTCGCCGTTCGCGACGAGGCGCTGATCCTCGTGACGGGCATGCACAACGCTCCGCGCGACGATCTGCGGACCGCCGCGAGAGCCGTCCATGTGCCATCGGAGGCCGAGCTCCAACTCCTCTTCTCCGACCTTCCCACCGAAGCTCCGCAACCGGTCGAGCGTGGCGACCTCCCCGAGAACGGGGACGGAGCGCCCGTCGACCCTGTCGGACCGGGCGGGTGAGTCAGAGAGATACTTGTGGAGTGGACGACTGCTGTGCTCCACGCGGGATCGACGGATACGAGCGCGAGTTCGACGACCGGTTCGCGCACCGGCTGGCGCGGGATTATCGCCGGAACGGTGCGCCGGCCGCCGCTCGACGCATCGTGGAGGTCGCGACATCGACGGGGTTGGACGGCGCATCCGTTCTCGAGATCGGCGGCGGAATCGGCGACATCCAGCTCGAACTGCTTCGACACGGAGCGGCCCACGCGACGAACCTCGAGCTGTCCGGCGCGTACGAGTCGGAAGCGCTGCGGCTGCTCGACGAGGCGGGGATGCGTGGGCGCGCGACCCGCAGCGTCGGGATCGACATCGCCGCCACGCCCGAAGCGGTCGAAACTTCCGACGTCGTCGTCCTGCATCGGGTGGTGTGCTGCTACCCGGACTACCGCCGCCTGCTCGACGCGGCCGCACAGCATGCTCGCCGGGCGGTCGTCTTCAGCCACCCACCGCGCACGTTCGTCACGATGGCCGGCGTGGGACTGCTGAACCTGCTGTACAGGCTGAGGCGCCACCCCTATCGCGCGTTCGTGCATCCACCGGATGCGATGATCGGCGTCCTCGAACGACACGGGTTCGAACCGCTTTACCGCGATCGCGAGGGCACGTGGTGCATCGTCGGTGCCGTCAGGAGCTTGTGAAGCAGACCACGTGACGTTGGTCCTGCCCGGCGGCGGTCGAGCAGCGCATCATCGTGACATGACCAGGATCGAGAACCAGGAGCCCGGCATCGTCCAGCTTCAGCAGCAGCAGTGCGCCGTCCTGCACGAGCGAGTGCCCATGGCAAGCCTCACCGAGTTCTTCTCCCGCGCGTTCCACCTCACGATGGCCGCCGCTCAGAAGCAGGGCAGGCAGATCATCGGACCGCCGCTCGCGATCTACTTCGGCACGCCCACCGACGTCGTCGATGTCGCGGCCGGCTTCCCGGTCGACGCCGCGATCGAGGAAGACGGAACGGTGACACCGCAGGCGCTTCCGGCCGGCCGGGCGGTCGAGGTGCTGCATCAGGGCGCGTACGACGAACTCGGAACCACCTACGAGCGATTGACGGCGTGGATGCGCGACTCGGAGCTGACGCCCGGAGAGGTGATGTGGGAGTCCTACCTGAACGAGCCCGACCCCAATCACCCCGAATCGGCGAGGACGCTCGTGACCTGGCCGATCGCAGACTCTCGCTGAGCAGCGTCTCTACCCGAGCGCGGATCTCGAAGTTCGTCACCGCGCCGGCTGGACCGCCGGCGAACGCCGGAAAACCAGCACCGTCGTGATCGCGAGGATCACGATGCCGATCGACTCGACGATGACGGTCTCGGGCACGAGCGTGAAGTCCCACGTCTCGGTGATGCCGAACAGCCCGACGGTGAGCGCCAGAAGCAGCGAGCCGAGCGTCGCGATGAGGAACAGCAGGCTCAGCACGGTCGCGATCTGCAGCAGGCGCCCCTTCAAGAAGATCATCCCGAGGGCGAGCACGAGGGCCGCGACCGCGTTCAGAACGAAGAACACGCCCAGGATGCCGCCGACGCCGTCGAACACCAGATAGAGGTGGATGCCGCCCGCCACAAGGAGGGCGATCGCGCTGAGGATGCGCATGACCCAGAGCACGCGCTCGCCGCTTCCGTTCATGTTCGACCCTTCCTTTTGCGAAACGTTCGCTTCGAGTGAATGTTGGCGGTTCAGGCCTCTTCTGTCGAGGCCTCTTCAGTAGACACGAGCCGGATGCCCGAGCGGTTCACTCGCGACAGGTGGGTCCGCGTGAGCCACGTGACGTCTCGCGCGAAGGACTCCACGAGGAGGGCGAGCGCCGCGAGCGCGACGCCCATCGCGACGACCTCGGGAAACAGGCGGCTCGCCACGACCGTGAGGGCGACGCCGCAGATCGCCGCGACCGCCTTGCGCCAGTACCGCGGCGGCAGGGGAGTGCGCATCCACGCCAGCACGAGCCCCGCCGCGACGAACGCGTACCTCATGAGCCCGAAGGCGAGCACCCACCACCCGACGATGGGGCCGCAGTACACGCTCAGGACGAGCAGCAGGAACGCGTCGACCTCCATGTCGAACTGCGCGCCGAGCTCGCTCTCGCTCGACGTGCGACGGGCGACGTAGCCGTCGACGCCGTCCAGGGCGAGCGCGATCGCCGAGAGCGACACGAGGAGTGGCGTCGAGACGCTCTCGGTGAACGACGAGACGACGATCGCGGTGATGAGCCCGACGAGCACGGACCGGGTCGCGGTCACGATGTTCGCCTGTCCGAAGCGCGCAGCGCCACGGCGGCGGAGGCCCAGCGCGAGCAGAAGGGACGACACCACGAGGTACGCGATCCCGGCCGCCACGCCGATCAGAGACAGCGGGCTGAGCGCCGAGACGCCGGCGAGAGCGGCGAACCCTACCACCGCGAACCACCACGGCACCCACTGAACGATTCCCATGTGCTCTCCGTGTAGATTTCATGGCGGTCACCATGGATACGACGAACGTACCCGCCGCGGTTCACGCGGATGCCACAGACGCGGCCATCGCATGGTGGATCGTGGCCCCGGGCGAGGGCGAACACCGCCCCGAGCCGCTGCCGCCCCGCGGCGACGGCGACGCCCTCGTGCGCACCCTCTGGACCGGCATCAGCCGCGGAACCGAGAGCGTCGTCGCGCGGGGCGAAGTGCCCGAGAGCGAGTCGGAGCGCATGCGCGCGCCGTTCCAATCCGGCGACTTCCCGTTCCCCGTCAAGTACGGCTACCTCAACGTCGGAGTCGTCGAAGAGGGGCCCGGCGAACTGCTCGGCCGCACGGTCTTCTCGCTCTTCCCGCACCAGTCGCGCTTCGTCGTCCCCGCGGATGCGCTCACCCCGGTGCCCGACGACGTCCCCGCGCGCCGCGCGGTGCTCGCGGGAGCGGTCGAGACCGCCGTCAACATCCTGTGGGACGCCCAGCCGCACCTTGGCGACCGCGTCATCGTCGTCGGGGCGGGAATGATCGGATGCGCCGTGGCCGTGCTCGCGCGCCGCATCCCCGGCGTCGAGGTGACGATCGTCGACGTCGACCCCGCGAAGTCCGCCGTCGCCGCTTCCCTCGGGGTGGCGTTCGCCACCCCGGCCGACGACCTCCCGCCCGCGGACGTCGTGATCGAGGCGAGCGGCAACGGCGCAGGGCTGCAGCACGCGCTTCGCGCGGCGGTCACCGACGGGCTCATCGTCGTGGCGAGCTGGTACGGCAGCCGCCCGGTGCCGCTCGACCTCGGCGCCGACTTCCACTCGCGGCGGCTCACGATACGGTCCAGTCAGGTGGGAGCGGTCGCCGCGAGCAGACGGTCGCGACGATCGACTCAGGACCGCGTGGCGCTCGCGCTCCGCCTGCTCGCCGACCCGGCGTTCGACGCCCTCCTCACAGGCAGCTCGCCGTGGACCGAGCTGCCGCGACTCACCGCGAACCTCGCCGAGGGCACCGCCGGTGCCCTGTGCCACACGATCGATTGGAGCGAGGCATGACCTTCAGCCTCACCGTCCGCGACCACATCATGATCGCCCACAGCCTGCGCGGCGAGGTGTTCGGCCCCGCGCAGCAGCTGCACGGCGCGACCTTCCTGGTCGATGCGACCTTCCGGTCGGCCGACGTGGACGAGAACGGCATCGTCGTCGACATCGGCCGCGCGAGCGAGGCGCTGCGCGACATCGTCGGCGAGCTGACGTACCGCAACCTCGACGAGGTGCCCGAGCTCGCGGGCGTGAACACGACGACGGAGCGCCTGTGCCAGATCATCGGCGACCGGCTCGCCGAGCACGCGCGGGGCGGCGATCTGGGAGGAGCGCCGCTCACGGGCATCACGGTGACGCTGCACGAGTCCCACGTGGCCTGGGCCTCGTACGAGGTGGAGCTGTCGTGACCCCACCGCCCGTCGTGTGGTTCGTCGTCCCGAAGGGCATCGACGATCCGGCTCGGGTGAGCGGCGGCAACGTGTACGATCGCGAGGTGCGCGACGGGCTCCCCGGCCGCGGCTGGACGGTGTCGGTCGTCGAGTGCGCGGACGGGGCGGGCGTGGCATCCGCTCTCCGTTCCGCTCCCGACGCGACACTCGTGCTGATCGACGGGCTCGCGGCCGGCTGGGCGGCCGCCGAGGTCGAGGCTGCCGCGACGAGGCTGCGGATCGTGGTGCTCGCGCACATGCTGGTCGCCGCGTTCCCCGACGCGACCGAGCCGGCGATCGAGGCGGAGAGACGGATGCTGCGCCACGCGCACCGCGTGATCGTGACGGGTCGCTGGACCGGCGAGGAGGTGGCGCGACGAGGCCTCGCCGACGTCGATCGCATCACCGTGGCCGCGCCCGGCGCACGCGCCGAGAGCACCGCCCAGCCGGAGCACGACGCGGATCTCCTGTGCGTCGGCGTCATCGCCCCGCACAAGGGGCAGGACCTCCTGCTCGACGCCCTCGACCGGGTCCCGACGAAGGACTGGAGGTGCACGATCGCCGGCTCTACCGACTCGTATCGCGAGTTCGCCGCGCGCGTCGTGCAGCGCGCGGCGGCGTTCGACGGCCGCGTGCACCTCCCCGGCGTGCTCGTCGGCGAAGCCCTCGCCGACGCCTACCGTCGCAGCGCGCTCCTCGTGGCGCCGTCGCGCGTCGAGAGCGCGGGCATGGCGATCGCGGATGCGCGCGCCCGCGGCCTGCCGGTCGTGGGCACCGCCGTCGGCGGCATCCCCGACACAGTTGTGGGCGGCGGCGCGCTCCTCGTCCTCCCCGACGACCCCGACGCGCTCGCGAACGCGCTCACGTCCTGGATGACCGACCCCGCGCTCCGCACGCGCCTGCGCGCAGAAGCGCTCCGCGCGCGCGAGCACCTGCCGACGTGGGACGACACCGTCTCCACGATCGCCGACGTCTTGGAGGCCGCATGACCTCGATCTCGGTCGCGGCCCCCGACTGGCTCGCGCAGCGGGCGATCGCCGACGACGCGTCGCGCTCCGTCGAACTCGCTGAGGAGCTGGCGCGGATGCTCCCGCCCGGCCCCCTCGTCGTGCACGACCTCGGTGCGGGCACCGGCGCCATGACGCGCTGGCTCGCGCCGCGCCTGGGCGGACCGCAGCGGTGGGTGCTGCGCGACGGCGACGAGGGCATCCTCCATCACGTCGACCTCGCGGCGACGGTCGACGCCGAGGGGCGACCCGTCGTCGCGGAGGCCACCGTCGAGGATCTGACCTCCCTTCCGCCGGACGCATTCCACGGGGCGTCGGCGGTCACGGCATCCGCCCTGCTCGATGTGATCACGGCCGAAGAGGCCGCGCACATCGTCGCGGCGTGCGTCGACGCCCGGACGCCCGCACTGTTCAGCCTCACCGTGACGGGGGCGGTCCGCATGGGGCCGTCCGACGCGGGAACGATCGCACTCGAGAGCGAGATCGCGGCCGCGTTCAACGACCATCAGCGTCGCGAGACGGCCGGTCGCCGGCTCCTGGGGCCGGATGCCGTGTCTCTCGTCGCCACCGGGTTCGAAGCCGCCGGCTGGAGCGTGCGGCGCGCGCCGACCCCGTGGCGGCTCGCGGCGACGGACGGCCCGCTCATCGCCCAATGGCTCGACGGGTGGTTGCGCGCGGCGGTCGAGGAACGGTCCGATCTCGCCCGTCCCGCCGACGAGCTGCGCCGCACGCGTCTCGCGCAGAACGCCCTCTGCCGGCTGCGGGTCACCGTCTCGCACGAGGACCTTCTCGCGTGGCCGCCGCAACCCCCTGGGACCGGGAGTGCGTCCGGGGGAGGATAGCGACATGAGCGAGCGACCATACGTCACCCTCAGCTGCGCGATGTCGATCGACGGATGCCTCGACAGCACCGCGCCGCAGCGGCTCGCGATGTCGAACACGTCGGACCTCGACCGCGTCGACGAGGTCCGCGCGCAGAACGACGCCATCATGGTCGGCGCCTCGACCGTGCGTCGCGACAATCCGCGCCTGCTCGTCCGCGATCCCGACCGGCGCGCGCGCCGGGTCGCGGAGGGCAAGCCGTGGTCGCCCGCGAAGGTCACCGTGACGTCGACCGGCGACCTTCCGCCGGACGCCCACTTCTTCACGACGGGCGAGTCGCCCCGCTTCGTCTACTGCCCGGGCGGCATGGCGCACTCCCTGCGCGACCTGCTCGGCGAGCGCGCCACGGTCGTGGGCGTCGGTGAGCAGGTCACCATGGCCGCCGTGCTCGAAGACCTCGCGAGCGAGCAGGGCGTCCGCAGCCTCATGGTCGAGGGCGGGGGCACCGTGCTCACGCAGTTCCTCGAGGAGGATCTCGCCGACGAGCTGCACCTCGTGATCGCCCCCTTCTTCGTCGGAGAGCCGCGCGCTCCGCGCGCCTTCGGCGCCGGCTCCTTCCCGTGGACCGCGTCGCGCCGCGCCCGTCTCGCCGGGAGCGCGCAGATCGGCGACGTCGTGCTGCTGCGGTACGCGCTGTCGGACCGTGTCGGCATGCTCGACGGCGAGCGGTCGCTGCCCGAGGCCGGGTGGAGGCCCGTTCCCTACCGCGTGCCATGACCCCGATCCCGCGAGCGGAAGCGGGCGCGCTCGGCACGCGAGGGCGCTTGGGGCTCGGTGTGGCGATCGCGGCCCTCGTCCTCGTTCCGCTCGCGCCGGGCATCATCGAGCACGGCTCGGCGCTCGGACTCGTGCGCCTGCCGGCCGAATCCGTCGTCACGCTGCTCGTCCTCGCGCTCATCCCGTGGCGGCCCGCGCGCTGGGTCGTCGCGGGGCTCTTCGGACTGTTCGTCGTCGTCGCGATCGCGCTCGCGGCGATCGACAGCGGCTATCGGGCGGCCGTCGGGGCGCGCTTCGTGCTGATCGACTGGCCGCAGCTCGGCGACGCGTACGGCGTGCTCGGCGACTCGATCGGCGAGCTCGCGGCATCCGCCGTCCTCGCGGCGATCGTCGTCGTGCTCGTCGGCACGGGCGCAGCGCTCGCGTGGGCCGCGATGAAGACGGATGCGGCGCTCCGCGGCCGTCCGCGCCGAGGACGCACCGCGCTCGCGGCAGTGACGGCCGCGTGGATCGTCGCGGCGCTCGTGGCGCTGCCGTTCGGCGGTGCGGGTCAGGTGGCGGCCGCGGCATCCGCCGATTCGATCGGATCCGCAGCCGCACGCACCGCGGCGACGCTGCGAGCCCAGGCCGAGCTCGCGCGACGCATCTCGGACGACGACTTCGCGGAGGTCCCGCCGTCGCGGCTGCTCGCGGCGCTGCGGGGGAAGGACGTCCTCCTCGTGTTCGTCGAGAGCTACGGCAAGGCGGCGCTGCACGGCACCCCGGTCTCGCGCGGCGTCGTCGAGATGCTGCGCGAGGGCGAGGCGTCGCTCGCGCAGGACGGCTACGCGACTCGGAGCGCGTGGCTCACGTCCCCGACCTTCGGCGGCGTGAGCTGGCTCGCACACGCGACGCTGCAGAGCGGCCTGTGGATCGACACGCAGGCAGACTACGCCGAAGTGCTGCGTAGCGACCGGCTCACGCTGAGCGGGGCGTTCCGGCAGGCGGGGTGGCGCACGGTCGGCGTCGTGCCGTCGAACATCCGCGAGTGGGACGAGGGCCGGGAATTCTACGGGTTCGAGGCGCTCTACGACACGAGGAACCTCGACTATCGGGGTCCGAAGTTCGGGTACGCGCGTGTGCCCGACCAGTACACGCTCAAGCAGTTCGCCGACCGTGAGCTGGCCGGGGAGCATCAGCCGGTCATGGCCGAGATCGACCTCGTGTCGTCGCACTCGCCGTGGGCGCCGCTGCCGACGCTCGTCGAGTGGGACGAGCTCGGACGGGGGTCGATCTTCGACGAGCAGCTCGCCGCGAGCAGGACCGCCGCCGAGGTGTGGGAGAACCCCGCGACCGTGCGCCGGTTCTACGGAGACTCGATCGAGTACTCGCTCGGGTCGCTGTTCTCGTTCTTCGAGCGCGTCGACGATCCGAATCTCGTGGTCGTCGTGCTCGGCGACCATCAGCCGAACGCGATCGTGAGCGGCGACGGCGCCGACCACGACGTGCCGATCCACGTGATCGCGAAGGACCCGGCGGTGTTCGAGGCGATCGCCGCGTGGGGGTGGGAAGAGGGGCTGCACCCGGATGCCACGGCCCCCGTGTGGCGAATGGACGAGTTCCGCGACCGCTTCTTCGAGGCGTTCGGCGCGGAGCGTTGATCAGCGTTGATCAGCGCTGCAGGGCTTCGCTGAGCCAGCGGGCGTACGCGTCCCACGGCGACGCCTCCGCCGAGATCGCGCGCACGTGGTCGAGCAGCTCGTCATCGGCGCGGAACCACTCGCCGCCCTCGCGCAGATGGGCGAACCGGCGGTGCCGCTCCTGCTCGACGGCACGCCCGCCCCGCTCGAACGCGAGCAGCTCGTCGTGCCAGATCGCGCCGAGGCGCTGCCGGGGCTGAGACGACGTGCCGATCTTGATGCGGTCGGCGTAGCGGATGTAGTAGACGACGTCGATGCGGGGGAGCGGCAATTCGGCATCCGGCACATCGCCCACCCGCCACCCGCACGCCGCGCACGACCAGTGCCCCGCACGGCGCTCGCCGCGGGTCGCGCCGCACAGCACGCACGGACCCGGCATCTCTCGGCGCATCGCCATTTCCGAAGGGTACGGCCGGCCTCCGACGCGGGCGCGATACGGTCTCGGGGGGACCGAGGGAGAGCCGCGAGGGAGAACAAGGGTGACGGCAGCAGGCGCCAACTGGGCGGGCAACCTCACGTACAGCGCGCGCGAGCTCGTCGCTCCGGCGACGGTCGACGAGCTGCGGCGGGTCGTGGCATCCGCCGCACGGGTCAAGGCGCTCGGCTCGCGTCACTCGTTCAACCGCATCGCCGACACCGACGGCGTGCTCGTCTCGGCCGCCGCGCTCGGTGGGCCCGAGCTCGACTCTGGGCGCGCGGTCGTGCGCGCCCCCGCGGGCATGCGCTACGGCGAGCTCGCGCCGTGGTTGCAGGAACGCGGATGGGCGCTCGCGAACCTCGCGTCGCTGCCCCACATCTCGCTCGCGGGAGCCGTCAGCACGGGGACGCACGGCTCGGGCGACCGCAATCCGTCGCTCGCCGAGGCGGTCGAGGGCGTGGAGTTCGTCGGCGCCGACGGCGAGGTGCATCGCATTGCGCGGGGTGACGCCGACTTCGGCAGCGCGGTCGTCTCACTGGGGGCGCTCGGCGTGACGACGGCGATCGAGCTGCGCGTGGAGCCCACGTTCGAGGTGGCGCAGACGGTGTATCCGGATGCCCCGCTCGACCGCGTGCTCGAACGGTATGACTCCGTCACCGGAGCCGCGTACAGCGTGTCGCTGTTCACGACGTGGCGGGACCCCGACCGCGTGGACCAGATCTGGGTCAAGGAGCGCCTCGACCGGCCGGGGCCGGGCTTGCCCGAGGGCCTCGGCGTGTCAGCGGCGGGAGGGCCGCTGCATCCGCTCCCCGGTGTGAGCGCCGAGCCGTGCACGACGCAGGGCGGGGTGCCGGGGCCGTGGCTCGCACGTCTGCCGCATTTCCGCCTCGAGTTCACGCCCTCCAACGGCGACGAGCTGCAGTCGGAGTACCTCGTGCCACGCACCGCCGGAGTCGCGGCGATCGAGGCGCTGCGCGGACTGGCCGCGCGCATCGCGCCGCTGCTGCAGGTGTGCGAGCTGCGCACGGTCGCCGCCGACACGCAGTGGCTCGCGCCGTCGGGAGGCCGCGACAGCACGGCACTGCACTTCACGTGGAAGCCCCTGCAGCGCGAGGTCGAGGCGTTCCTGCCCGAGCTGGAGTCGGCCCTCGCGCCCTTCGAGGCGCGGCCGCACTGGGGCAAGCTCTTCGACACGTCGGGCGTCTCGCGCTTGCCCGGGTTCTATCCGGAATGGGAGCGCTTCGCCGAGCTGCGCGAGCGGCTCGACCCGCGCGGGATCTTCGTCAACGGCTTCCTCGAGGCGGTCGGGCTGTAGCCGCAGAGCTGGTCAGAGCTTGACGGATGCGTCGAGCAGCAGCCGCACCGCCTCGGTCACGGTCTGCGACAGGATGTGCTCCGGGTCGCCGTTCAGCCGAAGCGCGCGATGACCGTGGGCGCCGTCCATCGCCCACCCGAGGTAGACGGTTCCGGCCGGGTGGTCGTCCTGAGGGTCGGGCCCGCCCACGCCCGTCGTGGAGACGGCGACGTCCGCCCTCATCACCCGCAGCGCGCCGGCCGCCAGCTGCTCGGCGCACTCGCCCGACACCGGGTCGATGCCGGGCTCGACGCCCAGGAGGCGCTCCTTGACGCTCGATTGGTAGGCGACGATCGCTCCGGCGAACCAGTCCTCGGCCTCCGGCCCCGCCCCGACGGCGCTCGCGACGAGCCCGCTGGTCAACGACTCCGCGACCGCGACCCGCAGGCCGCCCGCCAGCGCGATGTCGGCCAGCAGAGCGACCCAGTCGATGGCCCCCTGGTCGGACTCGGTCATCCTCGTTCCCGAATCCGCGCCCACCTCACAGTCCTCCATCGTCGAAACGATACGCCCGACCCGCGATTCGCTCGGGGGCTTGACAACTGCCCATGGACCGGCCCGCGAACGTCCGTGCTCCGCGACCGGGCGGCACCCGCGCCGCATGCTCCACGCCCCGGCGAGCGCGTGTCAAGCGCCTGGGCCACATTCGCGCCGACGCGTAGCTTTGCGAAGCGCCGTCGGCGCCTCGGCCGGCGTTCGTCACGAAGGAGAGAGAAATGACCGATTCCCCGGGCGCGGACCCGCGCCACTCCGAGCACGACGAGGGGTTCGCCCCGCAGGAGCAGGAGCAGCCGGGCACGACCGACGAGACGCGGCCCACTCCCGATCACGGCGAGGAGTCGTACCGCGGCTCCGATCGGCTGCGCGGGCGCCGAGCCCTCATCACCGGCGGCGACTCGGGCATCGGGCGCGCGGTCGCGATCGCGTTCGCGCGGGAGGGCGCCGATGTCGCGATCGCGCACATGCCCGAAGAGCAGGAGGACGCCGACGAGACGATCGGCTGGATCGAGAAGGCCGGATGCCGCGGCCGCAGCCTTGCGGGCGACATCCGCGACGAGGAGTTCGCCACCGGCATCGTCGATCGCACGATCGCGGAGTTCGGCGGCCTCGACATCCTCGTGCTCAACGCCGCGTACCAGAAGGACCGTGAGTCGCTCGACGACCTGTCCACCGAGGAGTTCGACCGCGTCTTCCGCACGAACCTCTACGGTCTGCTGTGGACGGCCCGCACGGCGGTGCCGCACCTCGAGCCGGGCTCATCGATCATCGTCACGTCGTCGATCCAAGCGTTCAACCCGTCGCCGAACCTCATCGACTACGCCATGACGAAGGCGGCGCAGGTCGCGTTCGTGAAGGCGCTCGCGCAGCAGCTCGGGGGGAAGGGCATCCGCGTCAACGCCGTCGCACCGGGACCGATCTGGACCCCGCTCATTCCCGCGACGGGCGGCGACCCCGAGTGGATCGAGCAGTTCGGCCAGGACACGCCGCTCGGTCGCGCGGGGCAGCCCGCCGAGCTCGCGGGCGCCTACGTCTACCTGGCGTCGGATGCCGCGACCTATGTGTCGGGCGCGGTGCTGCCGGTGACGGGCGGGAAGGGGCTGTAGAGCCCGTCGACCCGACCCGCACGGAGTAGGGTTGCCGTCATGGCGACGACCCCACCAGGCTGGTACGACGACGGACACGGCGCACTGCGCTGGTGGGACGGCGCGCGCTGGACCGAGCATGCGCAGCCTCTTCCGGTGCCGGATGCCGCGGCCGGGGCATCCGAGTCGGCGCAAGCCGCTTCGCCGATCGGCGACAAGCCCGTCGTCGAGGATGTCGAGGTCGTGGAGTCGCTCGAGCAGCTCGAGGCAGCGACGGCGGCCGCTCCGGCGCAGGAGCAGCCCGTCGCGCCCGCTGGTTACCCGCCGGTCCCGCCTCCTCCGCCCGGTGCGCAGGGCGCCGCCCCGGTGACGTACCCCGTCGCCGGTGGACCGGGGTACCCGCCTGCCGCTTACCCGGGCGCGCCGGGGCAGACGGGCGGCTTCATCGCCGCGACCGAGCCGAAGAAGTCGAAGACGTGGATCATCTGGCTCGTCATCGGCATCGTCCTGCTGCTGGCGGTCGCCGCGGCCGCGGTCATCATCCCCCTGACGCTCATGCTCAGCAGCACCTCTTCGTCGGTCGGACCGTCCGGCGACGACGAGACGGCCGCAGTCGCGACGGTGGAGCTGTACGACGACGCATGGTCGACGAGCGACTGCGACAAGTTCTTCGCGGCGACCACCGAGTCGTTCCGCGAGAGCATCGAACTGCCGACGTGCGAGGAGTTCGAGTTCGCGTCCGGTGACTTCGGCGCGTCGGTGCAGAATTACGACATCACCGTCACCGAGATCGAGCACGACGAGGGCTCGATCGTCGTCTCGACGACCGAGAGCTACGAGAGCCTCATCGACGAGCTCGGCGAGCCGGTCGACGAGCCGATCCCGGTCGAGGACCACTACGTGTACACGCTCGTCGAAAGCGGGTCCGACTGGCTCATCGACGGGGCCACGACGGAGTGACCGGTGACGAGGGCACCCACCCGCGGAGGTCGGTGGGCTTCTTCGCCGCGTGCATCGGCACGGGCCTCGCGGCAGGTCTCCTGTCGGGGCTGTTCGGCGTCGGCGGCGGAACGGTCATCGTGCCGTTGCTCGTGCTGTTCCTGCACTTCGACCAGCGTCTCGCCGCGGGCACCTCGCTCGCCGCGATCGTGCCGACGGCCGCCGTCGGGGTCATCAGCTACGCCGTTCACGGGGCGGTCGCGTGGATCCCCGCGATCATCCTCGCCGCGGGCGCCGTCATCGGCGCGCAGGTCGGAACGTGGCTCATCCACCGGGTGTCGCAGGTCGCGCTGCGGTGGGGCTTCGTGGGCTTCCTCGTCGTGGTGATCGTGAGCCTGTTCGTCGTGATCCCGTCCCGCGACGCCCAGCTCGACCTCACGTGGTGGACGGGGCTCGGCCTCGCCGCCCTCGGCATCGTCACGGGAGTGCTCTCGGGACTGCTCGGCGTGGGCGGAGGAGTGATCGTCGTGCCCGCGCTGCTCCTGCTGTTCGGCACGAGCGACCTCGTCGCGAAGGGCACGTCGCTGCTCATGATGATCCCGACCGCGATCTCCGGCACGGTCGGCAACCTCCGCCGTAAGAACCTCGACATCGTCGCCGCCCTGTGCGTCGGCCTGGCAGCCTGCACGACGACCGCCGTCGGCGCGTGGATCGCGACGCTCATCGACCCCCTCGTCGGGAACATCCTGTTCGCGGCGTTCCTCGTCGTCATCGCGGTGCAGATGGCGCTCAGGGCGATCCGCGCGCAGCGCCAGGCGCGGGGTGACGAGGGCTGAGGCATCCGGAACGTCCGGCCGAAGGCCGTTCAGGCTCGGCTCAGTAGGATGACATGGTGCCAGTGAACCCCGAGCTCGTCGGGCGCGTCTTCCCCCCGACCGCGCCCTATCTCGTCGGCCGCGAGAAGGTGCGCGAGTTCGCGCGTGCCGTGTTCGCCGACGACCCGCAGCACACCGACCCCACCGCGGCGAGGGCCCTCGGCTACGCCGACGTCGTCGCGCCGCCGACGTTCGCGATGGTCGTCCAGGACCTCACGCTGCAGCAGCTGCTCGCCGAGCCCGACTCCGGCATCGAGCTGTCGCGCGTGCTGCACGCCGAGCAGCGCTTCCGCTACTCGCGCCCGATCGTGGCGGGCGACGAGCTCACTGCGACCCTGTCGGTCACGGGCATCCGCTCGGTCGGCGGCAACGCGATGGTCACGAGCGAGGCCGAGATCACGGATGCCACGGGCGGCCACGTCGCGACGGCGACGTCGGTGCTGCTGGTCGGAGGTGACGAATGAGCGAGCTGATCGTCGGCGACGTCGTCGCCCAGCGCGACGTGCACCTCACGCGCGAGTCGCTCGTGCGGTACGCCGGGGCATCCGGAGACTTCAACCCCATCCACTACCGCGACGATGTCGCCGCGAAGGTCGGCCTGCCGGGTGTCCTCGCCCACGGCATGCTCACGATGGGCCTCGCGGTCGAGACGATCGTGCCGTGGCTCGGCGACTCGGGGCGGATCCTCGAGTACGGAGTCCGCTTCACGCGTCCGGTCGTCGTCGACCCCGATGACGGCGCGACGCTGACCGTCGTCGCGAAGGTCGGGGCGATCGCCGACGACGCCGTGCGCATCGACCTCACGGTGACCCACGGCGAGACGACGGTGCTCGGCAAGGCCCAGGTGCGCGTGCGCCCGCTCGCCGCGTAGTCCATGCCCGACGTCACTCCCGTTCCGCTCGCGCAGCTGACCACGCTGCGCACCGGCGGCGCGCCCACGCGCATGATCGACGCCCGCACGACGGGCGAGCTCGTGGCGGCGCTGCACGACGCGTGGTCAGAGCACGGCGCGTGGCTGGTCCTGGGCGGCGGCTCGAACCTCTTCGTGGGCGACGGACCTTTCGAGGGCACCGTCGTGCGCGTGCTGACACAGGGGATCGAGCGGATGCCCTCACCGCGGCCCGGGTTCGCGAGGCTCCGGGTGCAGGCGGGCCACGACTGGGATCGCCTCGTGGCGTATGCCGTGAGCGAGGGGCTCGCCGGCATCGAGGCGATGTCCGGCATCCCGGGCACCGTGGGTGCGGCGCCGGTGCAGAACATCGGGGCGTACGGGCAGGAGATCGTGCAGACGCTCGTCGAGGTCGAGCTGCTCGACGAGGGCGCCGCGGACCCGGTCGTCGTCCCGGCATCCGAACTCGGCCTCGGCTTCCGCACGTCGGTGCTCAAGCATCACTACGGATCGGTGCCCGCGCGCAGCGCGGTCATCCTGTCGGTCACGCTCGAGCTCGAGGAGGTCGGCCACGCCGAGCGCGCGATCGGAGGCGAGCAGCTTCGCGCCGCCCTCGGCCTCGATGAAGGCACCGCCGTCACACTCGAGTGGGTGCGCAACCACGTGCTCGACACACGCCGCCGCAAGGGCATGGTGCTTGACCCGGACGACCCCGACACGTACAGCGCGGGCTCGTTCTTCCAGAACGCGATCGTGTCCGCGTCGTTCGCGCGGACCCTTCCGCCCGAGTGCCCCCGGTGGCCGCTCGAACCGGATCCGGACACGTTCCTCGTCATTCCGCTCGACTCGTTCGACGGGTTCGTTCCGCCCGCGGCGACGCAGGATCCCGCGGTCAAGGTCAGTGCCGCGTGGCTCATCGAGCAGTCCGGCATCCGCAAGGGCTTCAAGCTGCCGCGCTCGCGCGCCGCGATCTCGACGAAGCACGCGCTCGCCCTCACCAACCGCGGCAATGGAACGGCGGCCGAGCTCGCCGAGCTCGCGCGCTTCATCCAGGGGAGGGTGCAGTCCGAGTTCGGGCTGATCCTGCAACCGGAGCCCGTGCTTGTGGGCGTGGACCTGTAGGCAGCGCCGCGCGGCGCGTGGCATCCTGTCGATACCGGAGGTGCGGCCGACGGCAGGTGAGGGGGGCGCGATGGCCAGGGCGAACACGTTCTTCGTCGGGCTCCGCGATCAGACCGCGGATCTGCTGACCTCGGGTGTCAGCGTCGACGTGCTCGGCCAGCCCGGCTCAGGACGCACCACCCTTGTGGCGTCGGTGACGTCGGCACTTGTCGAGCTCGGCTGGGACGTGGTGCATGTACGTGGGGTGGCCGCGCTCGCCGACCGTCCGCTCGAGGCTCTGGCGGTCGCGGACCTGCTCAGGCGCCCGGCCCAGCGGCCGGAGTCACGCGTGGCGGCCACGGTGGAGCGGCTGCGCTCGGAGTTGGCGGACGGGCGGACAGTCCTCGTCGTCGACGACGCCGACGACCTCGACGTCACCTCAGCGGGCGCGATCGCGGCCGCGCACGGTCAGCGGCCGTTTCCCGTGCTGACGACGTCGCGCCCGCGGCCCGCCTACCGCCAGGCTCCGGTCACTCTGCGTTCCTCGATCCGGCCCGGAGTCGTCCTCGACATTCCACCGCTCGACTTCGTCGAGGTCCTCGCGATCCTCGCGGACATTCTGCCAGGGGACATCGAACCGGACACGCTGGCGCGCATCCACGCCCTCTCCGGAGGACTGCCGAACCTGATCGTGGCGGTGGCGGTCGCAGCGCGCCAGACCGGACGCATCCGGCAGATCGACGGCGTATGGGTCGCCGACGCGGACCTGTGGACCCCCGGGCTGACCCGCGTGGTCCAGACCCTGATCGCCGATCTGGGGGAACCTGCACTCGAGGCCCTGCAGATGCTGTCGCTCGCCGGAACCGTCCCGGTGTCGTTGGCCGCTGAGCTCGTCGGCTGGGCGGCGCTGGAGGAGCTCGACGCGTGCGGTCTGCTGCGTTTCGTCCCGCGCGGCGACGACGTCGTGCTCGGGATCTTCCCGCCTCTCGTCGAGGAGCGGTATCGGCGTCCCCCGCTCGGTGCCCGCAGCTTGCACTTCAACGCCCGGATAGCCGCCCTGCTCGATCCCTCGACGACCGCGATGCCGGGTGCGTCGACGCTGCTGCCACCCGCTGTAACCGCCCCATGGTTCTGGCCCGGCGACGCCCAACCGACCGCGCCGCGGTTCGACCGCGATGAGGGCAACGTCGAGGCGGCCGAGTTGTCCGACACCGTCCACGTCCGCCTCATGCGCGAGCACTGGCACAGGCAGCTCCTGCTCCGGCGACGCGAGTGGGAGCGCAACCCCGAAGCGGCGACCGCGATCCTGTACCTGCGTGCCTTGCTCGTGAACAACGCCGAGGTCGAGACGATGTCGAGGGTGGTCGCGCAGACTCCTCCCAGCACCGATCAGGCGCAGATGGCGGAGCTGCACCGCTGGCACGCGCTCGTGCTCGCTTACGCCGCCGACGACCTCGCCGGAGCCCGAACCCTGCTGCAGCGCGCCGCCACCGAGGTCGGTCCGTGGGCCGAGGTGCTGCACGCCGTCGAGGATTACCTCACGCTCACGCTCGACCGGCTGCCGGAGCCGCGAGCGGTCGCGGTCCAGCGCACCGAGACGAGGCAGTTCTCGGCGGCGGTGTCCGCAGCGACGCACATCGCGGTCGGCGATGTATCGGAGGCGCGCACCGCTCTCGAGGCCGCCGAGTGGACCGATGCCGACATGATCCGCACGCGCGATGTGGTCCGGGGGATGGCGAACCTCATCGCCGGGGAGGTGGAAGAGGCGCTCGCATGGAGCCGTCGGCACGTGGAGGAGGCGCGGGACGCGCTCGACACCGAGAGCGTCTACGGGCACGCGTACGTGGCGGTGAGCGCCCTGATCCTCAGCGGTCGGATGAACGAGCTGCGCACGATGCTCGGCAACGTGCTGTCGACCGGGCTGACATCATCGGTCCAGCGGCACTACGTGGACTCGCTGCTCGGGCTCGCCGCTGTTCTCGCCGCGAGGGACGGCCACACGACGCGCGATGCGTCGTACTACCGGTATCTCAGGTCCGCCGCCAGGTCGAGCACGTTGCCGCTGCCGGCGTGGGCGATGGCGCGAGCGGACATCGAAGTCGCGGACGATGATCCGGAGGGCGCCGAGCACCTGTGGGACGCCGTCCAGGGGTACCTCGACCGGGGATTGGTCGTCTCGGCGGTGCTGCTCGGCGGCGTCGCGCTCGACCTGAGCCCGGATCCGGACCGCGTCGCGACGCTGCGCGAAGCGACGGGTCCCCGGGCCGCCGGCCTGCTGGACGCGGTGCTCAGGGTCGCCGAGGCCGCCGTCGACGACGATCCGGTCGCGGGGGCTCGGCTCGGGCGCCGACTGATCGACGCCGGCCTGGTCTCGCTGGGTGTGAGGGCGACCGGGCACTCGATCCGTCGCCTGCGCGCTTCGGGCGCCGCGACCGAATCCCGGGAGGTGCTGGACGCGCTGGTGCGACAGCTTCATGGCGCCGGCATCGACCCTGACCCTCTGCTCGGATCCCTCGCACCCACACGGCAGCTCTCGCCGCGGGAGCAGCAGGTGGGAAGCCTCGTGGCCCACGGCATGACGAACGCGGAGATCGCGCGCATGCTCGGCATCACCCCCAAGACGGTGGAGAACCACCTCAGCAGGATCCTCCGCAAACTGGGCGCCACGGACCGCTCCGAGGTGGTGGGTGTGTTCCGCGGCTGATGCGAGCGAGGCGCCCTCGCTGTGACGGGACGCCGGAAACGCCGATCAGGGGTCGGATCCGAAGATCCGACCCCTGACGAGCGGCCATCGCGTGACGACCGGGCTTCCCGTCAGCGGGCGTCGGCGAACCGTCGTACCGCGACGAGGCCCGCACCGAGGGCCGCGAGCAGGCCCGCCCCGAGGAGCAGAGTCAACTGCCCGTCGGCGCCGGTCTCGGCGAGCGTGTCAGGTGCAGTCACGGGAACCTGCTCCGCAGGCGTGTCCACCGGAACCGGGACGGTCGCGACATACCGGCCGAAGCGGTACTCCGGGTGGCTGAGCTCCTCGACCGGATCCACCGCGAAGGCGAATCGGAATTCGGTGTGCCCCTGCTCCGGAACGGCCGGACGATAGTCGGGGTTGGGCACCTCGATCATCGGATCGCCCTGGGCCGGCACCGTCTCAGTGCGGTTGACCGCCTCGAGGTAAAACCAGTCGCCGTTTCCCGAGTCGCCGTGGCTGCGGTAGTACGCACCCTCGACGCCGACGCCGTGGGGGTCGCCCTCGACGTTGGGCTGCCACCCCGGGTCGGGCCAGACGGGTGCCTGGTCCTCGGTCTGCGGTTCACCGGTCCAGCTGTACCGCTGCCAGTGGTCGAACACCTCGATCGTGCTCTCGGGCACGTAGTCGGGGTTGTCCACCCACATCGTCGGCTCACCCTGCTCGGGCTGCGCCGGCACGTCCACGACGTATCGTTCGGCGATCTGCGTCCAAATGCGGCCGTCCTCAGGCGCTCCGGTCACCCAGCCGGTCTCCTCGTACTGCCCCGGAACCGCCTCGCGATCGATCACGGTGCGTGTCTCGATGACGTTCCAGTCGTCGCCGGCCGGTGCGGCAGTGAGCCACGAGGTCTCCTCGTAGCGGGGCGCGCTTTCGGCGGCCGCAGACACCCCCGCGGCCATCGGCATCGTTGCGGCCGATGCCGGGGCGGCCGCGCCGACCGCGAGAACTCCCATCAGCAGCAGGGCCACCCCTGTCGCCGGAATCATCGTCTTTCGCATCTCCCGTCCCCCTTTCGGATGCGTCGCGCTGACTCGGATCTGTCGCGCTGATTTCACGATCCGCCGGTCGAACGAGGCCCCACGCGCGGGGCGGCCCGACTGGGAGTGGTCGAGGACGAATTGGGGGCACCCCCGCTTCGTGAGGGATCGGGCCGGGGAGAGAGGGCCCTGTCGTACGCGGCGCCACGCCAGACCCGCCCGCTGCGCGCGCTTCAGGCGCGCTTCAGGAGCGATCCGCCACGATGGAGGCATGCGCGTGCTGGTCGTCGACGATGAGGTGCGCCTCGCCGACGGGATCAGGCGCGGCCTCGAGGCGGAAGGCTTCGCGGTCGACGTCGCCCACGACGGCGTCGAGGGGCTCTGGTACGCGCGCGAGAACGAGTACTCGGCGATCCTGCTCGACATCATGCTTCCCCGCATGAGCGGCTACGCGGTGTGCCGCACGCTGCGCGACGAGGAGAACTGGACCCCCGTGCTCATGCTCACCGCGAAGGACGGCGAGTGGGATGAGGTGGAGGGGCTCGACACCGGCGCCGACGACTACCTCACGAAGCCCTTCTCGTTCGCGGTGCTGCTCGCGCGCCTGCGCGCGCTCGTGCGGCGCGGGGCGACCGCGCGCCCGGCGACGCTCTCCGCGGGCGATCTCGTGCTCGACCCCGCGAGGAAGACCGTCACGCGAGGGGGCGAGCCGATCGATCTCACGACGCGCGAGTTCGCGGTGCTCGAGTTCCTGCTGCGCCGCGCGGGCGAGGTCGTCTCGAAGGCGCAGATCCTGGCGGGCGTGTGGGACTTCGCGTTCGAGGGCGACCCGAACATCGTGGAGGTGTACATCGGGCATCTGCGCGCGAAGGTCGATCGGCCGTTCGGACGCACCTCGATCCGCACGGTGCGGGGCGCGGGCTACGTGATCGGCGAGGACGGTGACTGACCCGCGGCACACCCCGCCCGCGCGGAAGCGCCGCCGCGCGGGCATCCGCTCCCGTATCACGGCCGTCAGCGTAGGTGCGGTCGCCATCGCGCTCGTGATCGGCGCGATCGGCTTCTGGCTGACGCTGCGGTCGTCGCTCTACGGACAACTGGATCTCGCCACGCGCCAAGACGCCGTCGCGTTCGCCGAGCAGGCCGACCAGGTGGGCGAGGACGCGCTGCCGGATGTCGACGACGATCGCTTCTGGCAGCTCATCGATCGCGACAGCGGATCGGTCGTCGCCGGGAGCGACCTCGTGGAGGACCTGAGCGCGATCGCGGATCGCAACGGCACCGCGCCGCCGTTCGTCTCGCTCGGGGCGGACGGGGTGTTCGCCGTCGCCGCCGAGCGCGAGAGCGGTGATGTCATCGTCGTGGCAGGCCGGTCGACGTCGACGATCGAGGAGACCCTCGGCTCGGTCGCGACGCTCCTCACCGTCGCCGTGCCGCTCATCGCGCTCGTGGTGGGCATCACGACGTGGATCGCCGTGGGTCGCGCGCTCGCGCCGGTCGAGCGCATGCGACGGCAGGTCGACGCGGTCACCGCGAGCGACCTGTCGCAGCGCGTGGAAGACCCCCGCACGGGTGATGAGCTCGGCCGGCTCGCGCACACGCTGAACGACATGCTCGGTCGCCTCGAGGACTCCCAGCGCGCGCAGCGGCGTTTCATCTCGGATGCCTCGCACGAGCTCAAATCTCCGCTCGCCGTCCTCCGCCAGTACGCCGAGGTCGCCGCGGCGCATCCCGAGCGCGTGAGCGCGGACGAGCTCACCGAGACGGTGCTCGACGAAGGCCAGCGCCTCGAGCGCCTCGTGCAGGGCATGCTCGTCCTCGCGCGAGCCGACGAGCGCGCGCTGACGATCACAGCGGTCGACGTCGACCTCGACGACGTGCTGTATGCCGAGGCGCAGCGACTGCGGGCACTGGGGAAGGTCGAGACGGATGCCTCGGCCGTCCGCCCCGTGCGCGTGCACGCCGATGCGGCTCTTGTCCGCCAGGCCGTGCGCAACCTCGTCGACAACGCCGCACGGCACGCACGCACGCGGGTCGTCCTCTCCTCCGACGTCGCCGACGGCATGGCACTGGTCACCGTCGACGACGACGGTCCCGGCGTGCCGCCCGACCAGCGCGAACGCGTCTTCGAGCGGTTCGTGCGGCTCGACGACGCGCGCTCGCGCGACGCGGGCGGCAGCGGCCTCGGGCTCGCGATCGTGCGCGAGATCGCGGTGCGCCACGGCGGGTCCGCCCGTCTGGCGGAGTCCCTGCTCGGCGGGGCGCGCGCCGAGCTGCGCCTGCCGCTCGCGCCCGCGGACTGACCCCGAACGCGGATGTCCGGCGCTTCAGGCTGGCTTCAGCATCCGGGCGAGACCGTGGAGACCTCGACAAGGAGGACACCATGAACAAGCGCACCATCGGAATCACCGCGGCGGCCATCGCGGGCACCGCCGTTCTGGCCGGCGGCGCGGCCATCGCCTTCGCGGCCGGCTCGGCGCCCACACCGGCCACGAGCCTCGCCGGCACGCCGACCCCCGCCTCGAACTCGCCGTCGCCGTCGCCCTCCGCGAGCTTCGACGACGACCGGGTCGCCGCGGCCGACATCGATCGTGCGATCCGGGCCGCACTCGACGCGGCCGGCCCCGGCACGGTCCTCGAGGCCGACACCGACGACGACGCGAGCCACGCCTACGAGATCGACATCCTGCTGGACGCGGGCGGCGTCGTGGAGGTCAAGCTCGACGATGCGTTCCAAGTCGTCTCGGTTGCCCCCGACGACCGCGGCGGCGATCGCGACGGTCGCGACGACGGGCGCGGTCGCGACGACGGCTTCGACGACAGCGATGACGACGACGAGCTGCTGACCGACGCGGCTCGCGTGCACGCGGCATCCGCTGCCGCCCTCGCGCACGTCGGCTCAGGCCGCGTCGTCAGCGTCGAACTGAGTGACGACGCCGACCATGTCTACGAGGTCGAGATCGAATTCGACAACGGCGACGACGTGGACGTCGAGCTCGACGCGTCCTTCAACGTCGTGCGGGCCGACTGACCCGCCCGTACGGCGCCGCCTTCAGGAGAAGAGGTCCTGGAGGCGGCGCGCCCCTTCGAGCAGGGCGTCGTCGCCGAGCGCGTACGACAGGCGCAGATAGCCCGACGGACCGAAGGCCTCGCCCGGGACGACCGCGACCTCGGCCTCGTCGAGGATGAGGTCGGCGAGCTCCAGCGAGGTCTCGATCCGCTTGCCGCGCCATTCGCGCCCCAGCAGCCCGGTGACGTCGGGGTACGCGTAGAACGCGCCGAGCGGCCTCGGCACGGCAACGCCCTCGATCTTCGACAGCTCGTCGACGATGACGCGACGACGCCGGTCGAACGCCTGGCGCATCTGCTCGACCTCGTCCTGCGGGCCGGTCAGCGCCGCGAGCGCCGCCCGCTGCGCGATGTTGTTGACGTTGCTGCACAGGTGCGACTGCAGGTTCGCGGCGATCTTGGTGGCGTCGGCCGGGCCGACCATCCACCCGAGACGCCAGCCGGTCATCGCGTACGTCTTGGCGACGCCGTTGACGAGGATCGTCTGGTTCGCGGCATCCGGCACCGCCTCGACGATCGAGACAGCCCGCACGCCTTCGTAGACGAGGTTCTGGTAGATCTCGTCGGAGACGATCCAGATGCCGTGCTCGATGGCCCACTCGCCGATCGCGCGCGTCTCTTCGTGCGAGTAGACCGAGCCGGTGGGGTTCGACGGCGACACGAACACGAGCGCGGTCGTGCGGTCGGTGCGCGCGGCCTCGAGCTGCTCGACGGTGACCTTGTACTCCTGGTCGGCGCCGGCGAAGACCTCGACCGGGACGCCGTCGGCGAGGCGGATCGCCTCGGGGTACGTCGTCCAGTACGGCGCGGGAAGCAGCACCTCGTCGCCGGGGTTCACGACCGCCTGGAACGCCTGGTAGACCGCCTGCTTGCCGCCGTTGGTCACGATGATGCGCGACGGGTCGATCTCCAGGCCCGAGTCGCGCAGGGTCTTGGCCGCGATCGCCTCGCGCAGCACGGGCAGACCCGCGGCGGGTGTGTAGCGGAAGTTCGCGGGATCGTGAAGCGCCTCGACCGCTGCGTCGACGATGAACCCGGGTGTCGCGAAGTCGGGCTCGCCCGCCGCGTACGAGATGACAGGACGCCCGGCCGCCTGCAGCGCCTTGGCCTTGGCATCGACCTTGAGCGTCGCCGACTCGGCGATCGCGGACAGCTTGCGAGATAGGGGAGCGCGCTCGGTCACCCGTATGAGCGTAGTCGCGACATCGTGGTTTCGGAGGGCCGCCCCGACGCGGTACGGTGAGCGCGTGGGTGCGTGGATCTGGAGCGCGATCGCGTTCGCCATCGTCCTGGTCATCGCGGGCGGGATCACCTGGTGGCTCGCGAAGGGATGCGTCGTGACGATCGTCGGGGCGGTCGGTGCGATCGTCGGGAGCCTGCTGTCGCTGGGCAGCCTGCTGCTGCTGCTCGACGTCGAGGCCGCGATGCGCGTGTCCTACACGCTCATGGGCGTGTCGGGCGTGTGGCTGCTCGCGTGGGCGCTGGCCGGCGGCATCCGCGGCCATCGGAACGCGAGGGCGGATGCCCCGGCCGAGGCCGCGCCCATCCCCGCGCGAATCGTCGAATACTGACCCCATCCAGGCGAGTCCGGCATCCACCGAATGACGGATGCCTCGTCCCACGGATGACCGCTGGGGCGCGCCCGCCCGCGACGCGATCGTGGAGGCATGGAAACGAACGCGGTGCGGGTGCGGAACCTGCACAAGGTCTACGGAAACCGGACGGTCGTCGACGACGTCTCGTTCGACATCGCGCGCGGTGAGACGTTCGCGATCCTCGGTCCGAACGGCGCAGGCAAGTCGACGGTCGTGGAGATCCTCGAGGGCTACCGCCGCCGGTCGGGCGGCGATGCCTCGGTGCTCGGCGTCGATCCGGGCGAGGGGGGCCTCGACTGGAAGGCGCGGATCGGCATCGTGCTGCAGACGACGGCCACGACCGGACCGGTCACGGTGCGCGAGCAGCTGCGCGAGTTCGCCGGGTTCTACCCGAACCCGCGCGACGTCGACGAGGTGATCGCCGCGATCGGCCTCGAGGACCAGGCGAAGACCCGCGTCGCGAAGCTCTCCGGCGGCCAGCAGCGCCGCGTCGACGTCGCGATGGGCATCATCGGGCGTCCCGAGCTGCTGTTCCTCGACGAGCCGACGACGGGCTTCGACCCCCACGCGCGGCGGGAGTTCTGGGACCTCATCCGCGTGCTCAAGGCCGAGGGCACGACGATCCTGCTCACGACCCATTACCTGGACGAGGCGGCACAACTCGCCGATCGCGTCGCCGTCATCGCGAACGGCGGCGTGCGGGCCATCGGAGCGGTGGAGGGCTTCGGCGGCGAGCAGGCGCGCGTGCCGGTCGTGAAGTGGGTCGAGCACGGCGTGCAGCGGCACCAGCGCGCGGAGGACCCTTTCGAGTTCGCGAGCGCGCTGGCCACGCGCCTGGGCGAGGTGCCCGCCGAGCTCGAGATCGTGCGGCCGAGCCTCGAGGACATCTACCTCGGGCTCGTCGCCGAGGAGTCCGAATCCGAATCCGACGCCGCGCTCGCCGCGGCGGCCATGAAGGGAGCGGCACGATGACCGCCATCACCAACGAGACGCGCATGGCCGCACGGTCGCTGCCGCGTCGGAACCTCTTCGCCGTGGGACTCCAGCGCGTGCGCTTCGAGCTCGTGCAGTACTTCCGGTCGGGCGACGCGCTGTTCTTCACGTTCCTGTTCCCGGTCTTCATGCTCGGGCTGTTCAGCGTCGCGTTCGGCGCGGACGGAGACGTGGTGCTCGCGCCGGATCTCCCGCCCATCTCGATGGCGGAGCTCTACCTGCCGGGCATGCTCGCTGCAGGTCTGCTGCTGTCGGGGTTCCAGAACCTCGCGATCGACATCGCGATCGAGCGCTCGGAAGGCATGCTGAAGCGCTACGGCGGCACGCCGCTGTCTCCGATCAGCTACTTCATCGGCAAGATCGGCCTCGTCGCGATCACCGGCGTGGCGCAGGCGGCGCTGCTGCTCGCATTCGCCGCGCTCGCTCTGGGCGTCGATCTTCCGACGGATCCCGCGAGCTGGATGACCTTCGCGTGGGTGTTCGTGCTCGGCATCACAGCCTCGGCCCTGCTCGGGGTGGCGCTGTCGGCGCTGCCGCGCACCGGCAAGAGCGCGACCGCGGTGGTCGTGCCGATCGCCCTCGCGCTGCAGTTCATCTCGGGCGTGTACCTCATGTTCGCGCAGCTGCCCGAGTGGCTCCAGAACGTCGCCGGCGCCTTCCCGCTGAAGTGGATGGCCCAGGGGATGCGTGCGGCGTTCCTGCCGGACGAGTTCGCGGCGCTCGAGCAGAACGGCGAATGGAACCTCGCCGGAGTGGCGATCGCACTCGCGGTGTGGCTCGTCGTGGGACTCGTCCTGTCGCGGCTGACGTTCCGGTGGATCCGGCGCGACGCGTAGCCTGAGGTCGGCAGACGAGGGAGCAGCGAGTGCTGAAGCGTCGTTGGTGGGACGTCGCGGTCGCGGCCGGATCGGTCGTGATCGCGGCGGCCCTGCTGATCGGGTTCCGCCCGGATGATCCGGTGCGCCTGGCGGTGGGGCTCGCGTCGATCGCGGGCTTCGCCGCCGCGTACTTCCTGATCGCGCGGCCCGCGATCTGCGAGCCCGGCTCGGGCCTCGTACCCGCCCCGTGGCGCTTCCCCGCCTTCGTTGCGGTGGGCTCGCTCGCGATCGCGATCGGCGCGGGCGCGACGGGCTTCCTCGCGATCATGCAGGCACTCGCCTACCCGCTCATGTGGATCGTCGGGAACTCGCGGCGCGGGGCGATCATCGGCTCCGCCGTTTTCGCAGTGATGATCTGGGTGGGGATCACGATCGGCGGCGACGAGCCCGGCGCGTTCGTCGCGGGTCTCATGACCTCGGGCTTCTCCTTCGTCTTCGCGATCGCGCTCGGCCTGTGGATCGCGAGCATCGCCGAGTACGGAGAGGAGCGCGCGCGCCTCGTCGCCGAGCTGACCGAAGCCCAGGCTGAGGTCGAGGCGCTGAGCCGCGAGCGCGGCGCATCCGCCGAGCGCGAGCGGCTCGCGCGCGACATCCACGACACGCTCGCCCAGACGCTCGCGGGGCTCGTCCTGCTGGCAGAGCGCGCCGGCCGTCAATCGCGGGACGGACACTCGGATGCCGCGGCCGCCACCATCGCGACGGTCGAGCAGATCGCGCGCGACGCGCTCGACGAGGCCCGGGCGCTCGTCGCCCGCACGGCGGCCGTCCCGAGCGAACCGGCGTTCGCGGCCGCCGTGGAGCGGCTCGTCGAGCGCTTCCGCGCGCACAGCTCGGCCGACATCGCGCTCGACGACGCCGCCGTCGAGGGCGACCTCGACCGCGAGACCCAGGTCGTCGTGCTGCGGTGCCTGCAGGAGGCCCTGTCGAACGTGGCCAAGCACGCCGCGGCCGAGCACGTCGAGGTGCGGGTCGCCGTCGACGCGGACGGCGCGGCGACCCTCACGGTCACCGACGACGGACGCGGCTTCGACCCCGTTCGATCCACGACGGGCTTCGGCCTCGAGGGCATGCGCGAGCGCGTCGCGATCGCCGGGGGAGTGCTCGACGTGTCGTCCGCCGTGGGGCGAGGCACCACGCTCGGCCTGCGTCTGCCCGGTGCACGCTCGGGCCCGGCCGCACCCTCTGAGCCGTCGAGCGCACCCGAGCCCGAGCGATCCGGAGGTCCGCGATGATCCGTCTGCTGATCGCCGACGACCACCCCGTCGTCCGCGCGGGACTCGCGGGACTGCTGTCGGACGAGCCCGGGCTCGAGGTGGTCGCCGAGGCGTCGGACGGCGACGAGGCCGTGCGGCTCGCCGCCGCCACCCGCCCCGATGTCGTCCTGATGGATCTGCGGATGCCCCGCGTCGACGGTGTCGCCGCGACGACCCGCATCGCCGCCGGAGAGGCGGGCGAGCCCGCACCCCGCGTGCTCATCCTCACGACGTACGAGTCCGACGACCAGATCCTTGCCGCGATCGAGGCCGGCGCGGCCGGTTACCTGCTGAAGGCGGCGCCGCAGGCGGAGATCGTCGCCGGCATCCGGTCGGTGGCCGCCGGGCAGTCGGCGCTGTCGCCGCAGGTCGCCGTGCGGCTCGTGGAGCGGATGCGCCGGCCAGCGCCCGAGTCCGTGCTGACCGCCCGCGAGACGGAGGTGCTGCGGCTCGTGGCATCCGGTCACTCGAACAAGCAGATCGCCGTCGCGCTCGGCATCGGCGAGTCGACGGTCAAGACGCACCTGCTGAAGATCTTCGACAAGCTCGGCGTCGCCGACCGCACGCGCGCCGTGACGCTGGCGATGGAGCGCGGGCTGCTCGCGTAGCGCACGGATGCCGCGAACCCTCCCGGGTCCGCGGCATCCGTTTCGTGCGTCAGGCTCAGCCGAACTGGTTCATCGTGTTGTTCTTGCCGCCCGCCTTGAGGGCCGCCTCGCCGGCGAAGTACTCCTTGTGGTTGTCGCCGATGTCACTGCCGGCCATGTTCTGGTGCCTCACCGTCGCGATGCCCTCGCGGATCTCGCGGCGCTGGACGCCCCGGACGTACGCGAGCATGCCCTCGTCGCCGAAGTAGCCCTTGGCGAGGTCATCCGTCGACAGGGCCGCCGTGTGGTAGGTCGGCAGCGTGATGAGGTGGTGGAAGATCCCCGCCCGGGCGGCGCCGTCGCGCTGGAACGTGCGGATCTTCTCGTCGGCGAGCCGCGCGAGGTCGGTGTCGTCGTACTCGGCGCTCATGAGGTTGCCGCGGTCGTAGCCGGACACATCGTGCCCCTGTGCCTCGAGCAGGTCGTACGCCTGCTGGCGGAAGTTGAGCGTCCAGTTGAACGACGGGCTGTTATTGTAGACGAGCTTGGCGTCCGGCACGGCCTCGCGGATGCGGTCGACCATGCCGGCGATCTGGTCGATGTGCGGCTTCTCGGTCTCGATCCACAGCAGGTCGGCGCCGTTGCGCAACGACGTGATGCAGTCGAGCACGACGCGGTCCTCACCGGTGCCCGGACGGAACTGGTACAGATTGCTCGCGAGACGCTTCGGGCGCAGCAGCCTGCCCTCGCGGCGGATGACCACGTCGCCGTCGTTCAGCTCGGCCTCGGTGATCTCCTCGACGTCGAGGAACGAGTTGTACCGGTCGCCGAGGTCTCCGGGCTGGTTCGAGACGGCGAGCTTCTGCGTCAGGCCGGCGCCGAGCGAGTCGGTGCGGGCGACGATGACGCCGTTCTCGATACCGAGCTCGAGGAACGCGTAGCGCACGGCGTTGATCTTCGCGAGGAAGTCCTCGTGCGGGACGGTGACCTTGCCGTCCTGGTGGCCGCACTGCTTCTCGTCCGACACCTGGTTCTCGATCTGGATGGCGCACGCGCCCGCCTCGATCATCTTCTTCGCGAGGAGGTACGTCGCCTCGGGGTTGCCGAAGCCCGCGTCGATGTCGGCGATGATCGGCACGACGTGGGTCTCGTGGTTGTCGATCTGCGACTGGATGAACTCGACCGCCGTCTCGTCGCCGGCCGCGCGCGCCCGGTCGAGCTGCGTGAACAGCAGGTCGAGCTCTCGCGCGTCGGCCTGACGGAGGAAGGTGTACAGCTCCTCGATGAGCGCGGGAACCGCCGTCTTCTCGTGCATCGACTGGTCGGGGAGCGGACCGAACTCCGAGCGGAGGGCGGCGACCATCCAGCCCGACAGGTACAGGTATCGCTTCTTCGTGCTCTTCAGGTGCTTCTTGATCGAGATGAGCTTCTGCTGCCCGACGAAGCCGTGCCAGACGCCGAGCGACTGCGTGTACTGCGACGGGTCGGCGTCGTACTCCGCCATGTCGCGGCGCATGATGTCGGCGGTGTAGCGCGCGATGTCGAGCCCCGTCCGGAAGCGGTTCTGCGCCCGCATCCGCGCGACGTATTCGGGGTTGATCGCGTCCCATGTCGAGCCGTGCTGGTCCTTGAGGGCCTGCGTGTCCTGGATGTCGTCCGTGTAGGTGGTCATGTCGTCGTCCTTGTGATCGTGTCGAAGGGGAGGTGTCAGTCGGTCTCGACGAGGAAGCGCGAGTAGGCGGGCAGCGTCAGGAAGGCGGGGAACTCGGCTCCGAGCGCGACCTCGCGGAACACCTCGGCCGCGTCGTCGAAGCGATCGCCGTCGCGGCGCTCGACCTCGCCGAGCACCTGCGCGATGAGGCCCTCGACGTACTCGCGCGTGATCCGCGTGCCGTCTTCGGTGGTGCGGTCCTGGTGGACCCACTGCCACACCTGGGAGCGGGAGATCTCGGCGGTCGCGGCGTCCTCCATGAGGTTGTCGATCGCGACGGCGCCGAGGCCCCGCAGCCACGCCTCGATGTAGCGGATCGCGACCGACACGTTCCCGTGCACGCCCGCGGCCGTGATGGGCCGGCCGATGTGCACGTCGATGAGGTCGGCCGCCTTCACATCGACGTCGGGACGCTGCCGGTCGAGCTGGTTGGGCCGGTCGCCGAGCACGGCGTCGAACTCGGCGCGCGCCACCGGGATGAGGTCGGGGTGCGCCACCCACGTGCCGTCGAAGCCGTCGCCGGCCTCGCGCTTCTTGTCGGCCGCGACCTTCTCGAACGCGCGCTCGGTCACCTCTGGGTCGCGGCGGTTCGGGATGAACGCGCTCATGCCGCCGATCGCGAAGGCGCCGCGCTTGTGGCACGTCTGCACGAGCAGCTCGGTGTAGGCGCGCATGAACGGCACGGTCATCGTGACCTCGCTGCGGTCGGGCAGCACGAAGCGCGCACCGCGGCCGCGGTAGTTCTTGATGATCGAGAAGATGTAGTCCCAGCGGCCGGCGTTCAGGCCCGCGCAGTGGTCGCGCAGCTCGAAGAGGATCTCCTCCATCTCGAACGCGGCGGGCAGCGTCTCGATGAGCACGGTCGCGCGGATCGTGCCGTGCGGGATGCCGATGTACCGCTCGCTGAACGAGAAGACGTCGTCCCACAGCTTCGCCTCTTCGCTCGACTCGAGCTTGGGGAGGTAGAAGTACGGACCGCGGCCGTTCGCGATGAGCTGCTTCGCGTTGTGGAAGAAGTACAGGCCGAAGTCGACGAGCGACCCGGACGCGGCCATCGTTCGGCCGAAGCGGTCGGTGAAGCGGATGTGGTTCTCGGTCAGGTGCCACCCGCGGGGGCGCATCACGATGGTGGGCGTCTCGGTGGCCGTGACCTCGTAGCGCTTGCCTTCGGGGCTCGTGTAGATCAGCTCGCCGCGGATCGCGTCGCGCAGCGACAGCTGCCCCTCGATGACGTTCTTCCACGTCGGGCTGGTCGCGTCCTCCTGGTCGGCCAGCCACACCTTCGCGCCCGAGTTGAGCGCGTTGATGGTCATCTTCGGGTCGGTCGGCCCGGTGATCTCGACGCGACGGTCCTCGAGGCCGGGGCCGGCGCCGGCGACCGTCCACTCGGCGTCTTCGCGGATGTGCCGCGTGTCGTCGCGGAACTGCGGGTCGTGGCCGTTGCCGACCTCGAAGCGGCGGCGCATGCGGTCGGCGAGCCGATCGTGGCGGCGGGTGCTGAACCGGTCGTGCAGCGCGGCGAGGAACGCGATCGCGTCGGGCGTGAGGATCTCGTCGTAGCGCGGCGCGATCGGTCCCGTGATCTCGATCGAAGGCTCGTGGGTCTGGGCGGCGATGGGGCCGGTGCGCGTGCGCATCGGGGCGATGGTCGAAGGGGTCATGGGCCTGTCTTCCTGTGTGCGGTGTGGTGAGACTGTCGACCGGATGCTCCGCCCGGCGTGTGGGCCTGGTCGGGGTATCCGGTCATCCGCGTTCTGGATCGACCGGCGGAAGGTCGTGATTCCACTTTCTGTGAAGTTCGGCCCCGCTCAATGGCATTTCGGGGGGTGAAGTTTCTGGAGATTTCTGTTTTCGTGACAGAATCGACTCATGGCGACGCTCGCGACGACAGATCCCGTGACCGACTTCTCCGACGATGGGGAGGTGGACGCGCTGACCATCGGGCGCCGCATCCGTCAATTGCGCACCGACCGCGGCATGACGCTCGAAGAGCTCGCCGCCGCCGTCGACCGCGCCCCCAGCCAGCTGTCGATGATCGAGAACGGCCGGCGCGAGGCGAAGCTCACGATGCTCCGCTCGATCGCGCGGGCACTCGGCACGACCCTCGAGGCGCTGCTCGAGGCGGAGCCGCTCGATGAGCGCGCCACGCTCGAGATCGCGCTCGAGCGCGCGATGCGCGGACCGACGTTCCGGGCTGTCGGCATCGCGCCCTTCCGCGTCGCGAAGTCCGTGCCGACCGACGCCCTCAAGGCGATGCTCGCGCTCCACGGCGAGATCGAGCGGCTCAACGACGAGCGCGCGGCGACGCCCGAAGAGGCGCGTCGGGCCAACGTCGCGCTGCGCAAGCTCATGCGCACTCAGAACAACTACTTCGGCGCGCTCGAGGAGCAGGCGCGGAGGATCCTGCGGTCGGTGGATCACCCCGGCGGGCCGCTCACGCAGCGCACGGCATCCGACATCGCCGCCCACCTCGGGTTCACACTCCACTACGTGCCCGACCTCCCGCAGACGACCCGGTCGGTCGCCGACATCAAGAACGGGCGCCTCTACCTCTCGAGCCGGCTCACGGCGAAGGGCGACCCGCGCACGGCGGTGCTCCAGGCGCTGTCGAGCCGGATCCTCGGGCACCGCGAGCCGACGAGCTACGCGGAGTTCCTGCGGCAGCGCGTGGAGACGAACTACCTCACGGGCGCGCTGCTGATCCCCGAGGCGCACGCCGTGCCGTTCCTCCAGGAGGCGAAGAAGGACCGCGCGATCTCGATCGAGGACCTGCGCGACGCGTACTCGGTGTCGTACGAGACCGCGGCGCACCGCTTCACCAACCTCGCGACGGTGCACCTCGGCATCCCCGTGCACTTCCTCAAGGTGCACGAGTCCGGCACGATCACGAAGGCGTACGAGAACGACGACGTGAACTTCCCGACAGACCGGCTCGGCGCGATCGAGGGGCAGATGTGCTGCCGGCGGTGGACCTCGCGCGTCGTCTTCGACATCGAGGACCACTTCAACCCGTATTACCAGTACACCGACACGGGGAACGGCACGTACTGGTGCACCGCGCGCGTCGAGCACTCGAGCGAAGGTGCGCACTCCGTGTCGGTGGGCGTGCGCTTCGACGACACGAAATGGTTCCTCGGGCGCGACACGACGAACCGCGGCGTCTCGAAGCACTCGGTCGAAGCGTGCTGCCGCCGCGCCCCCGCCGACCTGGAGGCGTCCTGGCGCGACCAGTCGTGGCCGAACGTGCGCACGCCGCGCACGCTCCTCGCGACGCTGCCGACGGGCGCCTTCCCGGGCGTCGACTCGACGGACGTGTACGAGTTCCTCGAGGCGCACGCGCCGCGCTGACCCGTTCGCGGGGGGCCGTTCGCGGCGGTGCCGGGGCGGTTGGCGCGCCTCAGCGCCGGGGGCTGCTCGCCGGAGCGCCGGCGGCGCGGCGGGCACGAGCGGCCGGCACAGCGGGAGCGACCTCGACGCGAGATGACGCGACCGTCGCCCGCGAAGCGCGCACCCACCACAGGGCGAAGAGCAGCGCCGGGATGAGCCCGCCGAGCGCACCGGCCGCCGTCGCCCAGCGCGGGCCGGCCGCCGTCGCGATGAACCCGATGACGGGTGCCCCGAGGGTCGGCCCGCCGAGCACGACCGCGATGTAGATCGCCATCACCCGTCCCCGCAGCTCGGGAGGCGTCGCCGCCTGCAGGTAGGCGTTCGTCGTGTTCATGATCACGAGCGACGTGAAGCCGAGCACGACGAGGAAGGCGCCGAACACCCACGCATTCGGGCTCAGCGCGCACCCGATCGCGCCGAGCCCGAACACGAGCGCCGACGCCGCGATCGCGGAGAGGCGTGCCCGTTCGCGGCGGGCGCCCGCGATCGCCCCGATCACGCTCCCGATCGCGACGACCGACGACAGGATGCCGAACTCGGTCGGGCCGAGCCCGAACTCGACGGTCGACATGGTCGCGACGAAGATCGGCAGGTTGGTGCCGATCGCGCCGAACACGAGGGCGCTGACGACGACGACTGCGAGGTCACCGCGCGAGCTCACGTAAAGCAGCCCGGCGCGCAGGCGCCCCGGCGCGCGCGGCGATCGCGGCTGGGCGTGCAGCTCGGAGCGGCGCATCGCGAGGATGCCCGTGATGGTCGCGCCGAACGTCACGGCGTTGATGAGCAGCACCCACCCCGCGCCGATCGCCGCGGTCAGCAGGCCGGCGAGCGCCGGGCCGGCCAGGCGCGCGACGGTGAACGACGTCGCGTTGAGGCCCACCGCGTTCGAGATGAGGGAGGTCGGCACGAGCTCCGACACGAACGACTGACGCGCGGGTCCGTCGAAGGCGCTCGCGACGCCGAGGGCGACCGCGAGGGAGTAGACCATCCACAGCTCGACCGCACCGGTGAGGACGAGCGCCGCGAAGAGGGCGCCGATCGCCGCCATCGCGGTCTGAGTCGCGAGCAGCAGCCGTCGGCGATCGAAGACGTCGGCGGCGAGTCCTGTCAGGGGAGTGAGCACGAGCACCGGCCCGAACTGGAGGGCCGTCGTGATCCCCACCGCGACCGCGTCGTGGTCGGTGAGCTCGGTCAGGACGATCCAGTCCTGCGCCGTCCGCTGCATCCACGTGCCGATGTTCGACACCGTGGCTCCGGCGAACCACAGGCGGTAGTTGAGCACCCTCAGCGAGCGGAACGGGCTGCTCATGCGATCGGGTCTCCCACCGGCATCCGTGGTCGACCGTTCGCTCGCACGATGTTTAGGGTACCTTATGAAATTCGAGGAGGGTCACATGACGATGACGCGCGTGGCACAGCTTGAGGTCCGCGACCCGGGGCGGTTCGACGAGGTGGCCGGCGTGATCGCGGTCGCCTCGCCCGGCGAGATCGACAGGGCGGCGCGAGAGGCGGATGCCGCGGCGCTCCCGTGGGCGGCAGTCGGCGCCGACGCGCGCGCCGAAGCCCTCCTCGCCGCGGCCCGCGACTTCGACGAGGTCGACGGCGCCGTCGCCGAACTCCTCACGCGCGAGAACGGGTCGGTGCTGCCGGTGTCGCGGCGCGAGGTGTCGCTCGTGCCGCACCTGCTGCGCATGGCCGTCGACCTGGGCCTCGAGGCTCTCGCCGAGCCCGCCGACGATGGCACGGGAATCTCGCTGCGGCGGCGCCCGTACGGCGTCGTCGCGTGCATCGTGCCGTGGAACGCGCCCGTGGTGCTCGCGCTGCAGAAGGTGGGACCCGCGCTCGTCGCGGGCAACACCGTGATCGTGAAGCCGTCCCCGAACGCGCCGCTCGCCGTGACGCGCATCCTCGAGCGCATCGGCGCGCGGCTGCCCGACGGTGTCCTCTCGGTCGTGAACGGCGCCGGCGAGGTCGGCTCGGCCCTCGTCGCACACCCGGCGGTGCGGAAGGTCTCGTTCACGGGTGGCGAAGCGGTCGCGCGGCAGATCATGACGCTCGCGGCCGAGTCCTTCACGCGCGTCCATTTCGAGCTCGGCGGCAACGACCCGGCGATCGTGCTCGACGACGCCGACGTGGGCGCCGCCGCCGAGGCGATCGTGTCGCACGCGTTCCGCCGCTCCGGCCAGGTCTGCTACGCGATCAAGCGCGTGTACGTCCCGCGCCGCCTGCTCGACGACTTCTCCGACGCGGCGTTCGCCGCGATGGACCGGTTCGTCGTCGGCCACGGCCTCGATCCGGACGCGACGATGGGTCCCGTCAACAACGCGGCGCAGTTCGAACGCGTCCGCCGCCTGCACGACGGCCTGCGCGAGCGCGGCGCGCGGGTCGAGACGGGAGGCGTGCGCCTCGATCCGGAGGGATGGGAGCGCGGGTGGTACCTCCAGCCGTCGCTCGTGCGCGACGCGGACCCGCTCGACGAGGTCGTGACGGGGGAGCAGTTCGGCCCGATCCTGCCGGTCGTCGGTTACGACGAAGAGACGGATGCCGTCGCCGAGGCCAACGGCACCGAGTACGGTCTCTGCGCGTCGGTGTGGTCCGCGGACCTCGATCGGGCGCGCGCGGTCGCCGAGCGGTTGGAGGCGGGAATCACCTTCATCAACGAGCACGCGCTCAGTCCCGCGGGGCGGCGCGCGCTGCCGTTCGGGGGAGTCAAGCGCAGCGGGATCGGGTGGGAAGGGGCATCCGCCGGCATCGATGAGTACCTGCAGTTCCATGGGATCCAGGCCGCGGAGGCCGCGCGATGACGGGCGGGTCCCGCGAGACGGCCGCGCGTGCGGTCATCGAAGGCCTGACTGCCTACGGCGTAGAGGTCGTCTTCGGGAACCTCGGGAGCGACCACACCGCCCTCATCGACGCGCTCGCCGACCTGCACGAGCAGGGCGAGCGGGTGCCGGCGGTCGTGCTCGCGCCGCACGAGGCGAGCGCGCTCGCGGCCGCGCACGGCTACGCCCTCGTGCGTGGGCGGGCGCAGGCCGTGTTCGTGCACGTCGACGTCGGCACGGCGAACCTCGGGGGTGCGGTGCACAACGCCGCCCGCGCGCGGGTCCCGGTGCTGCTGTTCGCCGGCCTCACCCCGTACACGATGGAGGGGGAGCTGCCGGGGAGCCGCAACTCGTACCCGAACCACCTGCAGGACATCCCCGATCAGCACGGACTCGTGCGCCCGTACGTCAAGTGGAGCTACGACCTGCGCACGGGCGCCAACGCGCGGCAGCTCGTCTCGCGCGCGCTGCAGCTCGCCCAGAGCTCGCCGCAAGGGCCGGTCTACCTCACGGGGGCGCGCGAGGTCCTGGCATCCGTCTCGACCGGTCGTGACGTCGACCCGCAGCGGTGGCGCGCCGTCGAACAGAGCCCGCTGCAGCGGTCGCTCGTCGAGGAGATTCTCGCCGCGGTCGCGGGGGCGGAGTTCCCCGTGCTCGTGACGTCGTCGCTCGGGCGCGACCCGGACTCCGTCGCGGTGCTCGTCGAGCTCGCAGAGGCGCTCGGACTGGGCGTCGTCGAGGCCGTGCCCGATGTGCTGAGCTTCCCGGCCGACCACGAGCTGCATGTGGGCTTCATGGCCGAGCCGCTGCTGTCGCGCGCGGACGTCCTCATCGCGGTCGACACGCACGCGCCGTGGATGCCGACCCGGGCGACGCCCCGCGACGATGCGCGCATCTTCGTGCTCGGCCCCGATCCCCTCAACGAGCGCACGCCGCTGTGGTACCTCGAGGCCGAGGCGTTCGCGCGTGCGGACTCGCCCGTCGCGCTGCGGCAGCTGCGGGACGGCGTGCGCGAGCTCGCCGACCGCGGAGACGTCGGGGGCCGTCGGGCGCGACTTGCGGCGGAGCACGCCGCGCAGCGCGAGCGGTGGCGCGGCGAGCGCGACGGCGGAGCCGGGCGCCTCACCGTGCCGCTCGTGTGCGCGACGCTCGAGAGGGCGATCGACCCGTCGACGATCGTGCTCAACGAGGCGATCAGCAACGCCGAGACGGTTTTCCGGCACCTTCCGCGCACGCATCCGGGCACGCGGTTCGCGAGCGGCGGATCGTCGCTCGGGTGGAGCAGCGCGGCGGCGGTCGGCATCAAGCTGGCGCGGCCGGACGCGACAGTGGTGTCGATCGTCGGGGACGGGTCGTACTTCCTCAGCGAGCCGTCGTCGTCGCACTGGATGGCGCACCGCTACGGAGCGCCCTTCCTCACGGTGATCCTCGACAACGGCGGGTGGAACGCGACGAAGCAGAACGTGATCCGCCAGCATCCGGACGGTCCTGCCGCCTCGAGCGATCGGTTCTGGGTCAATCTCGCGCAGGAGGCCGACCTGCCCGGTGTCGCGGCCGCGGCCGGCGGCGCGTACGCCGGCACCGCGTCGACGGTGGCGGAGCTGGAGGAGCAGCTGCGGATCGGCCTCGAGGCGGTCGCGAGCGGCCGCGCCGCGGTGGTCTCGGCGCGCCTCGCGCCCATCAGCGGACAGCGCGCCGTCGTGCTCACGACGGGCGTCCGGTCGGCTTGACGCGCCGACGCGGCGACACGTAATCTGGGAAGTAGTTAGGTCACCTAAGGAAATGGAGACGATCGTGTCGGAGGCCGCGCCGGTACTAGCCGCTGATCGCATCGAAGAGGATCACGAGCTCCTCATCAGCGTGGCCGCGCGCCTCAACCGCACGAGCCAGATGCTCCTGGCATCCTTGCCCGTGCCGCTGACCTTCCGCCAGTACCGCACGCTGTCCCGCGTCATCGGCGGGTACACGTCCCTCAGCCAGCTCGCCAAGCGAGGCAACCTCTCGCTCCCGACCGTCTCCGAGAACGTCGACGGACTCGTCAAGCGCGGACTCATGACCACGACGGCGAGCGAGTCCGACCGGCGCGCGATCGTCCTGCATGCGACGGATGCCGGGCGAGAGGCCGCGGCAGCGGGCCAGGCCGTGCTGAAGGAGTTCACCAAGGCCCTGCTGGCCGAGCTCGCGCCGGATCGACGCGCCGACCTGCAGGACTCGCTGCGCGTGGTCTACGAGGCGGCGACGACGTACTTCGTGCAGAACGTCCAGGGCCGGTAGCCGCAACGAGAGCCGAGGAGGCGCCGCTGTGGGCATGACGATGGCCGAGAAGGTGCTCGCGCGCCGGAGCGGGCGGACGGTCGTGCGGCCGGGCGACATCGTCGTGACCGATGTCGACCTCATCGTGCTCGCCGACACGGTCTTCAGCGACACTCCCGACACGCTCCCGACCGACCTGCTCGGCGTCGCCCACCCGGAGCGGATCGTCGTCCTGATGGACCACGGCGTCCCGGCGCCCAACGAGCGGTACGCTCGCGCGCAGCGCCGCGCCCGCGAGCACGCCCGGCGCCTCGGGTTCCGCGAGGTCGCCGACGTCGGCGGGGGAGGCATCGAGCACCAGCTCATCTTCGAGCGCTGCCTCGCGCTGCCCGGTCAGCTCGTCGCGTCGAACGACTCGCACACGAGCGCCGCCGGCGTGCTCAACTGCGCCGCGCGCGGGCTGGGGCTCGCCGACATCCTCCAGCTCGCCGCGACCGGCCGCACGTGGTACCGGGCGTCGCCGACGGTGCGGTTCGAGCTCGTCGGAGAGCTCCCGTTCGGCGTCTACGGCAAGGACGTCTTCCTGCACCTGTCGCTCCTGCACGGCAGCCAGGAGGGCCACGACATCGAGTTCGGCGGCCCGGGGCTGGAGACGATGCCGCTCGACGACCGCGCGACGCTCGCCACGATGTGCACCGAGCTCAACGCGAACTTCGTCATGATGCCCGACGACGCCCTCCTGCGCGAGCACATCGCGTCGGTCACGGATGCCGCGTACGAGCCCGTCGAGCCGGATCCGGATGCCGAGTACGCCGCCGTCCACGTCGTGGACCTCGCCGACGTCAAGCCGCGCATCGCCCTCCCGCACCGCATCAACGGGAACGTCCGCAGCGCGGCGGCCGTCGCGGCGGACGGCATCCGCATCGACCAGGCGTTCATCGGCTCCTGCGCGAACGGCAAGCTCTCCGACCTGCGCATCGCGGCGCGCCTGCTGGACGGGCGCCGCGTCGCCGACGGCGTGCGACTCATCGTCACGCCGGGCTCGCAGGCGGTGTACCTCGAGGCGCTGCGCGCGGGGTACATCGAGACGCTCACCGAGGCCGGAGCCGTCGTCACGAACTCCACGTGCGGCGCGTGCGCGGGCGGGCACCTGGGCGTGCTCGCCCCGGGCGAGGTGTGCATCACGTCGAGCACGCGCAACTTCCGCGGCCGCATGGGCAGCGCCGACGCCGAGATCTACCTCGCCTCGACGGCGACGGTCGCGGCATCCGCGATCGAAGGCGTCATCGCCGACCCCATGCCGCACCTCGCCGATCGGCCGATCTCATGACCGGGCGCGACCGGGACTGGGTCTTCACGGGCCGCGCGCGGGTGTTCGCGGACGACGACATCAACACCGACCAGATCATGCCACGGCGGGGCTTCGAGCTTCCGCCGGAGGAGCAGTCCGCCCTCGTGCTCGACTCGATCCGGCCCGGGTGGGCCGCGACCGTGAGGTCCGGCGACATCCTGGTCGCGGGGCGTCGATTCGGATGCGGCTCGAGCCGCCCCGCCCCGCTCGTGCTCGCGCGCACGGGGATCGCCGCGGTCGTCGCGGAGTCGCTCGGCGACATCTTCCTGCGCAACGCGGTCGCGTACGCCGTGCCGGTGCTCGAGGCTCCCGGTGTGCTCGGCGCCGTGTCGGAGGGCGACGAGCTCGACGTCGACATCGCTCGGGGCGCCGTGACGAATCTGACCACCGGTTCGGCCGTGTCGGCGACGCCCCTCCCGCCGATGCTGCTCGACACGATCGCCGCGGGCGGTGTCCACGCGCTTCTGCGGCGCGACGGCTATCTCGCGCCGATCGGCTGATCAGAGGCACTTTCCCGCTTACCGGGACGCCGGGCGCGCGGCGCCGCTCCGCTTGGTGGAGTGGGCATTCCCGGACATCGGGCACGGCGCATCCGGATCTCTTGACTAGTTAGGGACCCTAACGGTATCGTCGGGCGAGTACTTAGGGACCCGTACTAATGGATCTGGCCCACAGGTCGACCCACGGCGAGGCTCCGGTACGGCACCCGGCGGTCGAACCCGGCCCGGCGGGTGGAGAACGCGTCAGTTGCCCGAAGAAACGCAGCCCCCGGCCGGGACTCGAAGCAGAGCCCCGACCTCGATGAAGAGAAAGAGGCCAGTAATGCGTGCAAAGAGTGGTTTCGCCTTGGCGATGGTCGTGGCAGGCACGATCGCCCTCGCCTCCTGCGCAGGCCAGCAGCAGCCCCAAGCCGGTCCGTCCGAGGGCGGAGCCGATGAGTGCGGCCCGCTGACCGAGATGACGAAGGTCTCGCTGGGCGTCAACCCCGGCGCCCAGGACCTCGTGACCCAGGCGATCAAGGAACAGGAGTTCGACAAGAAGTACAACCTCGACCTCGACATCAGGAGCTTCGAGAACCCGCCGGCGTCGGCCCAGGCGGTCACGCAGAAGGCCGTCGACATCGGCTTCGGCGGCGTCACCACGATGGCCCAGGCCCGCTCGAAGGGCCTCGACGTCTTCCTCTTCGGCGCCCTCGCGAGCCCGTCGAACGGCGTCTTCGTCCAGAAGGACTCCGACATCGAAGACATCGGGGACCTCGCCGGCGCGCGGTTCGGCTCGTTCTCGGCGAACAACAGCGCGACGTTCGTGGTCCTGTCCGCGATCGCCTCCGAGGCGTTCGGCATGGACAAGCTGGAGGACGAGCTCGCTTCGCTCGCGGTGGCTCCGGACGCCGCGATCTCCGGCCTGCTCGGCCAGGGCGAACTCGACGCGATCCTCATGGGTTCGACCGCGACGGTCGTCACGCAGCTCGAGGGCAAGTACAAGCAGATCGGCGACCTCTCCAGCGAGTACATCGAGGCGACCGGCATCGCCCCTGTGCACCTCGGGATCGTCTCGACCGACAGCTACGCGGCGGACCACTGCAGCGAGCTCGTGGCGTTCTCGAACGCGATGCGCGACGGCGTCGAGTACGTGCAGGCCGACGAAGAAGCGTGGGAGCGGTACGCCGAGACGCTCGACCTGACCGACCCGAAGGCGCCCGAGGCGCTGCAGAACCTCCTCGGTGCGAACTTCCGCACCGAGTGGGACGAAGAGCAGGTCGAGGGCATCACGAAGATGCTCGAGTCCTTCATCCCGATCCTCGGCGAAGAGGACTTCATGCCCGAGGTGCCCGACGGCCTCTTCCGCCTGGAGTTCGTGGCCACCGAGGACTGATCCGTCCGCTCGGCCCGGACGCCGCGTCCGGGCCGAGTCCCACCGGAACCACTCCACATCGATATGGAAGGCAACCCCATGTCCACTTCCACCGAAGTCGCCGACGACTCGTGCATCCGCGTCGACACGGACGTCGTGCGGGGCATCGAAGAGCCCGTCCCGATCAAGCGGCGCACGTCGTGGAAACGGCCGCTGCGGCGGTTCTCGGCCCTCGTCGGCATCATCGTCATCTGGTGGCTCGCGTCGCTGTTCATGAGCCCGCAGACGCTGCCGGGTCCGTTCCTCGTCTTCACGACGATGCTCGACAACCTCACCGAGGGCGACACCTACTACCAGCTCGCCGTCACGATGGGGCGCGTCCTCGGAGGCATGACCATCGCGATGGTCATGGGCCTGGTGATCGGCCTCATCATGGGCCTGTCGGCCTGGGGCGAGGACCTGCTCATCAACGTCGTGCTCGTCGGATTCTCGATCCCGGCCGTCGTGTTCGGAATCCTCTTCATCCTGTGGTTCGGGCTCAACGACACCGCGGCGATCCTGGCGGTCGGCGTCGCGGCGACCCCGGCGATCGCGATCAACATCTGGCAGGGCACGAAGGCGATAGACCGAGACCTCATGCACATGGGGAAGGCGTTCCGCTTCTCGCAGCGCTCGATGCTGCTGAAGGTCGTCATCCCGCAGCTCGTCCCGTTCGTGCTCGCGGCCCTTCGCACCGCGCTCGCGATCTCGTGGAAGATCGTCACGGTCGTCGAGCTCATCGGACTCTCCAGCGGCGTCGGCTACATGCTCCATTGGTGGTTCGGCAACTTCAACATGACGCAGGTGCTCGCGTGGACCCTGCTCTTCACGATCACGCTGCTGCTGATCGAGAACATCATCCTCAAGCCGATCGAGAAGCGGCTGACTCGGTGGCGCCCGCACGCAGCGGCGCTGGAAGGGACGGCCTGACATGGCGTATCTGGAGATCGACAACCTGCGCAAGGAGTTCCGCCGTCCTGGGCAGCCGCCTCTCAAGGTCATCGACGGACTCAACGTGAGCGTCGAAGAGGGTGCGCTGCTGTCCATCCTCGGACCGAGCGGATGCGGCAAGTCGACGATGCTCAACATCATCAACGGCCTCGACGACGCGACCTCCGGCCGCATCGTCCTGAACGGCAAGGAGGTGAGCACCAAGGCGCGCTCCGACGTCAAGGTGAGCGTCGTCTTCCAGCAGGCGCGGCTGCTCAACTGGCGCAACGTGCGTGACAACGTCCGCATCCCTCTGCTCGAGCGCGGCGTCGGAAAGCGCGAAGCCGACGTGCGTGTCGAGAAGTACCTCGACCTCGTGGGCCTCGCCGAATTCGGCGGGTACTACCCGCTGCAGCTGTCGGGGGGCATGCAACAGCGCGTGTCGCTCGCCCGCGGGCTCGCGATCGAGCCCGACCTGCTCCTCGCGGACGAGCCCTTCTCGGCCCTCGACGAGATCACGGCGCGCAAGCTCCGCCAGGAGTTCGTGCGGGTGTGGGCGACCACCGGCCGAACGATCCTGTTCGTCACGCACAACATCCGCGAGGCGGTGTTCCTCTCGTCGCGCATGCTCGTGATCACCGCGCGCCCGTCCACGACGTTCCTCGACATGGAGATCGACGTGCCCCAGCCGCGCAAGCCCGAGGACGACGCGCTCTTCGAGCTGGAGAAGTCCATCACGGCGGACTTCATGCGCATGGAGGACGAGTCCGAGATGAAGCGCCGCCTGCAGGAGGCCGTGGCATGACGGATGTGACGACTCTCGCCGCGAGCGCGCCTTCGGCACTCGAACCGGCGGATGCCGCGGAGCGCGCCCTGCGCCACCGCAAGCTGCGCGCGGCGATGGCCGAGCAGGGGCTCGACGCGATCCTCGCGTACGCCCCCGCGTGGCGCCGTGAGAACGTGCGCTACCTCACCGACACGTCGGTGGGAGGCACGGCGACGTTCGCGCTGCTGCCCCTGGACGGCCCGGCGACGGCGTACTCGACGCGACTGAGCGACCTCGCGCCGCTCCTGCGCACGGGCTGGGTCGACGACGCCCGTCTCATCGCGCTCCCGGGCGCCGAGGCGCTCGTCGACGCGGTGGCCGAGCTCGGCCTGCGGCGCATCGGCGTCGGGCACCTCGAGCTGCTGCCGCTCGGCTTCGACCGCGCGATCCGCGAGGGCATGCCCGGAGTCGAGCTCGTCTCGGCGACCACGCTCCTCGACGAGGCGCGCATGGTCAAGAGCGCGTGGGAGCTCGAGCGCATGCGCACGGCCGCCGCGGTGTCGGATGCCGCGTGGAACGCGTTCGTCGAGGTGCTCGAGCCCGGCATCACCGAGTACGACATCGTCGCCGGCGTCGAGGCCGAGATCAAGCGGCTCGGCGCCGAGGACAACTTCATGCTCATCGCCTCCGGCACCGACGAGGTGCTCGGAATGACGCCGCCCAGCCGCCGGGTCATCCAGGCGGGAGACATGGTCCGCACCGAGCTGACCCCGCAGACGGGCGGCTACTGGCTGCAGATCTGCCGCTCGGTCACGGTCGGCCCGCCCTCGCCGGAGCAGCGGCGCTCGTTCGAGCTGTTCCGCGAGGCGGCGGATGCGGGGTTCGCCGTCGTCAAGCCGGGCGTCACCGCCCACGAGATCGCCGTCGCCGAGAACGACGTGTTCCGCAGGCACGGGCTGGGGGAGTACTGCTCCGACCAGTGGACGCGCGTGCGCGGACACGGGGTCGGCCTCCACCTCGACGAGACGCCCATCATCGAAGGCAACCACACCGTGCTGCCTGAGGGCGCGACCTTCATCATCCACCCCAACACGTTCACGCCGATCGCCGGCTACCACGTGTTCGGCGACCAGGTCGTCGTCACCGCGACGGGTGCCGAGTACTTCGTCTCGACCGAGCGACGACTCTTCTCGTCCGACGAAGGGAGCCGCCGATGAAGCGCGGACTCGTGGTGCTCGACCATGACGAGGTCTCGCTCGACGAGCGGAGCGGCCGCGTCGCGGCGCTGCAGGCTGACCTGCGCGCGCAGGGCGTCGACCTCGCCCTCATCTACAACGACGTCTCGCGCGGCGACGACATCGGGTACCTGACGAACCTCGTCATCTACTGGAACGAGGGTGTGCTCGCGGTCCCCGCGGAGGGCGAGGCGACGCTGCTCACGAAGCTGTCCAAGCGCGTGTTCCCGTGGATGCAGCGCACGTCGAACCTCACCGACATCCGCAGCGGCCGCGCCTTCGGCGCCCTCGTGTCGGCGTACGTCGCAGATCGCCCCGCCGGGACGATCGGCTTCGTCGACGCGGAGCTGTGGCCGGCGGGCGTCGTGCGCGAGATCGAGGCCGCCGTGCCGGAGTGGCGCTCGAAGCTGCTCGGTCCGCTCGTGCGGGACCGCCGGGCCCTGCCGTCCGAGGCGGAGCTCGCGCTCCTGCGCACGGGGTCCGCCATCCTGCGCGACGCGCTCCGCGCGGCGACGGCGGAAGGCCTCGGCGCGCGGGACCGCATCGCCGCGATCGAAGACATCGCGCGCCGCGGCGGGTTCGCCGACCTCCTGTTCCGCATGGCCGACGACGACGGCCACGTCACGTTCGAGGCGGCGGGACAGTACCGGAACGGCTGGCTGCTCATCGCCCGCACGTTCGGCGAGGAGCCGTGGCTGCCCGCGCTGGCGGAGGCGCAGCGCGCGGCGCTCGCCGCGATCCGGCCCGCCGTCGAGTGGGACGCCGTCGAGGCGGCCGCCGCTCCCGTGCTCGAGGCGCTGCCGTCCGGCGCCGTCTCGACGTTGCGCTGGATCAGCCAGGCCGACTTCGCCACGGGCGGAGAGCTCCAGCCGGCACCCAGGAGTGGCCCGGCCGAAGGCGAGGTCATCGCCGTCGTGCTCGAGGTCGTCGACCCCCGCGGCATCCGCAGCGTCCTGACCGACACCGTGCTCGTCGCGGGCGACGGCGTCGAGCCCCTCACCATCTGAACGAGAGAGAACCCCCCAGATCCATGAGAATCCTGTCGAACGCCGACGTCGAGCAGCTCCTGAGCCCTCTGGACGTGCTCGATGTCCTCGAGGTCGCGTATCGCGAGCTCGCCCAGGACCGCGGCCACAACCGCCCGCGCAACCACACGTACTTCCCGGTCGAGGATGAGCGGTACCCGGGCTTCCGGTTCCGCTTCAAGTCGCAGGAGGGCGGCAACATCTCCAGCGGCGTGTGGGGCACCCGCATCACATCCGACATGGTCGGCGTCGAGACGCTCCCCACCGGTGAGAAGCGCCGCCGGCTGCTCCCGGTCGCGCCGGGCGGCAACTACGTCGGGCTCGTGACGCTGTTCAGCCTCACCGAGCTCGCGCCGCTCGCGATCATCCACGACTCGGTCATCCAGAAGTACCGCGTCGGGGCGACGACGGCTCTGGGCATCCGGGAGATGGCGCGGGAGGACGTCACCGTCGCCGGCATGTTCGGCGCCGGCTGGCAGGCGGCCGCGCACCTCGAGACGCTCCTGCTCGTGCGTCCCGACATCGAGGAGATCCGCGTGTTCAGCCCGACGCGCGAGCGGCGCGAGACCTTCGCGGCGGACTGGGCCCACAAGACCGGTCGCAACGTGGTCGCCGTGGACGACCCGAAGCAGGCGGTCGTCGGATGCGGCATCGTGACCGCGGCCACGGCGGCGATGGACCCCGTGTTCGACGGCGCCTGGATCGAGCCCGGCACGCATGTGTCGTGCATCACGAGCCCGGACGGAACGGCGACGCGCCGCGAGCTCGACGACACCGCGTTCGACCGAGCCGGCCGCATCGTCGTGTTCAGCCGCGAGCAGGTGCACCACGACAAGCAGTTCGACATCCTCGGCCCCGTCGAGCGGGGCCTGAAGAAGTGGGAGGACATCCAGGAGCTCGGAGACATCCTGGTGGACCCCGCGCCCGCGCGCTCGAGCGAGGACGAGATCACGATCTTCGCGAACAACACCGGCATGGGCATCCAGTTCGCGGCGGTCGGGGCGAAGATCCTCGAGCTCGCGGAGGAGCGCGATCTCGGTCACGTCGTCCCGACCGAGTGGTTCGTCGAGGACACGACGCCGTGAGCGCCGTCACGAAGGACCGCCTCGGCGGCAAGAGCATCGTCTTCGGCGACGACATCAACACGGACGTCATCATCCCCGGCCGCTACCTCGTGAGCATCGACCCGGTCGAGCTCGGCGCGCACGCGTTCGAGCCGCTCGGGCCCGAGGTCCAGGCGAAGCTCAAGGAGAGCCGGGTCGTCGTCGCCGGTCGGAACTTCGGATGCGGCAGCGCGCGCGAGCAGGCGTCGACGTGCCTCATCGGAGTCGGCGTGACGGCCGTGGTGGCCCGCTCGTACTCGCGCGTCTTCTTCCGCAACGCGATCAACACGGGACTCGTGGCCGTGGAGTGCCCGGCGGCGGTCGACGCCATCACCGAGGGCGACGAGGTGTGGGTCGACTACGAGGCGGGGACCGTGACGGTCGGGGACCGGTCGTTCCCCTTCACGCCGTTCCCGCCGGTGCTGCGGGAGATCCTCGAGGCCGGCGGCCTCATCGAGCACCTCATGAAGAAGTTCGCTAAGGAGAAGAGCTGATGGGCAGGACTTTCGCCGTCAAGGCGCTCGAGCGCGCCTCGGGGGAGACGGGCCTGGTTCCCGGTCAGATCGTCGACGCCTACCCCGACCTCTACATGAGCCACACCGCGACCTGGCGCTGCATCAAGACGTGGGAGCGCATGGGCGAGCCGGAGCTGTTCGACAAGGACCGCATCGCGATGGTCATGGACCACATCTCGCCCGCGCAGACGGCGAAGATCGCGGGCGACCACCGGCTCTCGCGCGGCTTCCGAGACAAGATGGGCATCAAGAACTTCTTCGACGTCAACGCGGGCATCGCGCACGTCGTGCTGATGGAGAACGGGCTGGTCAAGCCCGGGAACCTCATCATCGGCACGGACTCGCACTCGACGATCTACGGCGCGCTCGGCGCGCTCGGCACGGGCGTGGGCTTCAGCGAGATCACGGCCGCGTGGGTCACCGGCAAGCTGTGGATGCGCGTCCCCGAGTCGATGAAGATCGTGGTGAAGGGGCCGCTCCCCGCCGGCGTCTATCCCAAGGACGTCATGCTCAAGCTCATCGGCGACATCAGCGCGGACGGCGCGACGTACTTCTCTGTCGAGTTCCACGGCGACTGGGTCGAGTCGCTCTCCACCTCGGAGCGCATGACGCTGTGCAACCTCGCGATGGAGGCGGGTGCGAAGAACGCGGTCGTGCCCCCGGATGCCGAGACCATGCGCTATCTCGCCGAGCACGGCGTCGACCTGGACACCGTCCAGCCGCTGGCATCCGACCCCGACGCCGTCTTCGAGAGGGCGATCGAGCTCGACGCGACGGAGCTGGAGCCCCAGATCGCGATCCCGCACAACGTCGACGACGTCGTGGGCATCTCGGGCGTGGCCGGCACGAAGGTCGACCAGGTGTTCATCGGATCGTGCGCGAACGCGAAGTACGACGACCTCGCGATCGCGGCGAAGTACCTCAAGGGCAACCGCATCGCCCCGGGCGTGCGGCTCGTGGTGACACCGGCATCCGCCGACATCATGGCGAAGGCCGCGGCCGACGGCATCGTCACGACGCTCATCGAGTCGGGCGCGCTCATCACGAACCCCGGATGCGGCGCATGCGCCGGCAGCGGCGGCGCGATGGCAGACGGCGAGGTCACGCTCTCCACCGCGAACCGCAACTTCCGCGGGCGCATGGGCAGCTACGAGTCCAGCATCTACCTGTCGAGCCCGGCGGTGGCCGCGGCATCCGCTGTCACCGGCGTCATCACCGACCCGCGTCACGTGGTGGTGCCGGCATGAACCTCGTCGAGAAGATCCTCGCGCGCGCGAGCGGGAGGGAGTCCGTGTCGGCAGGCGACGTCGTCGTGGCCGAGGTCGACCGGCTCGTGATGCACGACCTCAGCGCTTACCTCACGGGCAAGGTGTACGACGAGCGCGTCGGCGTCGACCTGCCGTACCCAGACCGCGTCGTCACGGTGTTCGACCACCACTTCTCGCCGCCCACCGAGCAGCAGGCGGACGTGCTCAACCGCAACCGCGAGTGGGCCAAGCGCCGTGGGACCCAGTTGTTCGACTGCGGCAGCGGGAACATCCACAATGTGCTCGTGCAGCACGGGCTCGCCCTGCCCGGGCAGATCGTCGTGGGCTCCGACAGCCACACGCCCGTTCACGGCGCCGTCGGAGCGCTCGCGGTCGCCCTCGGCAACGACTCGCACGCGGGAACGGTGATGCCGTTCGGCAAGGCGTGGTTCCGCGTGCCCGAGCTCGTCCAGATCGAGCTGTCGGGGCAGTTGCGGCCCGGCACCACGCCGCGCGACGTCGCGCTGTGGCTCGTGAAGGAGCTCGGCGAAGGGTCGGTCATCTACAAGGCGCTCGAGTTCACGGGCCCGTTCATCAAGGGCCTGGGGTTCTGGGATCGGTGGCTGTTCCCCGTGCTGTGCGTCGACCTCGGCGCGAAGTGCGGCTACATCGAGCCCGACGAGGTCACGCGCGCGTTCGTCGAGTCGCTGCCCAACGGCAGTGTCGACGGGATCGTCAACGGCGACGGAGACCCCGTCGAGGACGTCCGCCGGTTCGACGTGAGCGACCTCCCGCCGCAGGTGGCCGCGCCGCCCACGGTCGGCAACGTGCATCCGGTCGACGATGTCGTCGGCACGCCCGTGCAGTGGGCGGAGCTCGGCGGACACGGCGGCGGACGCCTCGAGGACTTCGTCCTCGCAGCCAGGGTGCTGCGCGGTCGGCGGATCCACCCGGACGTCAAGCTCAACCTCGTGCCCGGCAACCGCGAGGTCTTCCGGCGGGCGCTCGAGCTCGGCCTGGTCGCCGACCTCCACGAGGCCGGAGGCACATGGTTCCCGCCGAGCACCGGCTCGAACCAGACCGCGAACATGGGGGCGATGTCGGCCGGCGAGGCGATGATCTCGACCCACTCGCGCAACTTCCCCGGCCGCAACGGCAGCACGGAGGCGTCGATGTACCTGGCGTCGGCGCTCACGGTCGCGGCATCCGCGGTCGCAGGCCGCATCACAGACCCGCGCCGCCACGTCTCGGAAGGAAAGCCGCATGAGTGAGTTCGTCACGCGCTTCGAAGGGCGCTGCTGGAAGTTCGGCGCGAACATCCCGACGGACGCCCTCGTGAAGTCGGCGTATGTGTTCGACCCCATGGAGGAGATCGTCAAGCACGTGCTCGAGGACCACAACCCACGGTTCCCGCTCGAGGTGCAGCCGGGCGACATCGTCGTGGCCGGTCACCACTTCGGCCAGTCGTCGGGGCGGGCGATCGCGGCGAAGGCGCTCAAGGCCACGGGAATCGGATGCGTCGTGTCGAACGCGTTCTCGCGCACGTTCTCCCGCAACGTGTTCGAGATCGGGCTGCCGTCGCTCGAGGTGCCCGACGCGACCGAGCTCGTCGAGGACGGCCACCACCTCGTGGTGGACATCGCCGAGGGGCTCTTCCGCAACGAGACGACGGGAGCCGAGCGCCGGGTGCCGCCCGCGTCGCCGTTCCTGCTGCGGATGCTGGAGGCCGGCGGTCTCATCGCGCTCACGCAGTCCGACCCGAACTGGGCGGAGACCGCGCGCTGACTCATGCAGCGCGAGGGAGGCGTGACGCGCTCGGCGCCACGGACTGGACCCCTGCTCAGCTGCCCGCGACGCTGAGCGCGGCCCACACCTCGGCGCGCTCGGGGAAGGATGAGAGATCCCGCCCGAGCACGCGCTGCGCCGACGCGAGCCTGGCGCGCACGGTATGGCGATGGATGCCGAGCGCGCGCGAGGTCGCCTCGTGCGAGCAGTCCTGCTCGAGCCATGTGCGAACGGTCTCGCGCAGCGCCCCGCCGTGCGCCGTGTCGTACTCATCGAGCGGGGCGAGCAGCGCCGCCGCGACCGCGCGCGCCTCGTCGGACGGCTCCGCCGAGAGCACGCTCCCGACGCCCGCGTCGCCGAACCGCGACATAGGCGCACCCGCCGCCGCCCCGCGGTCCCGCGCGACGCGCGCCTCGCGCACGGCCGCCGAGAACGCCGAGTAGGGCGCCGGGCGCGACACCCCCACGCCGACCCCGAAGAGCTCCGCGAACTCGCCCACGAGCCCGTCGTGGTCGGCCGACGTCACGATCACCAGCCCGTCGTCGCCGCGACCGTAGAACACGTCGCCGCGGCTCTCGTCCGCCTTCAGCTCGAGCCACTCGGTCGCCGTGTGGTCGCGGGCCGTCGCGGCATCCGTCATCGCCACCGTGATCGGCGGATGCGGCAGCCCTCGCCACGCGTCGCGAGCGATGCGCCGTGCGAGGGTCGGATCGTCCGAGAGCAGCGACTGCACGACGCCGGCGCGCAGCGACGCCCGAGCACGGCCGAGGCCCTGGTTCTGCTCGAGCGCGAGTCCCGCCATCGCGATGACAGAGGTCACGACGCCGCGCTCCTCCTGGTCGAGGTCGCCCGAGGCGATCGCGATGACCCCGCGGAGGTGTCCTGTCCGCCCGAGCGTCTGCAGGGTGAACGGGGTGTCGCCGATGCGCAGCGACGACCCGGCCCGCGTGCCGCGCCGCAGCACCGTGCCTGCTTCGGCGGTCACCTGCGCGAGCGCCTCGGCGTCGAGGGCGCCGGCCGGATGCTCGCGCGTGAGGGATCCGGTCGCGTCGAACAGTCCGACCCACGCGTCGAGCTGCCGGGCGAGCTCGGCCAGCGTCGCGCCGAGGCCGTCGGGGCGCAGGGCCGCGAGCGAGATCGCGCGCTGCGCGGCGAGCGCCCACGAGCGCCGCGCGTACGCCTGCGCGGCGATCGCCTCGGCGTTCGCGCGGGCGACCGCGATGAACGGCGTCCGGTACGGGACCTCGAACAGCGCGAGTCCGGCGTCGCGGCATGCGCCGGCGAGTGCGGGCGGGATGCCCTCCTGGTCAGTGCTCGTCCACGTCCTGGAGCCCAGCTCGGGGCCCAGGCCGGTCCCGAACCCGAGTCCCAGCACGCCGCGGGCCGTGAGCCGGCGCACGTACGCGGAGTAGTCCTCCTCGTCCGCGCCCCGGAACTGCGTGCCCGTCGTCAGCAGCACGAGACCGTCCGAGAGGAAGGGCGTCGGATCGGCGAGGTCGGAGCTGTGCACCCAGCGAACCGGCCGGTCGAGGGCCTCATCGTCGGCGGGTGCGGTCTCCAGGCGCAGGCGCAGGTCGGTGCGCGCGAGCAGGGCGCGCAGCGTAGGGGAGTCGCTGACCACGGTCATGTGACCTTCCTGTACGTGGCGTACATCACCGTAGGGAGAATGTACATGCAGGAGAGTGCGGGTGCGGCATCCGGCTCTTAATCTCCCTTTCATGACCGCTGCCGACACCGCCGACACGATCGCCGCCCCGCCCCTCGGAGGACCCTCGCTTCCCCAGGAGCGGCGCGTCGTGACGAGCATCCCGGGCCCGCGGTCGCAGGAGCTGCTCGCGCGCAAGGCCGCGGCGGTCGCCGCGGGCGTCGGGCACACGGCACCGATCGAGGCCGTCGCCGCGGGCGGGGGCGTGGTCGTCGACGCCGACGGCAACTCGCTCATCGACCTCGGCTCGGGCATCGCCGTCACGACCGTGGGCAACGCGCACCCGAAGGTCGTCGAAGCGGTTCAGGCGCAGGTGGCGCAGTTCACCCACACGTGCTTCATGATCTCGCCGTACGAGTCGTACGTCGCGGTCGCCGAGGCGCTCAACCGCATCACGCCGGGCGACCACGAGAAGAAGAGCGCGCTGTTCAACTCGGGGGCCGAGGCGGTCGAGAACGCCGTCAAGATCGCGCGCAAGTTCACGAAGAAGCAGGCGGTCGTCGCTTTCGACCACGGCTACCACGGCCGCACGAACCTCACGATGGCGCTGACGGCGAAGTCCATGCCGTACAAGAGCGGTTTCGGACCCTTCGCGAGCGAGATCTACCGCGCACCGCTGTCGTACCCCTTCCGCGATGGACTGAGCGGGCCGGATGCCGCGAAGCGCGCGATCTCCGTCATCGAGAAGCAGGTCGGCGCCGACAACCTCGCCGCCGTCATCATCGAGCCGATCCAGGGCGAGGGCGGATTCATCGTCCCCGCCGACGGCTTCCTCCCCGCTCTCGCCGAGTGGTGCCGCGCGAACGGCGTGGTGTTCATCGCCGACGAGATCCAGACCGGCTTCGCTCGCACGGGGGCGATGTTCGCGAGCGAAGGGTTCGGCGTCGTGCCGGACCTCATCACGACCGCCAAGGGCATAGCGGGGGGCTTGCCCTTGGCGGCCGTGACCGGCCGGGCGGAGATCATGGACGCCTCGCACGCCGGCGGCCTCGGCGGCACGTACGGCGGAAACCCTGTCGCGTGCGCCGCGGCGCTCGCGTCCATCGACGTGTTCGAGAGCGAGAACCTGTCGCAGCGGGCCCGCGAGGTCGGCGAGATCCTCGTGTCGCGCCTCACGGCGATGCAGGCGGGCGACCCGCGCATCGGAGATGTGCGCGGACGCGGCGCGATGGTCGCCGCCGAGCTCGTCGACCCGGCGACGGGCGACCCGGATGCCGCGCTGACCGCCGCCGTCGCGAAGGAGTGCATCGCGCGAGGCGTCATCGTGCTCACGTGCGGCACGCATGGCAACGTGATCCGGTTCCTCCCGCCGCTGTCGATCGGCGACGACCTGCTGAACGAGGGCCTGGACGTGCTGGCCGAGGTGCTCGCCGCCGCGTGATCTCCCGTGCCGGACGCGTCCGGGCACGGCAGACTGTCTGAAAGAACCGATCGGAGAGCAGATGACCGACTACGCCGTCGTCAATCCGGCCACGGGCGAGACTGTGGCCACGTTCCCCGCATTCACCGACGCCGAGGTCGAGGAATGCATCGCACGCGCGGATGCCGCATACCGCACGTGGCGCGAGACGCCCGTCGCCGAGCGCGCCGCGCTCGTCCGCCGGGTCGCCGAGCTGCACCGCGAACGACGCGATGAGCTCGCCCGGATCATCGTGCGCGAGATGGGCAAGCCGCTCGAGGCCGCGCTGGGCGAGGTCGACTTCGCCGCCGACATCACGGAGTTCTACGCCGACAACGCCGAGAGGATCACCGCCGACCAGCCGATCGACATCCTCGGCGAGGGCAGCGCCGTCATCCGCAAGTCGCCCCTCGGGGTGCTGCTGGGCATCATGCCGTGGAACTTCCCGTATTACCAGGTCGCCCGCTTCGCGGCGCCGAACCTCGTGCTCGGCAACACGATCCTGCTGAAGCACGCGTCGCAGTGCCCTGAGTCGGCGGCGGCGATCGAGGCGATCTACCGTGACGCCGGCATGCCCGGCGGCACGTACGTGAACCTCTACGTCACCAACGAGCAGGCTGCGCAGGTCATCGCCGACACGCGCGTGCAGGGCGTGTCGGTGACGGGCTCCGAGCGCGCCGGTGCAGCCGTCGCCGAGGTCGCCGGCCGCAACCTCAAGAAGGTCGCCCTCGAGCTCGGCGGGTCGGATCCGTTCATCCTGCTCAGCACGTCCGATCTCGACGCGACCGTTCAGGCGGCGGTCGAGGCGCGCCTCGACAACACGGGCCAGTCGTGCAACGCCGCGAAGCGCTTCATCGTCGCGGACGACCTGTACGAGCCGTTCCTCGAGAAGTTCACCGAGGCGATGAAGGCCGCGAAGGTCGGCGACCCGCTCGCCGACGACACCGTGCTCGGCCCGCTCTCGTCGCTCACGGCGGCGCAGCGCCTCGAGGAGCAGGTGCAGCGTGCGGTCGAGCAGGGCGCGAAGCTCGTCGTGGGCGGCACGCGCGACGGCGCGTTCTTCGAGCCGACCGTGCTGACCGACGTCACGCCCGACATGGACGCGTACCGCGAGGAGTTCTTCGGCCCTGTGGGCATGGTGTTCCGCGCGAACGACGAGGACGAGGCGGTCGAGATCGCGAACGGCACGCCCTTCGGCCTCGGCTCGTACGTCTACACGACCGACCCCGAGCAGGCCCAGCGCGTGGCCGACCGCATCGACGCGGGCATGGTCTACGTCAACATCGTGCTCGCCGACTCGCCCGAGCTCCCGTTCGGCGGCGTCAAGCGGTCCGGCACCTCGCGTGAGCTCGGCCTTCTGGCCGCGGACGAGTTCGTCAACAAGAAGCTCATCCGCGTCGGTCCGTGATCGCAGCCGTCGCCTCGGCGATGGCCTCGTCCGCCCACTGAACCTGCTGGGGCGTGCCCAGCGGATGGCCGCGTCCTTCGAACGCTCGAACTCGGCGAGCGCCTCGTCGAAGCGCCCCGCGTCGAAGTGGGCCCATCCGGCGTTGTTGTGCAGGCTCACGTGCCAGCGCAGCGTGCGCGGGTCGCTCGGCGAGGTCGGCGGGGTTCGCGTCGAGCACCGCATCGCCCTCGGCGAAGCGATCCTGGAGGCCCAGCGCACGGGCGACCTGGGTCTGGAGCTCGGCGCGGGCGGCGGCATCCGTCTCGGCCTCGGCGGCCTCGCGCAGCCGGCCTTCCGACCCCGCGGATCGGAGAAGTCCCACAGAGCGTCGAGGTCTTCCTGGCGCAGCGTCATGCGCCGATCGTAGGGCGGCGGAAGATCTCCCGGGAGGTGGCGCGACGCTGGCGCCGGATGCCTCGCACAGGGCACGATGGAGTCATGAGCGACACCGACCCCGTCGTCGTCCTGGACGACGCCCAGTGCTGGGAGCTGCTGCGCGGGCAGGAGCTCGGGCGCCTGGTGACGCACGTCGGCCGGGTGATCGACATCTTCCCGGTCAACTACGTCGTCGACGACGAGACGATCGTGTTCCGCACCGCCGAGGGCAGCAAGCTTTTCGAGCTGACGGTCAACGACGAGGTCGTGTTCGAGGTCGACGACCACACCGACGACGAGGCGTGGAGCGTCATCGTGCGCGGCCACGCGCACCGACTCGACACGGCCGGCGAGGTCGAGCACGCCGACAGCCTGCCGCTTCGTCCGTGGATCCCGACGCTCAAGTACAACTACGTCGTGGTCAAGCCCGACGCGCTCACGGGGCGGCTGTTCCGACGCGAGTCCGAGCCCGATCGATACGGTATCCAGCAGTACTGAGAGCGCGCCTCGATATGCCCCGCTCGGTTCGCGACCCCCAAGGGCATGCCGTACACTGGGTGATGCAGTTGAAATCTGCATTCTTTTGCCGTGCCCGCCAGTTTGGCAGACTCCCTCATCGTGATGGACTCGGCGCAGGAGTGCGGGTTGCCGAGGCCCGCCGGGTCTCTAGGGCGGTAGCTCAATTGGCAGAGCAGCGGTCTCCAAAACCGCAGGTTGCAGGTTCGATTCCTGTCCGCCCTGCGCGTCAGCCCAAGCTGGCACATGGAAGGTAATCAGGTGGGTTCGATGGTCCAGGATGAGCCGAAGGGCGAAGTCGTCGCGAAGGGCGACGCCACGCCGCGCGAGAAGAAGCCGAACGTCTTCGCGCGCATCGCCCTCTTCATCCGCCAGGTCTTCGCCGAGCTTCGCAAGGTCGTCACGCCGACGCGTCAGGAGCTCGTGAAGTTCACGCTGGTGGTGCTCGGCTTCGTCATCGTCATGATGGCCTTCGTCTATGGCCTCGACGTTCTCTTCGTCTGGGTCACGACCGTCGTCTTCGGAGTGCCGGGCGGCGCCTGATCGCACCGAGCGGCGCGGGTCATGGCATCCGCAGCCGTCCACGAAGAAAGAGATGTCAAGTGTCTGAGAGATATGTCGACGACGCCGATTGGGCGCCCGCGGCCGAGCAGTCCAGTGAGGATGACGAAGCCCAGGAGGGCAACGTCCTCGCGGCCGAGGAGCGCGCTGTCGAGGCGGCGGAGCACAGCGCTCTGCACATCGTCGACGACGAGGAAGAAGACGACGAGAACCTCGACGACCTCGAAGACATCGACGACATCGACGACCCGGAGGCAGATGCGATCGTGAACGACGCACTGGAAATCGACGAGGCCGCTGAGGCCGAGGCGGCAGCCGAGGTGCTGAACGACTCGATCGCCGAAGAAGCAGCCGAGCGCGAGGCCGAGGCGGCCGAAGAGATCACCCCCTACGACGGCCCCGACATCAACGGCGACGAAGACCGCCCTGTGCTCGACGAGGACTTCGTCGAGGAAGTCGAGGCAGCCGCCGAGGAGGTCGACGAGGTCGAGGCATCCGTCTCGCCCGCCGACGCCGCGACCGAGCCCGAGGGCGCCGAGGGCGCAGACGAGACGGATGACTCGGTCGAAGACCCATACGAGGCGTTCCGCACGGAGCTGCGCCTGCTCCCCGGCAAGTGGTACGTCATCCACTCGTACGCCGGCTTCGAGCGCAAGGTGAAGGCGAACATCGAGCAGCGCAAGTCCACGCTCGAGGTCGAGGACGAGATCTACCAGGTCGAGGTCCCGATGGAGGACGTCGTCGAGATCAAGAACGGCCAGCGCAAGATGGTCACGCGTGTCCGGATCCCCGGCTACGTGCTCGTGCGCATGGAGCTCAACGAAGACACGTGGTCGGTCGTGCGGCACACGCCCGGCGTCACCGGCTTCGTGGGCAACGCGCACAACCCGACACCGCTGCGCTTCGAAGAGGCCTTCAACATGCTGAAGTCGCTCGTCGAGGTCAAGGAGGTCGCTCCCGCGAAGGGCGGCGCCGCAAAGGGCGGTCAGGCCGTGGCCCGCTCCATCCCGGCCGAGGTCGACTTCGAGGTCGGCGAGACCATCACGATCAAGGAGGGCTCGTTCGCCGGTCTTCCCGGCACGATCAGCGAGATCAAGCCCGAGAGCGGAAAGCTCACGGTGCTCGTGTCGCTCTTCGAGCGCGAGACTCCGGTCGAGCTCAGCTTCGACCAGGTCACCAAGCTCTGACGAAACCCGAACTCACGAGAACGCCCCGCAGGCTCCGGCCGGCGGGGCGTTCTCGTCTCGCTCACGCGTGCTGCGCGGCCCAATGCGGGCTCTGGATGAGCCCGAGGAGGTTCCCGAACGGGTCGCTCACCGACGCCGACCACCAGCCCTCGCCGCGTTGCGTCACCGGGTCGAACGGCTTCGCGCCGAGCTCGACGAGCCGGTCGAACGCGGCCGGGATGTCGTCGACGTGGATGCTGACGAGCGCGCCACCGGGGGAGGGGAGTGCGGGGCGGTAGGCGCTGGACATGAGGGCGAGCTCGTCCTCGTCGTCGCCGAAGCGCCACTCGGCGTACTGGGCCGGGCCGGTCTCGGGCCGCGTGAAGTAGGGCGGGGCGTCGAGTACGCGTGTGTACCAGTCGATCGCAGCCGTCATGTCGTCGGCCACCAGGTTGAGGTTCGCGAGTCCGCGGAGCATGTCTTCGTTCCTTCCGTCGGCGGTTCCGTCAACCGCTTCGAGGTCCAGCCTTCCGGCTAAAGTGATCAAGAACTGATCGCTCTAACCACAAGTCTGGAGTCATGCGCGCAGACCGCCTCATTCAGGCGCTCCTCCTTCTCCAGGGGCGCGAGTCACTCACCGCGGCAGAGCTCGCGGCCGAGCTCGAGGTGTCGGTGCCGACGGCGCGCCGCGACCTCGAAGCCCTCCTCGCGGCCGGCGTCCCCCTCTACCCGCAACCCGGGCGGGGCGGGGGCTGGCGGCTCATCGGCGGCGCCCGCACCGACCTCACGGGGCTCACCGGTCCCGAGGCGACGGCGCTGTTCCTCCAGCTCGTCCGGGAAGGTGCCGACTCCGACGCGGCGACCCGCGCGAGGCGCAAGGTCGTGCAGGCGCTGCCCGCCTCGTTCCGAGTGGCGGCCGAGCGCATCGCCGCGACGACCGTCGTCGGCCCGGAGTGGGGAGCGGCGCCCGGCGAGCCCGAGCCCGGTGAGGCGGCACTGCTCCAACAGGCGATCGCCGACGAGCGGCTCGTGTCGTTCGAGTACGGCGCGGAGCGCCGGACCCTCGAGGTGGTTCCGCTCGTGGTCGGCCGGCGCGGGCGCCGCTGGTACCTCATGGCCGCCCCGGCGCACCCCGGGACCGAGACGGCGGATGCCGCGCGGCTGCGGACGTACCGCGTCGACCGGATGGGCGGCCTGAGGGCGCTCCGCGCGCGGGGCCGCGCTGCGGCAGGCTTCGTGCCGGGGGAGGCGTGGGACGCGATGGTGACCGAGATGGAGGCGCGGCGGGGCGCGGCATCCGCCACCGTCTCGGTCGAAGCCCACGCGGTCGCGCCGCTGTGCTCCCGATTCGGCGTGCACGCGCGCGTGATCGACGAGGGCGACGAGCGCTCCGTCGTCGAGGTGCGGGCGCAGAGCGACGAGGCGCTCGCCGAGCAGCTCGCCGGCTGGACCCCCGCCGCGCGGGTGCTCGAGCCCGCGTCGGTCACGCGCGCGCTCGCCGATCTCGGCGCGCAGCTCGTGGCGACCTACGGTTCGGAGGGCACCGCCCGCGTGCGGTAGACTGTCTTGGTTTTGTGTGCGCTTTCGCGCGCGCTGACGACACCGCGTTCCGGAACGGCCGGATCTGCGGGAGAACCGGATGCCCCGGCATCCGATTCGATGAGAGGAAAACACATGGCACCGAAGAAGAAGGTGACCGGCCTGATCAAGCTCCAGATCAACGCCGGCGCCGCCAACCCGGCGCCGCCGATCGGCCCCGCGCTCGGTCAGCATGGCGTCAACATCATGGAGTTCTGCAAGGCGTACAACGCGGCGACCGAGTCGCAGCGCGGCAACGTCATCCCCGTCGAGATCACCGTCTACGAGGACCGCAGCTTCACTTTCGTCCTGAAGACCCCGCCCGCCGCTGAGCTCATCAAGAAGGCCGCCGGCGTGCAGAAGGGCTCGAAGACACCGCACACCGCCAAGGTGGGCAAGCTCACCAAGGACCAGGTGCGTCAGATCGCCGAGACGAAGCAGCCCGACCTGAACGCGAACGACATCGAGGCCGCCTCGAAGATCATCGCCGGCACCGCCCGTTCCATGGGCATCACGGTCGAGGACTGAGGGGAGTAAAGAACATGGCCACCAAGTCCAAGGCTTACGAAGCAGCGGTCGCGAAGATCGACCGCACCAAGCTCTACTCGCCCGCCGAGGCCGTCGCCCTCGCGAAGGAGACCGGCTCGAAGAAGTTCGACTCGACCGTCGAGGTCGCGCTCAAGCTCTCGGTCGACCCCCGCAAGGCCGACCAGATGGTGCGCGGCACCGTCATGCTGCCGCATGGCACGGGCAAGACCGCGCGCGTCATCGTGTTCGCCACCGGTCCGGCCGCTGAGGCCGCGATCGCGGCGGGCGCCGACGAGGTCGGCGGCGCCGAGCTCATCGAGAAGGTCGCCGGCGGCTGGACCGACTTCGACGCGGCCGTCGCCACGCCCGAGCTCATGGGCCAGGTCGGTCGCCTGGGCAAGGTCCTGGGTCCCCGCGGCCTCATGCCGAATCCCAAGACCGGCACCGTGACCCCCAACCCGGCCAAGGCCGTCGAGGAGATCAAGGGCGGCAAGATCGAGTTCCGCGTCGACAAGCACGCCAACGTGCACTTCGTCGTCGGCAAGGCCTCGTTCTCGGCCGATCAGCTGAACGAGAACCTGCACGCCGCTCTCGAAGAGATCGTGCGTCTCAAGCCGTCGAGCTCGAAGGGCCGTTACATCCAGAAGGGCGCCGTGTCGACCACGTTCGGCCCCGGCATCCCGCTGGACGTCAACTCCATCTGACGCATCGCCGTCGCATTCACGAGGGGCTCCGCCATCCGGCGGGGCCCCGTCGTGTTTTCCGCGGATGCGCCGGGGACGGAGCCACCGTCAGCTCGCACGCCGGGCGGCCGCTGCGCGCTCGGGCTGCCTGCTGAGTGAAAACCCCCCGTCGAGCGTCGCCGGAGAGCGGCAGAATGGGGAATCCCGCGCTCCGCGCCACACGTCGACGAAGGGTCACCCCAGCGATGAAGCACACACGTCTCGGCTCGTCCGGTCTCCGCATCTCGAGGATCGTGCTCGGCTGCATGAGCTACGGAGATCCGAACCGGGGCGCGCACGCGTGGTCGATGGGCATCGACGACGCGCGCCCGCTCTTCCGCCGTGCGATCGAGGCGGGCATCACGACGTTCGACACCGCGAACGTGTACTCGCTCGGCAGCAGCGAGGAGATCACGGGGCAGCTCCTGCGCGAGTTCTCGTCGCGCGACGACGTCGTCATCGCGACGAAGGTCGCGATGCGCATGGGTCCTGGTCCGAAGGACTCCGGCCTTTCGCGTGCGGCGATCATGGCCCAGGCGGATGCCTCGCTCCTCCGCCTCGGCACGGACTACATCGACCTCTACCAGATCCACCGCCTCGACCCCGCCGTGCCGATGGAGGAGATCATGGAGGCCCTCCACGACCTCGTCCGCGCGGGCAAGGTGCGCTACATCGGGGCGTCGTCGATGTGGGCGTGGCAGTTCGCGAAGCTCCAGCACACCGCCGAGCGCAACGGCTGGACTCGGTTCGTGTCGATGCAGGACCAGTACAACCTCCTCATGCGCGAGGAGGAGCGGGAGATGCATCCGCTGTGTCTGGATCAGGGCGTCGGGGTCATCCCGTGGAGCCCGCTCGCCCGCGGCCGCCTCAGCCGCGAGTGGGGCACCGAGACGGCGCGCACCGCGACCGACGACTTCGGCAACACGCTCTACCACCAGCAGGAGCAGTCCGACCGGGCGATCGTCGACGCGGTCGGTGCGATCGCCGCGGAGCGCGGCGTCTCGCGTGCGCAGGTCGGGCTCGCATGGGTGCTCTCGAAGCAGGCGGTGTCGGCCCCGATCATCGGCGCGACGAAGCCGCACCACCTCGACGAGGCGATCGCGGCCGTCGACCTCGAGCTCGGCGAAGACGAGATCGCCCGGCTCGAGGCGCCGTACACGCCTCGGCTGCCGGAAGGGTTCTGAGCCCGCGGACCGTCGTAACGAAGAGGGGACGGATGCCGCATCCGCAGTAGCGTCGAAAGCGTGACGGATCTGCGCGACACCCTCGGAATCGACGCCCCGATCGTCCTCGGCCCGTTCGGAGGTCTCTCGTCGGCCGAGCTCACGGCGGCCGTCAGCGAGCTCGGCGGACTCGGCTCGTACGGGCTGTACGGGTACTCGCCCGGGCGCATCCGCGACACGATCGCGGCGATTCGCGAGCGCACGGCGAAGCCCTTCGCGGTGAACCTGTGGCTCGCGACGGGAGACGAGGTGACGCCGGCGGACGTGGACCTCGAGCCCCGCATCTCAGAGCTCGCGCCGGTGTTCGAGGAGCTCGGCCTGCCGCTCCCGAAGCCGCCCGCCGCGTTCCTTCCCGACCTGTCCGCACAGCTCGAGGCCGTGCTCGACGCGGCGCCGGCGGTGCTGAGCGTCGTGTACGGAGTGCCGGGCGCCGAGCTCGTCCAGGCTGCGCGGGAGCGGGGCATGCGTCTCATCGGCACCGCCACCACCGTTGCGGAAGCCGTCGCGCTCGACGAAGCCGGGGTCGACGCGATCGTCGCGACGGGGGCCGAGGCCGCGGGGCACCGCGTGTCGTTCCTGGCACCCGCCGAGGAGTCGCTCGTCGGCACGTTCTCCCTCGTGCCGCAGGTGGCCGACGCCGTGCGGGCGCCCGTGATCGCGGCGGGCGGGGTCGCCGACCGACGAGGGGTCGCCGCGGCTTTCGCGCTCGGCGCGTCGGGTGTGCAGGTCGGCACGGCGTTCCTGCGCACTCAGGAGTCCGCGGCGCCGCCGTCGCACCGGCGCGCGATCGCCGGGGCATCCGACACGACGACCGTGCTCACGCGTGCGATGAGCGGGCGGCTCGCGCGCGGCATCCCGAACCGGGCGATGCGGATGCTCCAAGACGCGACGAACCTGCCTTTCCCCGCGCAGAACTGGCTCACGGGGCAGTTCCGCGCCGAGGCCGGGCGTCGCGACCTCAGCGACCTCGTGTCGCTGTGGGCGGGACAGTCGGCGCCGCTCGCTCGCCGGGAGAGGGCGGTCGAGGTGTTCGCGGAGCTGGGCGCCGGGCTGCCCGGCTGACCGTCACCCCGCGGTCACTCGGTCGGCAGCACGTCGAACCCGCGCGAGCCGGCCGGCGCGGCATCCGACACTCTCGCCTCGCGCACGTGTGAGCCGGGCGGTCCCTCGGCCATCCACGCGACCACTTCGTCGACCTGCTCGGGCGTGCCCTCGATCTCGGCCTCGACGCTCCCGTCGCGGCGGTTGCGCACCCACCCGGTCACCCCGGCGTCACGCGCGACCATGCGCATCGTGTAGCGATAGCCGACGCCCTGGACCTCTCCGCGGACGACCACGTGCACGCGCTTCATGCCTCCATCGTGCCGCGACGCGGCCCCTGGGCACGAGGGCCACGGAGTGGAAGGATGCGCTCATGGGCACTGTCGACAACTATCTCGCCTCGCTCGATCCGGCCGACCGCGAGGTCATCGCGCATGTGTTCGATGTCGCGCGCGAGACGATCCCCGACCTCGAGCAGGGCACGAGTTACGGCATGCCGGCGCTGACGTACCGGGGCAAGGCTCTCATCGCCGTGATGCGCACGAAGAAGCACATCGGCGTGTACCCGTTCAGTGGCCTGGTGCCCGAGCGCATCGCGTCGGCACTCGAGGGGATCGAGTTCGACAAGGGCACGATCCGCTTCCAGCCCGAGGATCCGCTGCCCGACGACACGATCCGTGCGATCGTCGAGGCGCGGCGGGCCGAGATCGACGACCCGTCGCTCAGGAAGGCAGCACGAGGCTGACGGCGATCGCGAACATCACGACCGCGATCACGCCGTCGAGGATCCGCCACGCGCGCGGGGTCGACAGCCAGCGGCTGAGGTAGCGGGCGCCGAGCGCGAGACCGAAGAACCACAGCACGCTCGCCGCCATCGCCCCGACCGCGAAGATCCAGCGTGCGTCGCCGTGCGTGTTCGCGACCGATCCGATCAGGAACACCGTGTCGAGGTACACGTGCGGGTTCAGCCACGTGAGCGCGAGGCACGTCAGCACGACGGGCACGAGCCGAGTGCGCGACTTGGTCGCGGCGGCGGCGCGGTGCGCGGCGGATGCCGCGGCGTCGGCCGGAGCATCCGCGTCGGCGCGGGCGTCGAGCACCTGACCGCTCGGCGTGAGCGCTCGACGCAGGGCGAGGATCCCGTACCCCGCCAGGAAGAGGGCGCCCGCCCAGCGGACGACGTCGATGATCCACGGGACGGCGAGGAGCACGAGACCGACGCCCGAGACGCCGAGGGCGATGAGGACTGAATCGGATGCCGCGCAGATCGCCGCGACCACGAGGACGTGCTCGCGGCGCAGGCCCTGGCGCAGGACGAACAGATTCTGCGCGCCGATGGCGACGATGAGCGAGAGGCCGAGGCCGAAGCCCGCGAGGGCGGAGGGGACCACGGGTTCGACGCTAAGGGTCGCACCAACCGAAGACCAGCTCAGGATACTTCACGAGCATTAGCATCGCTTAAGTGAGGATCCCGCTCGAGCTCGCCGAGACCGTCGCCGCCGTCGTCGACGAGGGCACCCTCGACGCGGCCGCCCGACGGCTGCACATCACACCGTCCGCGGTGAGCCAGCGCATCAAGACCCTCGAGGAGCAGCTCGGTCGTACCGTCGTCGTCCGATCGAGGCCCGTGCGGGCGACGGATGCCGGAGCCGCCGTCGTGCGGCTCGCGCGCCAGCTCGCCCTGCTCGAGCACGACGTGCTCGCCGAGCTCGGCGTCGGCGACGAGCGCTCGGGGACGCTCGTGTCGGTGCCCCTCGCGGTCAACGCCGACTCTCTCGCGACGTGGTTCCTCGCGCCGCTCGCGCGGCTGAGCGAGCGGCTGCCCGTCGTGTTCGAGCTGCACCGCGACGACCAGGACTTCACTGCCGGGCTGCTCGAGTCGGGGACGGTGATGGGCGCGGTCACCTCGCGCACGACGCCGGTCGCCGGATGCCGCGTCAGCAGCCTCGGGACCATGCGGTACGAGGCGGTCGCGACTCCGGGGTTCGTCGCCCGCTGGCTTGCCGGCGGCGTCGACGCCGACGCGCTCGCGGTCGCGCCGGTCGTGGAGTTCGATCGTCGCGACGACCTGCAGTCGCAGTGGCTCACGGCGCGCGGTGTCGACCCGGCGACCCCGCCGAGGCACTACGTGCCGGCGTCGAACGACTTCGCGACCGCGATCAAGATCGGGCTCGGATGGGGACTGCTGCCGCGGTTCCAGTCCGCCGAGGCCCTCGAGTCGGGCGCCCTCGTGCCGCTCGGCGGCCCGCCGGTCGACGTCGTCCTGCACTGGCAGCAGTGGAACCTGCGCTCCCCCCTGCTCGACGCGGTCGCCGACGAGATCGTGGCCGAGGGGAGGAGGGTGCTAGCCGCGTGAGAGTGCCCCAAACCCCGACCGACGACGACAGGCTCAGTCGTCGCTGATGCGCAGCACGACCTTGCCCCGCGTATGGCCTCGCTCGAGTTCGGCGTGCGCGGCCGCGGCATCCGCGAGATCGAAGACCCTGTCGACGTAGACCTGCACCGCCCCCGACTCCAGCAGCCGCGCGATCGTGGCGAGCGCAACGCCGTCGGGAACGACCTTGTACGAGGTCGCACGCACGCCCGCGTCGGCGGCTGCTTCGGCATAGCCCGGCCACGCGCCGGTCGGCACCATGACGTACAGGCCGCCCAGGCGCAGGACCGTCAGCGACCGCGTGCCGGTGGCGTCGTGCACGTTGCCGACGAGGTCGATGACGACGTCGACGTTGCCGACCACCTCTTCGAATCGGGTCGTCGTGTAATCGATGACGACGGATGCCCCGAGCTCCCGCAGCCACGACGCGTTGCGCCCCGAGCCGGTCGCCGTCACGTGCGCGCCGAAGTACGCCGCGAACTGCACGGCGAAATGCCCGACGCCTCCGCTCCCGGCGTGGATGAGGATGCGCTGCCCCTCGTGCGCATGCGCGGTCTCGACGATGAGCCCCCACGCGGTGAGCGCCGCGAGGGGGACCCCCGCCGCCTCGACGTGCGAGAGCGAGGGCGGCTTGCGCGCGACGGACAGCGACGGCACGACGGCGTACTCGGCGTAGGTGCCGGTCGTGCGCGGGAAGGCCGCCATGCCGAACACCTCGGCTCCGGGCTGGAGCGGATGCGACTCGTACGGCGACCTCACGACGATGCCGCTGAAGTCGTAGCCGAGCACCGCGGGGTAGGCGTCGATGGCGGCCGACGCGCCCTTGCCCGCCCGCGTCTTCGCATCGATCGGGTTCACGCCCGCCGCGACGACGCGCACGAGCAGTTCGCTGAGGACCGGGGCGGGGACGGGAACGGATGCCTCGCGCAGCGCTTCGGCCGCGCCGGGGGAGTCGTACACCACCGCGCGCATGACCTCGGGCGGGTCGGGGACCGGGAGGGGAGGGGCATCCGGGACCGAGGCGGTTCGCAAAGGCCGGAATCTCATCGGTCGCTCCTTCCGTGAGAGTGCGGCACGCGGTCGTTCCCGCTGCGCCCAGTCAACTCCTCGTATGTCTCGGGCGTGTTACGCGAGTGCTACCGCGGCGAGAAACACCCGTCACGTGGTTCTCATCCGTCACTTCTCGAGCAGTCTGCGCGTCGACTCGAGGTCGTCGAACCCGCCGGGCTCCTCGGCCAGGCCGAACGCGTGCAGCAGCACGGCGAAACGGCGCACGTCGTCGACGCTCCACGACCGCAGCGCCTCGGCGAGGTTGCTCCGCTCTGGACTGCGCGCCTGCTCGAGGCGTCGGCGCCCTTCCTCGGTGAGCGACAGCAGCGACGAGCGGCGGTCGTGAGGATCGGGCGCTCGCTCGACGAGACCCACATTCTCGAGCCACGCCACCGTGCGGCTCGTGAGCCCCTTGTCGAGCGTGAGCGCCTCCGCGAGCGCCGAGACCGTGATCGGCTCGTCGCGCGAGATGCGCGCGAACACCTTGTACGCCCCCGGATGCATCCCCGGCTCGATGCGCTCGGCGGCATCGCGCACCTGACGGCGGAACCGCGTCACGAGGTCGCTGAGCTCGACCTCGAGGACGCGCACGGCCAGCGTGCGGTCCTCGGGGTCGGTGGCTCGCGTGGTCATCGCGATTCGTCCTCGCGCTTCGCGGAACGGGTGGCGGATGCCGCGGCATCCGTCTTCACCGTCTCGGCCGTCGCCGTGATCGCGTCCATGCCCTCGCTCACCGACACCGTCGCGAGGTCGGCCTCGCTCGCGCGCAGGCGCTCGGTCGTCGTCATGCGGGTGAGCGGCTTGTTCGGGAGGAACACGATCGCCAGGAGCGAGACGACCGCGAACGGCACGGCGATGAGGAACGAGTGCGAGATCCCCTGCGCGTAGATGTCCTCGAAGAGGGTCCGCAGCGGCTCGGGCATCGCCGAGACCTTGGGCAGCGCCCCGGACTGCAGCTGCTCGCTCCAGTACTGCGCCTTGTCGCCGAGGGCCATGATCGCCGCCGCGATGTCGTCCTTCGCACCCGCCACGAGGTTGGTCACGGTCGCGGCGAGCGCGGCGCCCATGATCGAGACGCCGATCGTGCCGCCGAGGCTCCGGAAGAACGTGACGCCCGAGCTCGCGACGCCGATCTCGGTCGGCTTCGCCGTGTTCTGCACGACGAGCACGAGGTTCTGCATCGTCATGCCGACACCGGCGCCGAGCAGGAACATGTACAGCGAGACGAGGGCGAAGTTCGTGTCGTACTCGATCGTCGACAGCAGGTACGAGCCGGCGGTGAGGGAGATCGCGCCCACGATGAGGTACGGCTTCCAGCGGCCGAACTTCGTGACGAGCGCTCCGACGCCGACCGACGCGAGCAGCAGGCCGGCGATCATCGGGATCGTCATGACGCCGGCCTCGGTGGGCGTCGCACCGCGCGCGAGCTGCATGTACTGGCTGAGGAAGACCGACGCGCCGAACATCGCGATGCCCGTGGCGATCGATGCGACCACCGAGAGCGTGAAGGTCGCATCGCGGAACAGCGACAGCGGCACGAGCGGCTCCTTCGAGCGAAGCTCGACGATCACGAACAGCACGGCCGCGACGATGGCGCCGCCCACCATGAGGAGGGTCGTCGCGCTCCACCAGTCGTAGTCGGTGCCTGCCCCCGTCACCCAGATGAGCAGCAGCGACGTCGCGACCGACAGCAGCACGATGCCGAAGTAATCGATCGAGACCTTGCGCTTGGGCCGCGGGGAGATGTGCAGGGTCTTCTGCAGGATGATGAGCGCGGCGACGGCGAAGGGGATCGCGACGAAGAAGTTCCAGCGCCAGCCCCACGCGTCGGTGATGAGGCCGCCCACCAGCGGTCCGCCGACCGTCGCGACGGCCATGACCGCGCCGAACAGGCCCATGTACCGGCCGCGCTCGCGCGGGCTGATGATGTCGGCCATGATCACCTGGCTGAGCGCCGCGAGACCGCCCGCGCCGAGGCCCTGCGCCGCGCGGAACGCGATGAGCATGCCGGGATCCTGCGAGAAGCCCGCCGCCGCGGTCGCCACCACGAACAGCGTCAGCGCGATCTGGATGAGCAGCTTGCGGTTGAACAGGTCGGCGAGCTTGCCCCAGATGGGGGTCGAGATCGCCGTCGTGAGCAGCGTCGCAGTGATGACCCACGTGAAGGCGGCCTGGTCGCCGGAGAGGTCGTGGACGATGACCGGCAGCGACGTCGAGACGACGGTCGACGCGAGCATCGAGACGAACATGCCCAGCAGCAGGCCGGACAGCGCCTCGAGCACCTGGCGGTGCGACATCGAGGGCTTGGCGCCGGCCGTGACCTGGTCGGGGGAGGTCTGTGACATGAAGCTCTTTCGAGAGAGGGGAGAGACGGATGCCGCGACGGCGACGGCTGCGGGAGATCGTTGACGAAAGTCAACGATAGAGGAAATCGTTGATCTGCGTCAACTATTCCCGTCGGCGCGCGCGCACGTCCCCGGCGGCGCCGGGATGGCCGCCGCATCCGTCTCCGCCGCTCTAGAGAGCTGCCGCGCCCGCCTCCGCGACCGTCTGGTCCTGCTCGCCCGAGCCGCCGCTCACGCCGACAGCGCCGACCACCTTGCCGTCACGCGTGAGGGGCACGCCGCCCGCGAAGATCGCGACGCCGCGGCCGTGCGCGTTGGTCGTGTGGATGCCGAAGAACTGCTGCGTCGGCTGCGAGTTGTCGCCGAGGTCCTTCGTCGAGATGTCGAACGCGCGCGAGGTCCACGCCTTGCTGATCGAGATCTCGATGCTGCCGATCCACGCGCCGTCCTGCCTCACGTGCGAGACGAGGTTTCCGCCGGCGTCGACGACGGCGATGTTCATGGGCTGGCCGATCTCGTCGGCCCGCTTCTCGGCTGCGGCGATCACACGCCGGGCGTCTTCGAGGGTGATGGACATGGGGTGTTCCTTTCGTGGTGTCGGGGTGGGTGTTCGCGTCGCGTCAGGAGGTGATGTACCCGTTCGGGTTCAGCACGTACTTGCGTGCCGCTCCCTTGTCGAAGTCGGCGTAGCCCTGCGGCGCGTCATCGAGGGGGATGGGCGTCGCGTTGACCGCCTTCGCGATCTGCACGCGGTCGTGCAGGATCGCCATCATGAGCTGACGGTTGTAGCGCATGACCGGGCACTGGCCGGTGGTGAACGACAGCGACTTCGCCCAGCCGAGTCCGAGGCGCAACGACAGCGAGCCGACCTTCGCCGCCTCGTCGACGCCGCCCGGGTCGCCGGTCACGTAGAGCCCCGGGATGCCGAGCGCGCCGCCTGCCGCGGTCAGGTCCATGAGGGAGTTGAGGACGGTCGCGGGAGCCTCGTGGCTCGCGTCGGACCCGTGGCCGCGGGCCTCGAACCCGACGGCGTCGACCGCGCAGTCCACCTCGGGCACGCCGAGGATCTGCTCGATCTGGTCCTTCGGGTCGCCCTTGGACACGTCGGCCGTCTCGGCGCCGAAGGATCGCGCCTGCGCGAGGCGCTCGGGGTTGAGGTCGCCCACGATGACGACGGCCGCGCCGAGCAGCTGCGCGCCGGCGGCGGCGGCGAGTCCGACCGGCCCCGCGCCCGCGATGTACACGGTCGAGCCGGGCCTGACCCCCGCCGTGTACGCGCCGTAGAAGCCCGTCGGGAAGATGTCGGACAGCATCGCCAGATCGAGGATCTTCTCGAGCGCCTGGTCGCGGTCGGGGAACTTCAACAGGTTCCAGTCGGCATAGGGCACGAGCACGTACTCGGCCTGTCCGCCCACCCAGCCGCCCATGTCGACGTACCCGTACGCACTGCCGGGGCGGTCGGGGTTCACGTTGAGGCAGATGCCCGTCTTGCCCTCCTTGCAGTTGCGACAGCGCCCGCACGCGATGTTGAAGGGCACCGACACGATGTCGCCGACTTCGATGAACTCCACGTCGGGGCCCGTCTCGACGACCTCGCCGGTGATCTCGTGGCCCAGCACGAGTCCGACGGGTGCCGTCGTGCGGCCGCGCACCATGTGCTGGTCGGAACCGCAGATGTTCGTCGCGACCGTCCGCAGGATCGCGCCGTGGGGCACCTTCCGGCCGACGTTCGCGGGGTTGACCCCGGGACCGTCCTTGAGCTCGAACTCGGGGTAGTCCGTGTCGATGACTTCGACGACCCCGGGGCCCTTGTAGGCCACAGCTCTGTTCGCAGACATCCTCGTCCTTCCTCGCGGCCGAGGTCTTCCGGGAGTCGGCCGCATCGCCGATTCGGGGCGCCGACGCGCCTCGGCATCAGCATTTCCCTTCGCGTGGGGTGCCGCAATAGGGGTCGTCCTCGCGATGTGCGGATGCGCGGCCGCGACGACGGCGAGAGGATGGGTGCGTGTTCAGCGTGGAGCTCGTGCTCGATGCCGAGGCCGAGCGCGCCGTGCGCGAGGACTGGGATCGGCTCCTCGCCGCCGACCTGCCGAGCGCCGGCCGCAATCCGGCGCCGAGCAACCGGCCTCACGTGACGCTCGCCGTGCGGGGCTCCCTGGATCCGGCGATGTTCGCCGACGTCACCGAGCTGCTCCCTGTCCCGATCGAGCTCGGCGGCGTGCTGCTGCTCGGCCACCGGGACCGGTTCATCCTCACGCGCCACATCGTCCTGAACCGGCCGCTCCTCGAGGTGCACCGCGCCGTCGCCGAGCTCGCCGGTCCGCCCGAGCCGCGCTACTCGAACACGGCTCCGGATCGGTGGACGCCGCACGTGACTCTGGCGCGCGGGCTCACCGCGACGCGCCTCGCGACCGCGCTGCGCGTCATCTCGCACCGGCACGTCATGGGCGAGGCGACCGGCTTGCGCGTGTGGAACGCGCAGGAGCGCGTCGTCACGACGCTGAGGTGAGGCCGGGGTCTGTCGACTGCCCGGTCAGTCGGCGAGCGCGAGAGCGCGGAACGGCTCGCGCGGGGCGACGGGCTGCGGCATCCGCTCTTCCCTCCGCGCCGACCCCGCCACGTGACGGCGGTGCAGCTCGTCGATGAGCGCCGTCGCCAGGCGCACGAGCTTCGCGATCTCGCCGTCGTCGCGATAGACCCACTGGCACCGCGGCTCGTCGTCGATGGGCACGAAGCCGTCGTGCTGCTCCCAGGCGACGAGCGTGCGCTCGGCGCCGAGCACGTGCTGCTGCCACCACACCTGGCGAAGGTACGACCGGGGGATGCTGCGCCACGGCTTGTTGGTCGTCTTGATCTCGGCGAGCGTGATGCGCCCGGCCGAGTCGACCGCGAGTCCGTCGGGCGTCGCGAGGTGCCGCTTCTCGACGACTGCGTGGAAGAGGGCCGTCGAGGGGAGGATGCCGTGCGTCGCGGCGAGCCACCGCGCGATCTCCGGCTCGCGCTGCCGCCCGTGAGCGGTGTACGCGTTGCCCGAGAATCCGGTGCCCGATAGGCCCAGCTTGGCGTCGGCGGAGCGGGCGATCGCACGCTCGGACGTGAGCGCCGCGACATCCGTCGCCGTGATCCCGCGCGATCGCGCGCGCACCCACGCCACCCGATCGCGGGAGTCCGCGACGATGCGGGCGGCGAGTTCGGGGGTCACGCGTTCGAGGGTAGCCCGGGTGACGGACGTCCGCGGGGTGCGACCCGCGGGCGGTTCCCTTCGTCTCCTCCCTCTCCTCCCTCTCCTCCTCTTCCTCGCGAGTGCACGACTTCTCGTCGAGCGCACGACATGCCGACGCGAGGTTCCCGTGCGGTCGACGAGAAGCCGTGCACTCGCGGAGGACGGGGATGGCAGGAGGGACGGAACCGGTCCTGAACAGGCCCGAGCGAACGCCGATTCTCCACAATGCGCGCGGGCGAAGCCGATGACGCGGGTGCGGATGCCGGACGGTGAAGAGTGCCTCGAATCGTCACCGTTGCAGACCTCGATCCGCTCGTCCTCTCGCGCGAGGACCTGCTCGTGCTCGGCTCGACCGAGCGAAGCATCGCCGCGGCGGTGGCGACGGGAAGGCACCGTCAGATCCGGCGCGGCTGGTACATCGGCGCGGACGAGTGGGACGAGCTCTGGCCGGAGGGTCGCCACCTCGCTCACGTCATCGCGGTGGCGCGCGATGCGCGCGGATCAGCGGTGATGTCGCATGAGTCGGCGGCCGTGCTGTGGGGGCTGCCGCTGTATCGCCATCGCCCATTGCGGGTGCACATGACGACGTCGTCGCCGCAGCGAATCTCGAGCGCCCCCGATGTCATGCGCCATGTCGCCCCTCTGCGGCCGACCGATGTCGCGGTATGCGACGGTATTCGCACGACCTCGCTGGAGAGGACTGTCTTCGATCTGCTTCGCACGCTCCGCCCCGAGCCCGCGCTCGCCGCGGCCGACGCGGCCGAGCGGAAACGAGCCGCGCGCGAGCGCGAGTGGGACCTCGACAGCCTTGCGTCGTGGCGCCGTGAGCTGCAGCAGATGATCGACCTCGCGTCTGGAGCACGCGGCATCCGTCAAGCCCGCCGCCTGGCGCCGGTGAGCGACGGCCGTGCCGAGTCGCCGGGCGAATCCGTGAGCCGTCTTCACCTTCTGCGTCTGGGGTTCGAGACGCCGTCGCTTCAAGCGGCCGTGCCCGCTCCTCACGGCGGCTCCTTCTATGTGGACTTCGGTCTCGATGACGTCGATGCCTTCGGCGAGGTCGACGGCAGGAGCAAGTATCTTGACGAGTCGCTGCGGCGCGGCGTTCCCCTCGAGCAGGTGCTTCTCGCGGAGAAGCAGCGCGAGGACTGGATCCGGGGAACCACCGGGCGCCACCTCGTGCGGTGGGAGGACGAGCACATCCGAACGCCGTGGCACCTGGCCGAACGCCTCGCGGCTTTCGGCATTCGTCCACCCCGCTGACCGCCGGGTGGCGCGCTCGGGCGCGGCGACTGCACGACTTCGCGCCGAGTGCACGGCTTACCCACGCCGGCAGGCCGTGCACTCGAAGGGAAGTCGTGCACTCGACGAAGAGGGCGAGGGGGAGTGGGGAGGGAGCGCGCCGATTTGGGGGAAGCCGCGGGCTCCCGTAGACTGGTGTGCGCCGAAGACCGCCGGTCATCGATGTGCGCGCAAGCGCATGACGATCGAAGCTCTGCGATGCAGGGGCCTGCGCAGGTGACACGAACGAACTCCTGGGATTCCAGGCCGAAGCTCCGTGCGCTTGCGCCGGAGCTTTTTCCATTGTGGGCGAGATCAGATGAGCGGATGCCTCGGGCACGGCGCCCCGCCACCGCGGAGCGTCTCGTAAACACAAGGAGTGGCCATGGCGCAGAAGGAAGCATCGGTCGCCGAGCTCACGAAGCATTTCGAGGACTCGACCGCCGTTCTGCTGACCGAGTACCGCGGTCTGACGGTGAAGGAGCTCAAGGAGCTCCGCAACAGCATCCGTCAGGACGCGGAGTACGCCGTGGTGAAGAACACGCTGACCAAGATCGCCGCGAACAACGCGGGGATCACGTCGCTGGACGATGACCTCAAGGGTCCGTCGGCCATCGCGTTCGTGCACGGTGACCCGGTCTCCGTCGCGAAGGGTCTGCGCGCCTTCGCCAAGGCACACCCTCTTCTCGTGATCAAGGGCGGCTTCTTCGACGGAAACCCCCTGAGCGCGGACGAGGTCAACAAGCTCGCCGACCTCGAGAGCCGTGAAGTCCTGCTGGCGAAGCTCGCCGGCGCGATGAAGGCCTCGCTGACCAAGGCGGCATACGTCTTCAATGCGCTCCCGACGAAGGCCGTTCGCACGGTCGACGCGCTGCGCGAGAAGCAGGAGTCCGCGGCCTGACATCAGGCCCGGCGTGAATACCCCAATCAAGGAGAAACATCATGGCTAAGCTCAGCACCGAGCAGCTGCTCGACGCGTTCAAGGAGCTCACGCTCATCGAGCTGTCGGAGTTCGTCAAGGCGTTCGAGGAGACCTTCGACGTCACCGCCGCCGCGCCCGTCGCGGTCGCCGCCGCCGGCGCCCCCGCCGGTGGTGCCCCCGCCGAGGAGGCCGAGGAGAAGGACGCGTTCGACGTCATCCTCGAGGCCGCGGGCGACAAGAAGATCCAGGTCATCAAGGTCGTCCGCGAGCTCACCTCGCTCGGCCTCGGTGAGGCGAAGGCCGTCGTCGACGGTGCTCCGAAGGCCGTGCTCGAGGGCGCGAACAAGGAGACCGCCGACAAGGCGAAGGCCGCCCTCGAGGAGGCCGGCGCGACGGTCACCCTGAAGTAATTCAGCGTTTCACGCGTCACGAAGGCCCCCGGGTTCGCCCGGGGGCCTTCGTCATGCCCAGGCCCGTGCGCCCGGCGTGTCATGCGCCGGAGCGGGGCGTCGCGCGCATGTCGACCGCCATCGCCGACTCGAGCGAGTCCGGGTGTGCGGTCGAGGTCCGCATCACGAGCGTCGGCTTCAGGCGCACCTCCGTCGGCGGGAGCGTCGGGTCGGAGAGGTGGCGTTCCAGCAGCGCGACCGCGGCCGTGCCCTGCTCGCGCGGCACCTGTCGCAGCGTCGTGAGCGAGAACATCTCGGCGTACTCGTGGTCGTCGATGCCGACGACGCTCAATTCGCTGGGGACCCGGATGCCGAGCCGCCGCGCCGCGATGATTGCGCCGATCGCGACCTCGTCGCACACGCCCACGATCGCGCTCGGGCGGCGGCGGGCGTCGCCCAGCAGATCGACGGCCGCCGCGTAGCCGCCGGGACACGTCACGTCGGAGGGCACGTGCCGCACGTGGTCGGCGAGTGCGGCATCCGTCATCGTCTCGATGTAGCCCGACATGCGGCGGCGGTCAACGTGGGCCCAGTGGGCCGTCGACCCGCCGCCGAGGAATACGATGTCGCGGTGGCCCAGGTCGATGAGGTGCTCGGTCGCGCGGCGCGCCGCGTGGCCGTCGTCGATCGACACGACGCTCGTCGCCGAGGTCGCGGCGACGACGCTCACGACCGGACGCTCGAGGGCGAGCATGCGCTCGAGCTCCTCGTCCTCCGGCTCGAGGCCCACCGCGATGAGCCCGTCGAAGCGCTTGCGCGCGAGGAAGTGCTCGAAGATGCGCCGACGCCCCGCAGTTCCCGGCTTCGCGTCGTAGAGCGCGAGGTCGAGCCCGCGCTCGAGGAGCGCGTGCTGGATACCCTCGAGCACCTCGGCGAAGAACCACCGGTTGACGTAGGGCATGACGACGCCCACGGTCTGCGTCCGGCCGGTCGCGAGGCTGACCGCACTCGTCGACGGCACGTAGCCCAGCGTCGCGGCCGCCTCGGCCACGCGATCGCGCGTGCGCTCTGAGACGTAGCCCGAGCCCGTGAGCGCGCGGCTGGCCGTCGACTTCGAGACGCCGGCAAGGCGTGCGACGTCGGCGATGCCGGCCACCGGACACCTCCCTCGGTCCTACGCGCCGTCGCGCACCAGGGCACCGGCCCGCGGCTTTTCGGGAACCGGTTCCATCCCCATCCTGCCGTGGAAACCGTCCACGCGCTAGGGAGAGTCGTGGGGTTTATCGACTTGTGATCCCATGCGATTGTGCGGATGCACCGCATCCCCTAGCGTGATTCTGGAATCGGTTCCCGAAGTTCCTTGCGCCGGTTCGGCGGGTCATTCGCATCCCGCACATCTCAACGAGGAGGACCAATGAAGACACAGAGACGGGGGAGGCTCCTCATCTCGGTGGCCGCGGCAGGAGTCGCGGGTATCGCCCTCGCCGGGTGTTCCGGCGGCCCAGGATCGGGCGGCGGCGGTGACGACGAAGGTGGCGGCGGCGACAACGTCGTGACCATCTACGGCACGATCGCGGACACAGAGGCCGAGCTTCTCGAGGAGTCGTGGGCCGACTGGGAGGAAGAGAACGGCATCGACATCCAGTACGAGTCGTCGAAGGAGTTCGAGGCTCAGATCGCCGTTCGCGCCCAGGGTGGCAACGCACCCGACATCGCGATCTTCCCGCAGCCGGGTCTGCTCGCCGACATGGCGACGCGCGGCTTCTTGAAGGAGGCGCCGCAGAGCGTCGCCGACAACGTCGCGGAGTACTGGACCGATGACTGGGCCGGCTACGGCACGGTCGAGGGCACGCTGTACGGCGCGCCGCTGATGGCGAGCGTCAAGGGCTGGATCTGGTACTCGCCTTCCACGTTCGAAGAGAACGGCTGGGAGATCCCGACCGACTGGCAGGGCCTGCTCGACCTGACGGCGCAGATCCAGTCCGACATCGGCGGACCGCCGTGGTGCGTCGGCTTCGGCTCGGACGCCGCGACCGGCTGGCCCGGCACCGACTGGATCGAGGACGTCGTCCTGCGCCAGTCCGGCACCGAGGTCTACGACCAGTGGGTGGCGAACGAGGTGCCCTTCACGGACCCGGCGATCAAGTCGGCGTTCGATGAGGTGGGCAAGATCCTGCTCGACCCGAACTACGTCAACGCGGGCTTCGGCGGCCTCGACACGATCGTGACGACGCCGTTCGGCGATCCCGCCGCGGCTCTCGTGTCGGGTGAGTGCACGCTGCACCACCAGGCGTCGTTCTACGACGGGTTCATCACCGACGCAGGCGGCACCGTCGCCGAGGACGGCGACATCTGGGCCTTCATCACCCCGGGCTTCGGCGGCGAGACCGGCGATGGCGCGGTCGTGACGGGCGGTGGCGAGATCGTCGGCGCGTTCGACGACTCCGAGTCGACTGTCGCGGTGCTCGAGTATCTGTCGAGCCCCGAGTGGGCCAACAGCCGCGTGGGCCTGGGTGGCGTGATCAGCGCCAACAAGGGTCTCGACCCCGAGAACGCCTCGAGCGAGATCCTGAAGGCCGCGATCGCGATCCTGCAGGACGACACGACGACCTTCCGGTTCGACGCATCCGACCTGATGCCGTCGGCCGTGGGCTCGGGCACGTTCTGGCAGGGCATGCGTGACTGGGTGAACGGCACGCCGACCGACACCGTCCTCGAGCAGATCGAGGCAGGCTGGCCGTCGAGCTGACCTTCGTGAACGGGGCCGCCCTTCCCAAAGGGCGGCCCCGTTCCCTACCGTGATCGCTAGGGACGTCCCCGGGTCCGACGACGCACTCGAAAGGAATCCATGTCCGACTTCTTCAGATGGTTGAGCACGCTCAACCCGTGGCTGGAGATCATCGTGATCGTCGGGATCTTCCTCGCCGTGGTGGGGTTGATCCTGTTCTTCATCGAGATCGCGCCGCGAAAAGGACGGATGTACACGATCATCCGTCTCATCGCGTGCGTGCTCGGTCCCGTACTGGTGCTCTTCCTGCTCCAGTCCTGGGTCGAGGCGATGATCGCAGCGGCCGTGCTCGGCCTGCTTTTCTTCTTCCTGGACAAGCGCGCGCGCGATGGTGCGGGCTCGCTGTTCCAGTTGTTCGGGTTCCTGACACCCGCGATCGTCCTGCTGGCCATCGGGCTCATCGTGCCGACGATCCAGACCACGGTCCAGGCGTTCATGAACTCCCGCGGAAACACCTTCGTGGGCTTCGAGAACTTCGCGTGGATCTTCACGCAGCCGGCCAACGTGCGCATCGTCATCAACACGATCGTGTGGGTGCTGGTCGCGCCGATCATCTCGACGATCGCCGGTCTCGCGTACGCGTACTTCATCGACAAGTCCCGCGGTGAGCGGTACTACAAGATCCTCGTGTTCATGCCGATGGCCATCTCGTTCGTGGGCGCTTCGATCATCTGGCGCTTCATGTACACGGTGCGTCCGGCCGGGTCGAACCAGATCGGCTTCCTGAACCAGATCATCGTGTGGTTCGGCGGTCAGCCGCTGAACTTCCTGGCGGTCGAGCCGTGGAACACGCTGTTCCTCATCGTCGTCCTGATCTGGATCCAGACCGGTTTCGCGATGGTGATCCTCTCGGCCGCGATCAAGGGCGTGCCGACCGAGCAGCTCGAAGCGGCGGAGCTCGACGGAACGAACGCGTGGCAGAAGTTCATCAACGTCGTGGTCCCCGGCATCCGGCCCGCGCTCATCGTCGTCCTGACGACCATCTCGATCGCCTCGCTCAAGGTCTTCGACATCGTCCGGACCATGACGGCGGGGGCGAACAACACGTCGGTCCTCGCGAATGAGATGTACACCCAGTTCCGCAGCTTCGAGGCGGGGCGCTCGGCCGCGTTCGCGGTGATCCTGTTCATCCTCGTCCTGCCGATCGTCATCTACAACGCGGTGCAGCTGAAGAAGCAGCGGGAGGTGCGCTGATGAGCGCGGTGATGCCCGTCGATCTGCCGATCGACGAAGAAGGCCAGGACGAACTGAGCCGCGGCGCGCGCCGGGCCGACAAGATCCAGCTCGGGGCGACCAAGCGCAAGCTGTCGTCGCCGTGGGCCACTGCGGCTGCGCTCATCATCGCCGTCCTGTGGACCATCCCGACGTTCGGGCTGCTGATCTCCTCGTTCCGTCCGCGTGAGCTCATCCAGACGACGGGTTGGTGGACGGTCTTCGAGAACTGGGGCTGGACGCTCGACAACTACTCGACCGCCCTTCAGACGGGCAACAGCCAGCTGAACATGGCGGGTGCGTTCGTCAACTCGTTCGCGATCACCATCCCGGCGACGGTCATCCCGATCTCGATCGCGCTGCTCGCGGCGTACGCGTTCGCGTGGATGGACTTCCGCGGCAAGGACACGCTGTTCATCCTCGTTTTCGCGCTGCAGATCGTGCCGATCCAGATGGCCCTCATCCCGCTTCTGCAGCTGTTCTCGCAGGGCACGATCTTCGGGTTCCCCGTGATCGAGGCGTTCGGCTCGTTCGGCTACGCGCAGGTGTGGATCGCCCACACGATCTTCGCCCTGCCGCTGACGATCTACCTGCTCCACAACTTCGTCTCGGAGATCCCGCGCGAGGTGATCGAGGCGGCCCGCGTCGACGGCGCCGGGCACGGGCAGATCTTCTTCCGGCTGATCCTGCCGCTCACGATGCCGGCGATCGCGTCGGTCGCGATCTTCCAGTTCCTCTGGGTGTGGAACGACCTGCTCGTGGCCCTCATCTTCGCCGACGGCAACGTGGCCCCGATCACGAAGCTGCTGGCCGAGATGACCGGAAGCCGCGGACAGGACTGGCACCTGCTGACGGCCGGTGCGTTCATCGCACTGGTGGTTCCGCTGGTCGTCTTCCTGTCGTTGCAGCGGTTCTTCGTGCGAGGTCTGCTGGCAGGCTCCACGAAGGGATAATCGGTCACGACCGTACCGCGCGGCGCACGCTCCACGGGGCGTGCGCCGCGCAGTCATCGTGGCGGGACGAATGAGCGAGCTGATCGAGTCCGAGACGGATGCCGCGGCATCCGTCGACCCCGATGTCGGCCTGAGCGCCGCCGACGTCGCCGAGCGCACGGCGTCCGGACAGACGAACGCCTTCGAGACGCGCACGAGCCGGAGTGCCTGGTCGATCATCCGCGCGAACGTGTTCACGTCGTTCAACGGGATCGTGCTCGCGTGCTTCGCCGTGCTGCTCGTGCTCGGCCGGTGGCAGGACGCGCTCTTCGGGCTCATCGCGCTCGCGAACTCGATCATCGGCGGCGTGCAGGAGTTCCGCGCGAAGCGCGCGCTGGATCGCCTCGCGCTGCTCAACGCGCCACGTGCGCGCGTGCGGCGCGACGGCATCGAGACCGAGCCGCTCCCGTCCGACGTCGTCATCGACGACGTGCTCGTGCTCCGCGCGGGCGATCAGGTTCCCGCCGACGCCGTCGTGCTGCGCTCGCGCGGGCTGCAGGTCGACGAGTCGTTGCTCACTGGCGAGTCCGACGCGGTCGACAAGAACGCCGACGACGAGGTGCTGTCGGGGTCGATCGTGATGGCCGGACAGGGCGAGGCGCGGGTCGTGCGGGTCGGGGCGGGTGCCTTCGCCAACCGCATCGCCGCCGAGGTGAAGCGCTTCTCGCTCGTGGCGAGCGAGCTGCGGTCGTCGATCGATCGCGTGCTGAAGTGGGTCGGATGGGGCCTCGGCCCGATCGGGCTCCTCGTGCTGAACGCGCAGGTGATGGTCGCGGGCGGCTGGGTCGAGGCGTGGGACACGGGCGGCTGGGTGCAGGCCGTCGTCAACGCGGTGGCCTCGATCACGGCGATGATCCCGCTCGGCCTCGTGCTCATGACGTCGATCGCGTTCGCCGTCGGGGCGGCGCGCCTCGCGAGGCGCAAAGTGCTCGTGAACGAGCTTCCTGCCGTCGAGGGCCTCGCGCGGGTGGATGTCGTGTGCCTCGACAAGACCGGCACGATCACGCAGGGCGACATCCGCTTCGACTCCGCGCACCCGCTCGACGCCGTCCCGTCCGGGTGGGAGGGCGCCCTCGCGTGGTACGGCGCCGCGCCCGACGCGAATGCGACGGCGCGATGCCTCCGTGACCCGTACCCGCTCGCACACGAGCTCGACCCGGTGGCGTACGTGCCGTTCTCGTCGGCGCGCAAGTGGAGTGCCGTGACCTTGGCGCCGGATGCCGGCACCTGGGTGCTCGGCGCACCCGAGATGGTCCTCGGCGATGAGGTTCTCGAGGGCGACGGAGCGCTCGCAGGCCTCCATGGAGAGCTCATCTCGACGGGCCGCCGCACCCTTGTGCTCGCGCACACCGAGCGTTCCCTCACAGAGGCGGACGTCGACGCCGAGCGCCTGCCCGACGGACTGCGGGCGGCGGTCATCGTGGCGTTCCGCGAGACGGTGAGACCGGATGCCACCCAGACGCTCGCGTATTTCGCGGCGCAGGGCGTCGGCATCCGCATCATCTCCGGCGACCATCCGCGCACCGTCGCCGCGATCGCCCGCCAGGTGGGGATCGACGTGGACGGCGGCTTCGACGCGCGAAGGCTGCCCGACGATGACGACGAGCTCGCCGAGGTGCTCGAGCACAATACCGTCTTCGGGCGCGTGAGCCCCGAGCAGAAGCAGCGCATGGTCGTCGCGCTGCAGCGTGCCGGGCACACGGTCGCGATGACGGGCGACGGGGTCAACGATGCGCTCGCCATCAAGACCGCCGACCTCGGCATCGCGATGAACTCGGGCTCGGCGGCGACGAGGGCCGTCGCACAGCTCGTGCTCCTCGACGACCGGTTCTCGCACCTGCCCGGGGTCGTCGCCGAGGGGCGCCAGGTGATCGCGAACATCGAGCGCGTGTCGATGCTCTTCCTCACGAAGACGGTCTACGCGACCGGTCTCGCGATCCTGTTCGGCCTTCTCCTGCTGGAGTTCCCGTTCCTGCCTCGGCAACTCTCGATCACGGACGGCCTCACTATCGGGCTCCCCGCGTTCTTCCTCGCGCTGATGCCGAACGGGCAGCGCTACGTTCCCGGATTCCTGCGCCGCTCGCTCAGCTTCGCGATCCCCGCGGGCGTGATCATCGCGACCGCGCTGACGACCTACACCCTCGTCGCACGGTCCCTCGGGGTGCCCCAGCCCGAACTGCGCACGGGATCGACGATCATCCTCGCCGTCGTCGGGATCTGGGTGCTGACGGTGCTCTCACGCCCGATCACGCGCGTGAAGGGCCTCGTGATCGGCACCATGTTCATCGGGCTGGTCGGGATTTACACGATCCCGCTCCTCACGCGGTTCTTCGAGCTCGTCGACCCCGGAGAGACAGCCGCCTACCTCGTCGCGCTTGTCACGGTGCTCACGATCGGGGCGATCGAGATCGTGCGGTTCTTCCATCGGCGGTATCTCGCACGACGCTGGGATCTGTGACGTCGGTCACACGGGTGGCGGCACGACGGATGCCTCAGCCTCCGCGATCGCGCGAAACCATCGCGACCCCGGCGGAGCCCACAGCGCGACCACGATGAAGACCTCGACGGCGAGGACCACCGAAGCGACGAGATCCCACGAGTCCGTCGAGAAGATCGTGACGACCTGAAGCGCGGACTGGACGACGAGGTACGCCGTGACGAGCAGCCGCGCAAAGCGGCTTCCGCGGCTGAGTCCCGACGCGAGGGCGAGCGAGAGGAGCCCGAACAGGATCGTGCCGGCGCCGAGCAGCGACACCGGCAGCACGGCATCCGGCTCCACGCGGTAGCGGCTGAGCAGCACGAGCAGCCCGAGCGCGACGTTCGACAGCCCGCTCAGGTACACGAACACGACCGCGGCGGCGACGACGGCGGGACGCCGTGGCCGGGGACGGCTCGGAGCGGTCACGCGACCACTGTAGAGGTCAGCTCGTGCAGGCCAGTCGTGCCTGCACCGACTGCATCGCGTCGATCTCGGCCGTCTGCGCGACCTTCATGCTCTCGGCGACCGCGAGCACGCGCGGCTCCGACCCGAGCTCGAGCACCGCGTCGACCATCGGGATCGCGCCCTCGTGGTGACGGATCATGAGCTCGGTGAAGAGGCAGTCGGCGTCGGCACCCTCGGCGGCGCGGAGCTGCGCGAGCTCGGCCTCGCTCGCCATGCCCATGGCTTCGCGCATCTCGGCATCCGTCAAGGGCTCATCGGATGCGCCGGCCCCGTGACCGTGCTCGTCGTCTGCGCCGCTCATCCACGCCATCGGCGCGCCCCCGGCCTGCGGCAGCCCCCACTGGACGAGCCAGTCGAACATCTCGCCGCGCTGCGCCGACTGTCCGGTCGCGATGTCGTACGAGAGCGCCCGCAGCTCGTCGTCGCCGGTCTTGCGGTAGAGCTCCATCGCCATCTCGACGGCCTGCGCGTGATGCACCTGCATGTCGCGCGCGAATCCGGCCTCGGCGGAGTGGTTCGCGGGCGCGAGCGAGGGGGACGAGCCGAACGTCGAGAAGCGCCCGATCGCGAACGCGAGGGCGGCGGCCGCCAGCACGACGAGCGCGGGCACGAGCCAGCGCGCGGTGCGGGAGGGGCGCTCCGGGGCGGTCATGCCCGCGTCACGAGACCTTGCCCGGGCCGTCCAGCGCGCCGGTGCAGGCGGCGTTCGGCTCGGGCGCGTTCTGGTTGCGCCAGTACTCCTCGAAGAACTGCCCGATGCGCTCGTCGTCGGCGGAGTCGACCTTGAGCTGCGCGTTCCACGCGCTGAGCGCGATGGGCGTGTCGATGCCCTCGTACGGCGACAGGATCACGTAGCTCGAGGGGAGCTTGCGCTCGAGCGCGTTGAGCTCGTCGTCGCTGAGTCCGTCGGCGTCGTAGGTCACCCACACGGCGCCGTGCTCGAGCGAGTGCACCGCGTTCTCGTTGGGCTGGGGCTCGGTGTAGATGCCGCAGTTGAGCCACACGGCGTTGTGCGGACCGCCGGCGGGCGGGGTCTGCTCGTAGTCGACGGCGCCCTCGACGTGGTTGGTCTCGTTCGTGAAGGTCTCGACGCCCTGGATCTCGACACCCTCGCCGCCCGCGGTGTAGCTGGCGGGAGGAGGGGGAGCGAACGCGAACGACGCGATGATCGCGACGACGATGCCCACGACCGCGACGGCGCCGACGGCCCAGCCGACGACCTTGCCGCGGCGGCGACGGGCGAGCTGCTTCTGGTATTCGGCCAGCTTCTCCTGGCGCTTCTGCTCGCGCTGCTGCTTGACGGTGAGGTTGATCTCGGCCCGCTTGGCGGGGTTGCCGCTCGTGCGCTTGTCGGTGGGGCGCGGGGATGTCGGGGTCATGTGGCGCTGATCTCGGCTCGGGCGCCCGGCGGGCGACGGACAACGGATGCGGCGGGCAGAGCAGGCCCGCTGGCACAAGCCTATTCGTCTCGATGCATCCGCCGCCTGTGAACCAGCCCGGGCAATGGGAGAAGTACGCCGTGAATCGGGTATTGCCGGGTCGTTTCGGTCGCGGGAGGGTTCGCGGCATCCGATAGCATGGACCGGCCCCGAATCGATTCGAGATGCTCTTGCTCGCATCGTTCGTCGTCGTCCCGTCGCCGCACCCGGCTGCCGCCGCCTGCCCCGATGGTTCGCCTTCCCACGCCGCCCTCGTCTCGATTGCCGAAGACCTTTGCTCGACACCGCCTCGATCCCCACCCAGACGCCGCCCGCCCTCTCCGACGACGCCGACGTGCTCGCCGCGACGCCGGAGAAGGCGATGACGGATGCCGCGCCCGCCGGCGCCTCGACCGCGACGGGCTCCATCCGCACGCGCGGCAGCAACCCGACCGGCGCGATCCGCACACTCGGCAGCAACCCGGCCACCGCGCCGATCGTGCTCCACCCGGGCGACTCGCTGTCGTCCGGGCGCCGCCTGCTCTACGTGATCCTGCTCGGCGCGCTCACGGCGCTCGGGCCGTTCACGATCGACCTCTACCTGCCGGCGTTCCCGGTGCTCGAGGCCGACTTCGACACGACCGCGGCCGCGATCCAGCTCACCCTCACGGGCACGATGATCGGGTTCGGGCTCGGGCAGCTCATCGTCGGGCCGCTCAGCGACAAGGTCGGCCGGCGCCTTCCGCTGCTGTCGGTGACGGCGCTGCACGTGCTCGCGAGCGTCGCCGCAGCGCTCGCGCCGTCGCTCGAGCTGCTCAGCGTGGCGCGCGTGCTGATGGGAGCGGGCGCCGCGGCCGGCGGTGTCGTGGCGGCGGCGATCGTGCGCGACCTGTTCGGCGGTCGCCGACTCGTCGTGATGCTCTCGCGCCTCGCGCTCGTGTCGGGTGTGGCGCCCGTGCTCGCGCCGCTCGTCGGCTCGGCGCTGCTGCTCGTGATGCCGTGGCGCGGCGTCTTCGTCGTGCTCGCCCTCTACGGAGCGGTCATGCTCGTGTCGGCGATCGCGTTCGTGCCGGAGACCCTCCCTCCGGCGCGACGCCGCGAGCGCGGCACGACGACCGTGTGGCAGCGCTACCGCAGCGTCTTCAGCGACCGCGTGTTCATCGGCGTGCTCATCATCGGCGGCATGACCTTCAGCGGTCTGTTCTCCTACCTGTCCGCCTCGTCGTTCCTGTTCCAGGGGATGTACGCGTTCAGCCCGCAGGAGTACGGCGTCCTCTTCGCGGTCAACTCGGTCGGCGTCGTCGCGGGCGTGCAGACGGCCGCGCGGCTGGCAGCCCGGTTCGGGCCCCAGTGGGTGCTCGCCGTCTCGACCGCGACGCTGGTCGTGGCATCCGTCGCGATCATCGTGACCGACCAGCTCGGACTCGGGCTGTGGGGCACGATCGTGCCGCTGTTCGTGTTCATGACGGCGTGCGGGTTCACGTTCCCGTGCGTCCAGGTGCTCGCGCTCGACCGCCACGGCAAGGCCGCGGGCACGGCGCAGTCCATCATCGGCGCGACCAACTTCGGCGTCGCGGGCATCATCTCGCCGCTCGTCGGCGCGATCGCCACCGGCGCCGGCATCACCGCGACGACGATGGCCTCGGTCATGGTCGGCTGCGCGGTCGTCGGCGTGCTCGCGCTCTGGATCATCGTGCGGCCGCGCACGGTCGAGCAGCTGACGCCGTGAGGCTCGGCATCCGGCTCAGTCCCGCCTGACCGGCTGCAGGCGAAACAGCCGCACCTTCCGGCCCGACGACCGCTCGTAATCGCGATAGCCCGGCCACTGCCGCTCGATGGTGGCCCACGCCGCGTCGAGCTCGTCGTCGGGGATGAGGGTCGCGTGGACGGCCATGCGGCGCCCGCGCACGGTGATCTCGGCGTCGGGGCGCGCGAGCAGGTTGTTCGTCCACGCGGGGTGGTTCCTGCCCGCGAAGTTCGTTCCGGCGACGATCGCGCGACCCCGGCCGTCGGGCGTGTACATGAGCGGCGCGTCGCGCGGCTCGCCCGACTTCGCACCGATCGTGTGCAGCACGAGCGAGGGGACGATGAGCCCGCTCACCTGGACGCGGCCCCGCGAGATCCACGACACGACCCGCTCGATCGGCGGCAGCAGCGTGGGGCCGATCCAGCGGCGGAAGACCCGCGTTCGCGAGAGGGGTGCGACCACGGCGCGGACGGCTTGCACAACACGGGACATGGCGTCAATCCTGCCCTCGATCGACGGGGCGCGGGAGGCAGAATGGGGCGATGGAACGCCCGACGACACGACCGGATGCCGCGCCGTCCCGCCTCATCGCCGTCACGATCGTGGGTGTCGGCCTCATCGGCCTCGGCGTGCTGCTCGGATGGGCGATCTTCCTGCGGGGCGACGATCCGTTCGCGGTCGACGTGTGGTGGAACGACCTGCTCGTCGAGTGGTGGGTCCCCGCGATCGGCGGGTTCTCGCGCGTCATGAACTGGCTCGGCGGGGGATGGTTCGGCGTGCTCGCCGTTCCGATCATCGGCGCCGGCGCGCTCGTGCTGCTGCGAAGGCCGTGGTCGGCGGCGTACTTCCTGGCGGCCGAGATCGGCTCGGTCGCGGTCGTGCAGGTGATGAAGCACGTCTTCGGTCGCGTGCGCCCCGACGAGATCCTCGTCCTCTCGGACGTCGGCTCCTACCCGTCGGGGCACGTCGCGAACGCGGCGACGATCGCGACCGTGGCGGTCGTGCTGTTCCCGCGCCTCTCGGTCGTCGTCGCCGGGTCCGTATGGGTCCTGCTCATGGCCTTCAGCCGCACGTACCTCCACGCGCACTGGCTGAGCGACACGGTTGGAGGAGCGCTCGCAGGCACGGGCGCGGCGCTTGTCGTCGCGGCGGTGTTCTGGTCGCAGATCTCGCGAGAGCGGTCGGATGCCGCGGACCGCCGCATCGCCGTCGAGTAGCACCTCGGCTCCGGCCTTCGCGGGACGACCCGCTCGCGCGCCCGTCGATAGGCTGTGGCCATGTCAGCGCCCGCCTCGCCCGATCCCGCCGTCGCCGCAGCCGAAGCCGAGCTCGCGAGGCTCCGCGCCGAGGCGGAAGCGGCCGAAGCCCAGCTCAAGGCGGCTCAGGCGAGGGCGGCGCTCGCCGCGGCGGAGGCGGATGCCGCGAAGGCGCGCGCGGCGGGGGCGGACGCGCCTCCGGCGCAGGAGACGGCTCGGGCGAAGGACGAATCCCCCGCGGATGCTCCTACCCTCGCACCATCTCCTGCGTCCGAACCGGGGGCAGCGGCAGAGGAGCCGCAGCCCGCGCAACCGGAGGAGGAGAAGCCACCGGCGGAGGCATCCGTCGAATCCGCTCCTCCCGCCGCCACAACTCCTCCCGCGGCAGCCGCCGATGGTCCCCTCGATGCGGACGAGGTCGCCAAGGTCATTGCGGGGTACGCGTTCGAGGGCGAGACGCTCGACGTCGGAGCCCTCGTCAACGGCGACCCCGTGCCCGAGGCGCAGATCCGCATCCCGCTCGGGATGATGAACCGGCACGGCCTCGTCGCGGGAGCGACCGGAACAGGTAAGACCCGCACGCTGCAGGGGCTCGCGGAGCAGCTCGCGGCGAAGGGCGTCCCGGTGTTCGCGGCCGATATCAAGGGCGATCTCTCCGGTGTCGCGACGCCGGGCGAGGCGAACGAGAAGCTCCTCGACCGCACGCGCGGGATCGGGCAGGACTGGAAGCCCGAGGCATCCGTCACCGAGTTCTTCGCCCTCGGCGGGATCGGAAAGGGCGTCCCCGTGCGGGCGACGGTGTCGGGCTTCGGCCCGCTGCTGCTGAGCAAGGTGCTGGGGCTCAACGAGACGCAGGAGTCCAGCCTCGGCCTCGTGTTCCACTACGCCGACGAGAACGGCCTCGCGCTCGTCGACCTCTCCGACCTGCGCGCGGTGCTCACGTACCTGACGAGCGACGAGGGCAAGACCGAGCTCAAGAACCTCGGCGGGCTGTCGTCGGCGACGGCCGGCGTGATCCTGCGCGAGCTCATCACGTTCGCGGACGACGGCGCCGACGTGTTCTTCGGCGAGCCGGAGTTCGACGTGCAGGACTTCCTGCGTACGGCTCCCGACGGGCGGGGGATCATCTCGCTGCTCGAGGTTCCGGGCGTCGCCGACAAGCCCGCGCTGTTCTCGACATTCCTCATGTACCTGCTCGCCGAGCTGTTCGAGATCCTCCCCGAGGTTGGCGACCTGGACAAACCGAAGCTCGTGTTCTTCTTCGACGAGGCGCACCTGCTGTTCAAGGACGCGTCGAAGGACTTCCTCGCGGCGATCACTCAGACGGTGCGGCTCATCCGCTCGAAGGGCGTCGGCGTCTTCTTCGTGACGCAGACCCCGAAGGACGTCCCCTCGGATGTGCTCGCCCAGCTCGGCTCGCGCATCCAGCACGCGCTGCGCGCGTTCACACCCGACGACGCGAAGGCGCTGCGCGCGACGGTCGGCACGTACCCGAAGTCGGGTTACGACCTCGAGCGCGTGCTGCAGGAGCTCGCGACCGGCGAGGCGATCGTCACGGTCATGAGCGAGAAGGGCGCGCCGACCCCGGTCGCGTGGACGCGCCTGCGCGCGCCGCAGGGCCTCATGTCGCCCACGCCCGATCCTGCGATCGAGCGTGCGATCCACGCGTCGCCGCTGCTCGCGAAGTACGGCACCGCGATCGACCGCGAGTCGGCGCGCGAGATCCTCACCGCGCGCATGAACGCGGCAGCGGAGGCGGAAGCCGCCGAGGAGGCCGCGCTCGCGAAGGCGAAGGCCGACGCCGAGTACGCGAAGCAGAAGGCCGCGATCGACAAGGCCGAGGCCGCCGCCGAGAAGAAGGCCCAGCAGGAGTACGAGCGGCTGCTCAAGAAGACGTCCGACAAGACCCGCACGTCGCGCTCGTCGCGCGCCGAGAAGTCGCCGCTCGAGGAGATCCTGGGCTCGAAGGCGACCCAGACGATACTGGGGGGAGTGATCCGCGGCGTGTTCGGCACGGGTCGTCGCTGAGCGGGCTGGAGGCTTCGGAGAGACCGGGCGTGCGCAGGGCCATCGTCGTCGCGGCGCTCGCGCTCGCCCTCGCGACGACGGCGGCGGGCGCGGTGGCGGTCGCGCTGGGCGCGGCATCCGTCACATCGGAATCGACGGATGCCCCACCAGCCCACGCGGCCCTCGGCGACGTCTCGCCCGACGACTACTGCTACGTCGAGGCGATGATCTACTACCGCGTCGAGGAGACCGAGCTCGCCCGGACGCTCCTGCGGAAGGACGGCGTCTCCGCCGACGTGAGCGCGCACGCGCAGGAGCTGCTCGCGCGCGACGCCGCCGAGCTCGACGAGTTCCGTGAGTGGTACGTGTCGTGGGCGGACGCGCGCCCTGTCGAGCCGCCCGAAGAGGGCGTCTGCGCAGGCCACGGCACGGATCACGCGCAGATGCCCGGAATGCCGTCGTGGAGCCGTCAACGCGCGCTCGCCGACGCGGCCCCACCCGACGCCGAGCGGGAGTTCGTGGGCATTCTCCGCGCTCAGAACGAGGGGCTCGCAGCGCTCGTGACGCTCATCATCGAGGCAGACCCGCACCCACGTGTCGCCGAATCGGCCGAGCGCGTGCTGGCCGAGGCATCCGTCGATCTTGAGGCGCTCGAACGGCTGGCGGCCGCACTGCGCTGACCGGGCGAGGGGGCGCGGTCTCAGGAGAAGGGGACCGGATGCCCCTGCCCGAGCGCCCGCAGCGAGCGAGCCGCGTCACGGAGCGCGCCGAGATGCCGGGCCGCGAGCGAGAACCGCGAGACGGGAGTCGAGAGCGTGAGGGCGCCGATCGCGTGACCGTCGTCGTCGGTGATCGACACGGCGAGGCATCCGCGACCGGCCGACAGCCCGCCGACCTGCTCGGCGTAGCCGCGCGCGGCGTAGGCGGCGTGGATCGCGGACACGACCTCCGACGGCGGCGTCACGCGCCACCGCTCCACCATGACTCCCGGGGGCTCGGGCCGGGTCGGCTGCTCGACGAGCCACACGTGACCGGGCGCGGAGCGCGTCGGGTCGCTCAAGAAGCTCGCGCGGTCGGAGAGCGGCTGGGTCGGATCCTCGTCGACGATCGCGAGGCCCGACCGGTGGAAGACGACCAGGTGGACGGCTTCGCCCGTCGCGCTTCGGACCCCGTCGAGCACGTCGCGATGCGCGGGGCGGCGGTGCGCGTCGACGATGGCCGCGAGCTCGAGGACGCGTGCGCCGAGGAGGAACCCGGAGAAGTCCGGCCGGCGCACGAGGTAGCCGTCCCGCACGAGAGCGTTGACCGTGCGGTAGACCGTCGCGCGCGGCGCGCCGACCGCTCGCGCGATGTCGGCCGCCGTGATGCCGTGGTGGTGGCCTGCGACCTGCTCGAGCACTTCGAGGGCGAGCCCGAGCCCCTTCTCCCCGAGGCGGGCGGGGGAGGCCGCGGACCCGTCGACGCTCATCGCGGAACCTCGCCGTCCCCGCCGATCGTGTCCGACGCGACGGCCCAGTCGTGCACGCCGACTCTCTCGATGACGCCCGTGCCGCGCCGGAGGCGCACCATCCCGGCGGACGAGACGAGGCCGAGGATGGCGAGCACGGCGACGAGCCCGATCGGGTCGGTCGCCGTCGTCGACGCCACGGCGGTGCAGAGCACTGCGAGGAGGGCGGTGCCCGCGACCGTGGACAGGACCGCCGCGCCCGTCGTCAGCTCGCCGATGCGCGCGAGGAAGACCGGCGCCGCGACGCACACGAGGGCGTAGGCGAGGAGGAACCCGATCATTCCCGCTGGTGATGTGACGATCCGCAGGTCGTCGCGCGATCCGCCCAGCAGCAGGACGGCCGACGGCACGGAGAGGACGACGAGGGCGATGAGGATCGCGCCCGCCGCGGGCACACCGCGCGGCGAGACCCGGCCGAAGACCCCGGGGATGACGCCTTCGCGGCTCAATGCGAAGGCAAGCCGTGTCGCGGCGTTCGTCATCGCGAGCGAGCACGCGAGGAACGACGTCGCGACGATGAGGTCGACGAACCAGCCGATGCCCGCGGCTGATGCCCACGGCCCGGTCGGGTCGTCGGCGACGAGTGCGAGCTGAGCCGCGGTCCCGACGAGGACGACCGCCCCGGTCGCGAAGACGCTCACGAGGATGCCCCGCGGGACGGACGCGAAGGGACGCCGCGACTCCGGGCCGAGCGCGGCGCCGCTCTCGAACCCCACGAACCCGATGAGCGCGAACGCGATGCCGACCATGACGATGTCGGGCGAGAACTCCGTGGGCCGTGGCACGAGCGGGGCGAGGTCCCAGCCGGTGGACGAAAGCGCCGCGAACGAGATCGCGAGGACCGCCGCGACCGCGATCGTCTCGAGGACGAGCAGGATCCGCGTCGACATCCGCAGCCCCCGGGCGATGACCCCGGCGGTGATCACGGTCGTGCACACCATCACCGCCACCGCGACGCCGGCGATCGACCCGGGCTCGCTCGTCACCAGTCCCGCGATCCGCATCGCGCCGGAGGAGAGGGTGTTCATCGCGATCGCGAGATAGCCCATCGCGAGCGCCGAGCCACCGACGATGCCGGCCCAGGGGCCGAGCCCGCGGGTCGTGAAGGTGTACAGCGACCCCGTGCTTGAGATCCGGCGCGAGAACATGCCGATCACGAGCGCGACCGCGACGACGAGGCCCACCGTGAGGACGAGCTCGGTGAAGGCGAGCGAGCCGCTCCGGCCGAACTGGGCTCCCGGATGCACGAGCATGACGCCCGCCGGCGCCGTGGCCGCGATGGACTGCGCGACGACGTCCACGACGCTCGCGTGGCGGCGGTGCAGTCCCGCGAACGGCGACTCGCGCGTGAGGTCGAGACGGGGCCGTCCGCGTCGGATCGCGTCGGCGAGGGCGCTCATTCGGGCTCCTTCCGCGGCCGACCCTACTCACGGGTCGTTGCGCGGATGCTCATGGACTGTTTCGAGTTCGTGAAACCGGGTGAGACGCGGATGCCCGCACAGACTCCACCTGTCTCATCCCGTGTTCGAAAGGCGTTCGTCCCTCAACACGCCGGTGAAACAGCTCTCTCGAAGAATCGCGGCGAGGGCGCTGACCGCGCTCCGCCCCCGCACCGAAAGGAACCTCTGTGACAGAGCCTCAGATCTCGCCGGCGGCTGATCCGCCTCCGCCGCGGCGTCGCAGGTGGCTCACGCCGCGCACGCTGGGCATCGCGTCCGCCGTGTCGGCCGGAGCCGCAGCGGTGGCCCTCGTCTTCGCGACGCAGGTCGCCGTGCAGGCGACGTCTACCCCGCCCGACGCGACGTCCACGCCGATCGCCGCCGACAGCACCGACGACGACGCCCCCGAGAAGGCGGGGACGCCCATCGAACCGCCCACTCAGCTCCCAGCCGTCAACGACAAGCTCACCGGCTCGGAGGTCGAGTACGTCCGCTACCTCGGTGCACAGCACCCCGACTTCGCGGCCGGACGCGACGTGTTCGGAGGGGACGGAATGCAGTTCCTCTCCACCGATGTCGCCGAGCCCTCCGCCTACAGCGACGGGCACCGCCGGCTCATCTCGCTCTACTACGACTACGCCACGGACGAGACCGTGAGCATGGTCGTGGACGTGGCGGCGCAGACGGTCGAGTCGGTGCAGCGCGCCCAGGGGACGCAGCCCGCGCCCACCGACGCCGAGACCGCGCACGCGTGGCAGCTGCTGCTCGAGTCCGAGCTCAGGGAGCCGGTCGCGGAGGAGTTCGCCGGCCTCACCGGCGGATCCGCGCTCACGCCGCAGTCGAACGAGATCGAGCTCACGGCGCACTCGTTCAGCGCTGACGCGGGCACCTTCGGGGCCGAGCAGTGCGGCATCCAGCGGTGCGTCCAGGTGCTCGCGCAGGTCGACGGCGGCGCCTTCCTCACGACGAGCACCATCGTCGTCAACCTCTCCACCCAGTCCGTCCTGCCCATCTCATGACAACGGAGAACAGCCGAATGCTGAAGAGAATCATCGGGGGAGCGACGACCGTCGCCCTCCTCGCGGGAGGCCTGCTGCTCGCAGCGCCCACAGCCGCGTCGGCCCAGACCATCACCGAGGCGTACTGCTCGGGCGACTCGCTTGTCTCGAAGACCCTGAAGTCCGGGTCGACGTGGCAGACGTGCTGGCGCATCGACAGCTACCGCGGTCTCGTACTCGACAAGGTCGCCTACCAGCCGCGCGACGATGCGGCGCCGATCCTCGTCCTGGACTCGATCGCCCTCGCCCAGCTCAACGTCCCCTATGACACCGGGGCGACCGAGTACAACGACGTCACGACCTACCAGGTCGGCGGCCGACGCCTGCAGGCGCTCACCGACGTGGACTGCCCGGTGGGCGAGATCCGCACCGCCTGGGTCGACGCGACGCGCGGCGAGATCCCCGCGATGTGCGTGGGCGAGGAAGACTCCGGCATCGCGTACCGGTCGAACATCAACAACGACGCGCTCTACGCCGCGCAGGGCACGGACCTGGTGCTCCACACGATGTCGCGCATCGGCTGGTACGAGTACCAGGTCGAGTACCGCCTGCACGACGACGGTGAGATCTCGGTGCGCCTGGGGGCGACCGGCGACCTGTCGCCGAACGACTACGTCAACGTCGTCAACAAGGGATGGCCGCTCGGCGAGGGCGACACGGACTTCGCCGTGAACCACTACCACTCGGCGTTCTGGCGCGTGGACTTCGGCATCGACAGCGGTGCGACGCAGCAGGTGCAGAAGTTCGCGACGACGCACACGGGTGAGTACGGCACGACCGGCGACACCGGGCACACCGCCATCCTCGACACGCAGATCACCCAGCTCGCGACCGAGACGAAGACGATGGGCGCGAATCGTGAGGCCTACCGGGTCGTCAACCCGAACAGCCTCAACGCAGACGGGCACGCGCGCTCGTACGAGATCATCGTTCCGCGGGACCAGGCCTACAACCTGAATCCTGAGACCGACTACGACATCGCTTTCACGTCCGCGAAGTCCGACGAGATCCACGCCAGCTACAACCTGATCCCCAGCAAGGCCGGGAAGATGGTGACGGACTACATCGCGGACGGCGAGGCCCTGACCGACCCGGTCGCATGGATCAACGTCGGGTTCCACCACATCAACCGCGACGAGGACCAGAGCCCGATGCCGATCCACTGGCAGGGCTTCACCCTTTACCCGCGCGACTTCGCGGCGCAGGCCCCGAACATCCCCGAGGGCCGCAAGTGGGTGAACGGCGACATGCGCGGTGTGCCGAACCCGAATATCCCGCGGCCCACGCCCACGCCTGCGCCGAGCACGCCGACCCCCACGCCGACGACGTCGACGCCGGGCACCGACCCGACCGACGCGCCGACGCCGGAGCCGACCGGCACGGACGCTCCGCCGGCCGGCGGCGGTGACGGCGGCTCGGACGACGGGTCGACCGCGGCGCTCCCGGTGACGCTGGGAAGCGGTGACATCGCACCCGGTGCGACCCAGACGTTCACGGCGTCGGGCTTCACGCCCGGTGAGTCGGTGAGCGCGGTCATGCACTCGGATCCGGTGAGCGTCGGGACGTTCGTGGCGGATGCCTCGGGCACGGTCGACGCGCAGTTCATCGTCCCGCTCGACGCGGCCGCCGGTCAGCACCGCCTCGTGCTGACGGGCCAGACGTCCGGTGTCGTCGCCGAGGGCACGTTCTCGGTGGCGCAGGCCGCGCCGGCCGCGGTGTTCGGCGCACTTGCGTCGACGGGAACGGATGCCAACCGCTGGGCTCTCACGGGCCTGCTGCTCCTCGTCGGCGGTGCCGCGATGGGCGCACTCTCGTGGCACATGCGGAGGCAGACGCTGAAGGCCCAGGCCTGAGCCGGGAGGTGGGGCATCGCGCCGCGGCGCGATGCCCCACCGTCCTTCCCGCGGAGCATCCGCATCATCATGAAAGGAAGCCGATGCGCACCAGCAGAACCGTCGCGGCAGCAGGCGCTGTTGCGGCTCTCGGCGTCGCGGCCGTCCTCGCGTCGGCCGTGACGCTCGGTCACGTGCTGCCGTCGTCGGCGCCCGACGCCGCACAGGGAACGGTCGCGGCGGCCGCGGTGCAGCCGGCGTACCCGATCGAGGCCGACTACTGCTACGTCGAGGCGATGGTCCCGCACCACGAGCAGGCGCTCGTCCTCAGCGAGCTCGTGCTCGCGGCGTCGGGCGTCTCCGACCGCACGCGTGCGCTGGCCGAGTTCATCGTCGCGGACCAGACCGCCGAGATCGAGCAGATGAGCGCGTGGTTGGACGCATGGGCGCGTGCCCTTCCGGACACCGCGGGTGCGGCATCCGGTCATGGCGCAGACGGCGGTCACGCCGTCACGAGTCCCGGCGTGATCGCCCAGGGATGCGGACATGACGGGCACGCGGCGATGATGGGCATGGCGACCGACGAGCAGCTCGCCGCATTCCGCTCGCTCACCGGTGCGGCGGCGGAGCGCACGTTCCTCGAGCTCATGATCGTGCACCACGAAGGCGCCCTGGAGATGGCGAGGACCGCCGTGACCGAGGGGTCGAACGCGTTCGTCCGCTCCTCGGCCAAGCACGTGCTCGTCGAGCAGGAGCGCGAGGTCGGCGCGATGACGGCGATCCTCGAGACGGTGTCATGATGTCGCCGCGGGCGCGACGGATGCGCGCGGCTGCCACGCTCACCGCGACCCTGCTGCCGTTCGCGCTCGGGGCGGCCGCCGTCCTGTCGGTCGGGATCGCCCGTGTCGAGAACGACTCGATGAGTCCCACGCTCGCGACGGGCGATGTGCTCGTGTTCGACCGCGTCGCGGCTCCCGCGCGCGGCGACATCGTGATCTTCGCCGACACCGCCGGATGGTCGGAGCGACCCGGAGCGCTGCTCGTCAAGCGTGTGATCGGCAACGCGGGCGACCGCGTCGTGTGCTGCGAGGTCGGCACCGGACGGCTCCTCGTCGACGGCGCGCCGCAGGACGAGCCGTACGAGACCGGCGACAGGCCGGGCGGAGTCGTCCCGTTCGAGGTGGCCGTGCCGGAAGGCGCCGTGTGGGTCATGGGCGACAACCGGGGGGCGTCACGGGACTCGCGTTCGGGGCTGCACACCCCGCGCCGAGGGGCGGTCCCGCTCGAGGATGTGCTGGGCGTCGTGCGGTTCTCGTGGCCCGGAGAAGGGGGATGATCCGCGGGCGGACAGCCGCCGCATCCGCTTCCCGCTGATCGAAAGCACCCGCCCCCGCCCGTCAGGGCGGATCTAGCATGGGGACAGGTGTATCGGGCTGCGCGGGCGCGGCCCCGAGCAAGCGAGGAAGCTCATGGCGAAGCATGCCCCCACGTCTGACATCGACGAGACGAAGGTCCACGTCACCGGGCGGAAGAAGGTCGCGGTCGGCGTTCCCGCGGTGCTGCACGCGCTGCAGATCTCGTACGACCAGATGGGTGTGAAGCGCAGCGTCGAGACGCTGCTGCGCGTGAACCAGAAGGACGGGTTCGACTGCCCGGGCTGCGCGTGGCCCGAGGAGGACAAGCGGCACGTCGCCGAGTTCTGCGAGAACGGCGCGAAGGCGGTCGCCGAAGAGGCGACGCTGCGCCGCATCGGCCCCGAGTTCTTCGCCCAGCACTCGCTCGCCGAGCTCGGCGAGCACGACGACTGGTGGCTCGGCCAGCAGGGGCGGCTGACGCATCCGATGATCCTCGACGAGGGCGCGACGCACTACCGCCCCATCTCGTGGGACGATGCTCTGCGCGAGATCGCCGACACGCTGCGTGGACTCGACGACCCCGACGAGGCGATCTTCTACACCTCCGGCCGCACGTCGAACGAGGCGGCCTTCATGTACCAGCTGCTCGTGCGCGGCCTCGGCACCAACAACCTGCCGGACTGCTCGAACATGTGCCACGAGTCGTCGGGCTCGGCCCTCACCGAGACGCTCGGCATCGGCAAGGGCACGGTCACGATCGAGGACGTCCACGAGGCGGACCTGCTCATCATCGCCGGCCAGAACCCCGGCACGAACCACCCGCGCATGCTGAGCGCCCTCGAGAAGGCGAAGAAGCGCGGTGCGACGATCATCGCCGTGAACCCGCTGCCCGAAGCGGGGCTCGTGCGGTTCGAGAACCCGCAGACGGTCAAGGGTGTGATCCTGGGCGGCACGAAGATGGCCGACCAGTTCGTGCAGATCCGCCTCGGCGGCGACCAGGCGCTGTTCCAGGCGATCGGCAAGCACCTCCTCGAGATGGAGGACGCGGTCGGGGGCGTGCTCGACCATGACTTTATCCGCGACCACACGAGCGGCTTCGAGGAGTACAGGCAGGCGATGGCGGATGCCCCGTGGCACGACCTCGTCGCCGCGACGGGCGTCCCCGAGAAGACGCTGCGCCGCGTCGCCGAGACCGTGCGCAACTCGCCGTCGACGATCGTGTGCTGGGCGATGGGCCTCACGCAGCACAAGCACTCCGTGCCGACGCTGCGCGACATCGTCAACGTGCTGCTGCTGCAGGGCAACATCGGCCGGCCGGGCGCCGGCGTATGCCCCGTGCGCGGCCACTCGAACGTGCAGGGCGACCGCACGATGGGCATCTACGAGAAGCCGTCCGAGGCGTTCTTGTCGGCGCTGGACGCCGAGTTCGGCTTCCGCGCTCCGCGCGAGCACGGCTACGACACGGTCGAGGCGATCCGGGCGATGCGCGACCGTAAGGCGCGCGTGTTCATGGCGATGGGCGGCAATTTCGTCTCGGCGACGCCCGACACCGAGGTGACCGAGGCCGCGCTGCGCAACCTCGAGCTGACGGTGCAGGTGTCGACGAAGCTCAACCGCTCGCACGTCGTCACCGGCAAGCGCGCGATCATCCTCCCGACGCTGGGCCGCACCGACCGCGACCTGCGCGGTGGTCGCGAGCAGAAAGTCACCGTCGAGGACTCGATGGGCGCTGTGCACGCATCGCGCGGGCGCCTCGTGCCCCCGTCGGAGGACATGCTGAGCGAGGTCGCGATCATCGCGCGCCTGTGCTCGCTGCTCTTCGGGTCCGGTGTCGCACCCGCGAACGGGGGTCGCGCCGCGATCACCGACCTCGAGGCCGTGCACCGCGCCGAGTCGGAGCGCTCGCCGCAGGAGGAGCTCGTGCACGCGGTGGCGTACGGCTCACGCGCTCCCGAGCTCGACTCCGCCGTCACGCGCGCGGGCGACGGCTCGACGGGCCCCGCCACAGGGCGGCCGTCGACCGCGAACGGCGTGCCGCACGCGGACTGGACGGCGCTCGAGAGCGACTACGCCCTCATCCGCACGCACATCGCGAACGTCGTGCCGGGCTTCGCGGACTACGAGTCGAAGATCGACAAAGGCCGCACGCTCATGCTCCCGAACGGGCCGCGCGACGCGCGGACCTTCGCGACGGCCGACGGCAAGGCGCGCTTCACGGTCAACACGCTCGAGTACCCGTTCATCCCGCACGGGCGCCTCATCCTGCAGACGCTGCGCTCGCACGACCAGTACAACACCACGATCTACGGCAAGGACGACCGGTATCGCGGCATCCACGGCGGTCGCCGGGTCGTGATGGTGAACCCGAAGGACATCCGCAAGCTCGGGTTCGAGGAGGACGAGATCGTCGACCTCGTGTCGGAGTGGACGGGTCCCGACGGGCGGGTGCAGGAGCGTCGCGCCGAGGAGTTCCGCATCGTCGCGTACTCGACGCCGCGCGGCAACGCGGCGGCGTACTACCCAGAGACGAACGTGCTCGTGCCGCTGGACTCGGTGGCGGATGTGAGCGGCACGCCGACCTCGAAGTCGGTCGTCATCCGCCTCGAGCACCGCGGCTGAGCGCGCGGGGCCTCGGCTGTCGAGGGGGTGCGCGATGGCATCCGAAGAGATCGAAACGGATGCCGACGCCCACGTCACCGCGCCGATCGAGGTCGGTCGGCTGACGATCCGCTCGCACGCGTCCGTCGTCGCGGCCGCGCACGACCCCGAGACGTTCTCGAGCGCCGTGTCACGCCACCTGCACGTTCCCAACGGCCTCGACGGAGCCGAGCACGCCGAGGCGCGGCGGCTGCTCGATCCGTTCTTCGCCGCCGCCGAGATCGACGCGCTCGAGCCCGAGCTCGTGCGGATCGCCGACGCGCTCGTGGCCCTCCTCGTCCGTCGCGACGAGCCGTTCGATGCCGTCGCCGACCTCGGCGCGCGGTTCGCCGTGCGAGCGCAGTCAGCGTGGCTCGGGTGGTCGCCGGCGGTCGAGGACCAGCTGCTGAGCTGGGTCGCCGACAACCGCGCGGCGTCGCGGTCGCGCGATCCCGTTCGCGCGGGCGAGGTCGCGCGGCGCTTCGATGCGATCATCGGCGCGATGCTCGACGAGAGGACAGATCGCGCGATCGACGATGTCACGTCGCGCCTCATGGCACTGCGGCGCGAGGACGGGCGACCGCTCACGGACCCCGAGATCGTGTCGGTGCTGCGCAACTGGACAGGCGGCGACCTGTCGTCGCTCGCGCTGTGCGCGGGGGTCGTCGTGCACTGGCTCGCACACCGCCCCGAGCAGCAGCGCGTGCTCGCGGGCGAATCCGACGCGGGGTTCGACGCGGCCATCGACGAGATCCTCCGCGCCGACGACCCCTTCGTGTCGAACCGCCGCATCGCCGTGCGCGACACCGTGGTCGATGTCGCCGCCGTCTCGGCGGGGGATGTCGTGCTGCTCGACTGGCGCGCCGCGAACCGCGATCCGCAGGTGTTCGGCGACCCCGACGCGTTCGAGCCCGCACGCAACGCCCCGTACAACCTCGTCTACGGCACGGGCCCGCACGTGTGCCCGGGCCGCCCGCTCGCGACGCGCGAGCTCCGGGTGCTGGTGCGTTCCGTGCTCGGCGCGGGTGAGCTGGTGCCGGCGGGCGAGGCCGTTCGCGAGCAGCATCCGGTCGCCGGGTTCCGCACCGTGCCGGTGCGACTGGCGGCGTCGAGGTCCTCGTCGGCGCCGCAGCCCTAGGCTTGACTCCATGCCGTACGACGCCGCCGTCATCACCGTCTCGGACCGCTCGGCGTCCGGGCAGAGGCCCGACACCGCAGGGCCGGTGGCGGTCGAGCATCTCGAGCAAGGCGGTTTCACGTGCGGCGAGGCCGTCGTCGTGCCGGACGGCGTCGACAACGTCGAGCGCGCGCTGTGGGCGGAGCTCGCGGGAGGTGCGCGGCTCATCGTGACTACCGGCGGCACCGGGGTCGGCCCCCGCGACGAGACGCCCGAGGGAACCGCTCGGGTCATCACGCGAGAGCTGCCGGGCATCGCCGAGGAGCTGCGTCGGATCGGCATCGCCGAGACACCCGGTGCGATGCTGACGCGCGGCCTCGCCGGGGTGGTCGACCCGATCGCGGGGATCACGACGGGCGCGCTGATCGTCAACCTTCCGGGGTCGCCGAAGGCGGTGGCATCCGGCATGCCCGTCATTCTCTCGGTCGCGCGCC